>NZ_CAKAKL010000003.1:0-300000 GCF_916619195.1 Inquilinus sp. Marseille-Q2685
GCAGCCGGATGTACCGGTCGGGCGACCTGGTGCGGCGCCGCGGGGACGGGGCGATCGAGTATCTCGGCCGGCTGGACCATCAGGTGAAGCTGCGCGGCCTCCGGATCGAGCTCGGCGAGATCGAGGCGGGCCTTCGTTCCCATCCCGGCGTGCGGGACGCGGTGGTGGTGCTGCGGGAGGGCCGGCTGGTCGGCTATGTCGCCGGCGAGGCGCAGCCCGACGAGGCCGAACTGAAGCGGCACCTGTCGGCGCTGCTGCCGGACTACATGGTGCCGTCGCGCATCATGGGGCTCGCGGCCCTGCCGGTCTCGGCCAACGGCAAGCTGGACCGCAAGGCCCTGCCCGATCCGGAGTGGGAGAGCGCGGCCGAGACCCTGGCCGAGCCGGAGGGCGAGACCGAGCAGGCCATCGCCCGCATCTGGCAGGACGTCCTCGGCCTCGCCCACATCTCCCGCCACGACGACTTCTTCCAGCTCGGCGGACACTCGCTGGCCGCCATGAAGGTGCGGGCGCTGCTGCTGGAGCGGCACGGCCGCGCCCTGCCGATCCGCCATTTCTTCGACCATCCCACCCTCGCCGGGCTGGCCGCCAGCCTGGACCTGTCCTCCGGCGCCGCCGGGCAGCGCCTGGACGAGATGGACAAGTGGATGAGCGAACTCGAGGACCTGACATGACCATCAACGCGCAGGACATCGCCCGCCGCTTCGCCGCGCTGGCGCCGGATCGCCGCCGCGCCTTCCTGGACAAGCTGGCCGAGCACGGGGTGGACTTCGCCACCCTGCCGATCGTGCCGGTCGAGCGCGGCGGCGACCTGCCGCTGTCCCACGCCCAGCGCGGGCTGTGGCTGACCTGGCAGCGCGACCCCGCCAGCCCGGCCTACACCATGGCCGGCATCCTGTCCCTGTCCGGCGACCTCGACGCCGCGGCGCTGCAGGCTGCGGCCGGCGATCTCGTCGCCCGGCACGAGGCGCTGCGCACCACCTTCGGCATCGACGCCGAGGGCCGGCCGGTGCAGCGCCTGCACGCCGAGCTGCCGCCGCCCTTCGTGGTCCGGAACCTGCGCGCCGCTGCGGATCAGGAGGCGGAGAGCGACGCCTTCGCCGAAGCCCTGGCGCGCCAGCCCTTCGACCTCGAAGCCGGGCCGCTGCTGCGCTTCGAGCTGCATGCGCTGGCCGATCGCGAGCACCGGCTGGTGCTGGCCCTGCACCACATCGTCGCCGATGGCTGGTCAATCGGGCTGATCATCCGCGACCTCGCCGCCCTCTACGCCGCCCGGCGCGACGGCACGCCGTCCGGCCTGCCGCCGCTGGCGCTGCACTATGCCGACTACGCCGCCTGGCAGCGCAGCTGGCTGGAGGCGGGGGAGGAGGCGCGACAGATCGAGGCCTGGAAGGCGGCGCTGGGCGACAGCCACCCGCCGCTCGACCTGCCGTTCGACCGCCCGCGTCCCACGGAGCGCAGCGGGGCCGGGGCGGCGCACCGCTTCCGCCTGTCCCAGCCCCTGAGCGACCGGCTGCGCGCCCTGGCCCGCGGCCGCAACGCCTCGACCTTCATGGCCGTGCTGGCGCTGTTCAAGCTGCTGCTGACGCGGAACGGCGGGGGCGACGACATCCGCATCGGCGCGCCTTTGGCCCATCGCGGCCGGGCCGAGACGCATCCGATGATCGGCTACTTCACCAATGTCGCGGTGCTGCGCACGGTCATCGACCAGCGCCGGGGCTTCACCGCGCTGCTGGACCAGGTGCGCGAGGGCCTGCTGGCGGCGGAGACCCGGATCGACATGCCCTTCGACATGGTGGTCGAGGCGCTGGCCCCGCCGCGGCAGGCCGGGGTGCACCCGCTGTTCCAGGTGAAATGCACCGAGCAGGCCGACGCGCCGGGCGGCCGCGACTTCGCCGGCCTGGCCATGACGCTGCGCGGCCTGGGCAGCGGCGCCGCGCATTTCGACCTCAGCCTCGACTTCACCGACCGGGCGGAGGGGGTCGACGTCCTCATCGCCTACACCCCCGACGTGTTCGACGCGGCGACGATCGAACGGCTGGCGGCGGATTTCGCCGTCCTGGCCGAGGCCGTGGTGGCGGCGCCGGGGCGGCGCCTGGCCGATCTCGCGCCGATCCCAGCGGCGGAAACCGCGTTCGGACCGGTGAGCGGCGAACCGCCGGCGGATCTGATCGCGGCCTGGCGGGCGCAGGCGGCGGCGCGGCCGGAAGCGGTCGCCCTCCGGCACGAGGACAGGTCCTATACCCGGGCGCAGCTCGACCAGGCCTCCGACCGGCTGGCCCGGCGGCTGGTCGCCCGCGGCGTCCGGCCCGAGGACCGGGTGGCGCTGCAGATGGGGCGGACGCCGGAATGGGTGCTGGGCCTGCTCGGCGTGCTCAAGGCCGGCGCGGCCTATCTGCCGCTCGACCCCGCGGCGCCGCTGGAGCGGCGGGCGGAATTGGTGGCCGACAGCGGCGCCCGCTGGCTGCTGGTCGATGCCGAGACGGCGGAGAGCTTCGGCTGCGAGGTGCTGCGCCTGTCGCTGGACGACGATGCTGATGATGCGACAGTCCCACTGTCCGCGCCGGTGCCGGACCAGGCCGGCTGCGTGATCTACACCTCGGGGTCGACCGGCAAGCCGAAGGGCGTGGTCGTCACCCGCGGCGGCATGGCCGACTATGCCCGCGGCGTGCTGCAGGTGCTGGACCTGCCCGAGGGCGCGCGGATGGCGATGGTCTCGACCGTCGCCGCCGATCTGGGCAACACCGTGCTCTACGGCGCGCTCTATGGCGGCGGCGAGCTGCATCTGATCGATCCGGCCCACGCCTTCGACTCGGACCGCTTCGCCGAAACCATGGCCGCCCAGCGCATCGAGGTGCTGAAGATCGTGCCGAGCCACCTGCAGGCGCTGCTGCAGGCGCGCCGGCCGCAGGATGCGCTGCCGGCCCACACGCTGGTGCTGGGCGGCGAGGCCACCGGCTGGCCGCTGCTGGAGCGGATCCGCGAGCTGGCGCCCGGCTGCCGGGTGGTTAACCATTATGGCCCGACCGAGGCCACGGTCGGTGCGCTGTGCCAGCCCGCCGTCGTGGCCTGGCGCGACGCTGGCACCTTGCCGATCGGCCGGCCCCTGCCGGATGCCGCGGCGCATGTGCTGGACGGCCATCTCAACCCGGTGCCGGCTGGCGCGGCAGGCCAGCTCTATCTCGGCGGCCCCGGCGTGGCGCGTGGCTATCTCGGCCGCCCGGACCTGACCGCGGAGCGCTTCGTGCCCGATCCCTTCGGCCCGCCCGGCGCGCGGCTGTACCGCACCGGCGACCGGGTGCGGCGGCTCAGGGACGGCAGCCTGGAATTCCTCGGCCGGGCCGACGACCAGGTGAAGATCCGCGGCTACCGGGTCGAGCCGGGCGAGGTGGCGACGGCGCTGCGCGGCCTCGACGGCGTCGCCGACGCCGCCGTGGTGGCGCTGCCGGCGGAGGATGGCCGGCTGCAGCTCGTCGCCTATGTCGCAGCGCCGGCCGGCACGGATCTGGAGGCGGTCAAGGCCAAGCTCGCCGCCCGGCTGCCGGACTACATGGTCCCGGCCGCCTGGCTGCGGCTGGACGCCCTGCCGGTCACGGCCAACGGCAAGCCCGGCCGCAGGGCGCTGCCGGCCCCCGAGTCGGCAAAGCCGGCCGGCGACCCGCCGCGCGGCGAGACCGAACAGGCGCTGGCCGCGCTCTGGTCCGGCCTGCTCGGCACCGACGCGATCGGCCGCGACGACAACTTCTTCGCCCTCGGTGGGGATTCGATCCTCAGCCTGAAGCTGCTGGCCCGGATCCGCAAGCAGGGGCTGGCCGGCGGGCAGGCGCTGACCCTGGCCGACATCCTGAACGCCCGCAGCCTGGCCGAGCGGGCAGAGCGGATCGCGCCGGCGCCGCCGAGGGGGCGGGGGGTCGTGCATCTGCCGGGCGGCGGCGACGGCGTGCCGCCCTACTGCATCCCCGGGCTGATCGTGAACTCGACCGAGTTCGCCTCGATGGTCGCGGCGCTGGGCGGCGACCGCCCGGTCACCGGCTTCGTCAGCCACGTCTATACCGCGCAGCGCTGGCGCGGCTACGACATGGCGGCGCTGGCGCAGGAATTCGCCGACCATATCGAGCGCACTGCCGGCGGGCGCTGCGCCCTGCTGGGCTGGTCCTCCGGCGGCGACCTGGCCTTCGAGACGGCGCATCGCCTGAAGGGGCGGATGGCGGTCGAGTTCCTGGGCTTGGTCGATGTCTTCGAGAATGTCGATTTCCGTCCCGGCCGATCGCCGGCGGCGGAGGAGCGGCGGCGGGCCGCGGCCCTGCTGGAGCAGTGGCTCGGCCGCTCGGCTATGGCGGCGCAGTGGCGGTCGCTGTTCGGCCTGATGGACGAGGCCGAGCGGGCGGCGCTGGACGAATACGTCCTGGCCCATGCCGACGGCCTGCCCGCGGACGGGCCGGACCTGACCTCGCGCGAATTCGAGCTGTGGGCGATGCTGGACAAGCGGCTGCGCGCCGCGCGCTACCAGTACCGGCCGCTCGACCTGCCGGTCCATGTCTGGCAGGCGGAGGATTCGCTGGGCCGGCCGGAGCGGCTGCGCGACTGGAGCCTGCTGGTGCCGGTGGCGGCGCTGGCGCGGGTGCCGGGCGCCACGCATCTCGACATCATACACGCGCCGGACTTCCAGTCCGGCGTCCGCGAGGCGCTGCGCCGGGCCGATGCCCTGCCAGCGGTGGCGGCGCAGTAGGGGGGAGGGAGCCCCGCCGGTCAGTGGGGATAGCTGATCGGCGGGCCGCCGGCCGGGTTGGGCAGGACGCCCATCGGGATGCCGTAGATCGCCTGCAGCCGGTCGGGCCGCAGGATCGACTCCGGCGCGCCGCGGGCGATCAGCCGGCCGGAATGCAGCGCCACGATGTCGTCGCAGAAGCGCGCCGCCATGTTGATGTCGTGCAGCACCATGACGACGCCCAGCCCCTTGCTCCGGCTCAGCCGCTGCACCAGCGCCAGGACATCGACCTGATGGGCGATGTCGAGGGCGGAGATCGGCTCGTCCAGCAGGAGGCAGGCGGCGTCCTGCGCCACCAGCATGGCCAGCCAAGCCCGCTGCCGCTCGCCGCCCGACAGAGTCTCGACCAGCCGGTCGGCGAAGGGAGAGATGTCGGTCAGCGCCATCGCCTCCTCGACCTTTTCGCGGTCGACGGCGCCGAAGCGGCCGAGCGCGCCGTGCCAGGGATAGCGCCCCAGCGCCACCAACTCGCGCACCAGGAGGCCGGAGGCGGGCGGCGTCTGCTGCGGCAGATAGGCGACCCGCCGGGCGAAGGCGCGGTCGGCCCAGTCCCGCAGCGGCCGGCCCTCGAACCGGACCGTGCCGGCGCTCGGCGGCTGCTGCCGCGCCAGGATCTTCAGCAGCGTCGACTTGCCGGAGCCGTTGTGGCCGATCAGCCCGGTGACCCGGTGCGGCGCCAGCGTGAGGTCCAGCGGCTGCAGCAGGGTGCGCTCGGCGACGGCGAAGGCGGCCTGAGACAGCTCGAACATCGCCGGCGCGGCATCGGTCTCGGCCGCAGGCGCGGGGGCGGTGTGGTTCATGCCGGTCTCGCTTTCTCCAGCGGGCAGGTCGAGCACAGCTCCAGGCTGGGGATCAGATAGCGGATGCAGCAGACGCGCCGCAGCCTCTTCCGCTCGCCGTCGCGCTCGACATAGCGCACCGGCTCGAACAGCGGGTTGCCGCGCCGGCCGGGCCAGTCGCGGCTCGCCATCAGGGCGCGGGCCTGGGCCGGGCCGGGCCCGCGCGCCATGCCGGACGCCTCGATCTGGCGCAGCAGGTTCTCGAACAGGTTGCCGACATTGCTCCACAGCACCTTCGCGGTGGCGCCGCTCTGCGCCGCGAGCGCCCGGATCAGCGGCTCGATATGCCGGTCGACCAGCGGCCCGAAGCGCTCGAAGCCGTCGGCCGGGGCGATCCGGCCGCCGTCATGCGGCAGCTTGAACCCGGTCGTCTGTCCGTCCGGTGCCACGATCACCTCGACCTCGTCGAGGCCGGTCGGCAGGCCGCGCTCCACCAGCAGGCTGGCCGCCACCACCGGCGTCAGCAGCATCCAGAAATGCCATTTCGCCCACAGCGAGGCCACCGCCCGCGGTTCCGGCTGGTCGTAGCGCCGGGCGAAGCACTCCAGGATCGGGCCCAGCACGGCGGGGTCGAGCAGGTCAGATCCCCGGATCCCCGGCCGCGGATCCTCGGCCGGCATCAGCCGGTCGGCGAAATCGGCCAGCGGGCCGACGAAGATCGGGGCCAGGGCGTCGATCATGGGAGGAATGCGGGTGTCATGCCGGCCGCCGTCGCTGCATCAGCCAGATGAAATACGTGCCGCCGACGAAGGTCGCAACCAGCCCGGCCGGCACCTGCCAGGGAAAGGCGACGGTGCGGCCCAGCCAGTCGGCCAGCACCATCAGCCCGGCGCCGAGCAGCCCGGCCGCCAGGATCTGTGGCGTCGGCCGGCGGATGCCGAGCATGCGGACCATGTGCGGCGCCATCAGCCCGACGAAGCTCAGCGGGCCGACGGTCAGCGTCGCCCCGGCGGTCAGCGCCGCGGTCAGCAGCAGCAGGGCGGCCCGGCTGCGGGCCAGCGACAGCCCCAGCGACCGGCCGGTCGCGGCGCCGAGCGGCAGGATGGTCAGCCAGCGCCCGGCCAGCGGCAGGATCAGCGCGGCGGCCAGGGCCAGGCCGCAGGTGATCGCGGCATCGCGGACGGAGACGCCGTAGGTCGATCCAGACAGCCAGCCCAGCAGCAGCGCGGTCCGGGGGTCGCCGCTGAACAGCAGCGCCACCATGAAGGCGCCGGCGATGGTGGTCAGCGCCGCGCCGGCGAGCAGCATGTGCTCGGAGGAGAAGGCCGATCGCCGCCCGAGCGAGAGCACCGCCAGCAGCGCCGCCAGCGCGCCGAGCCCGGCCACGCCCGTCAGGGCCAGGCGATCCAATCCGGGCACGGCGACGGCGGCGAGGATCAGCGCCAGGGCGGCGCCGGAGGAGACGCCGAGCAGCTCCGGGCTCGCCATGGCGTTGCCGGTCAGGCGCTGCAGCACCACGCCGGCGGTCGCCAGCATGAAGCCGGCGCCCAGCGCCGCAGCGACGCGCGGCGCCCGCCAGGGCAACAGCAGGTCGAGCTCGCCGCCCATGCTCCACTGCCAGCCTTCCGCCGTGCGGCCCAGCGCCAGCGCGGCCCAGACGACCAGGCCGAGCAGCAGCAGGGCGCCGGCGATCCAGGGCCAGGGATGCCGGCGGCGATGGTCATCGGCGGCCGGACGGCTGGGCCGGGCCTCGCCCGCCGCCGGACGCAGCCGGCGCAGCAGCCACAGCAGCAGCGGCGCGCCGAGGATGGCGGTGACGGCGCCGGTCGGCACCGCGCTGGCGGCGTCGACGAACTGCACCAACTGATCGGTCAGCGCCAGCAGCCCGGCGGAGACGGCCGGCGCCCAGACCAGGCGGTCGCGGAAACGCCGCGCGCCGGCGAGGCGGGCGATGGCGGGCCCGGCCAGGCCGATGAAGCCGATCGGCCCGAGCAGGGCGGCGACCGAGGCGCTGAGCAGCACCGCCCCCGCGATCGCCGCGAGACGGGCCGCCGCCGGCGACAAGCCGAGTCCGCGGGCACCGTCCTCGTCGAGGTCGAGCAGGGTCAGCGGCCGCAGCATCAGCGCGCCGGCCAGCCCCGCCAGGGCCAGGCGCGGCGCCAGGGCCAGCGCCACGTCCCAGTTGTTCTGATTCAGCGATCCGCCCTGCGACACGAACAGGTCGGTCAGGGCCTGGTGGTTGAACAGCACCAGCATCTTGCTGCCGGCGTCGAGATAGAAGGTGACGACAAGCCCGGCCAGGATCACGGCGATCGGCGCCAGCTTGTGGCGCCAGCTCAGCAGCAGGATCAGGGCCATCGCCGCGGCGCTGCCGAGCAGGGCCACCGCCTCCTGCCCGGCTTCCAGCAGCGATGGCACTGACAAGGTGGCGGCGATCAGCGCCAGCTTCGCCCCGGCGAAGACGCCCAGCGTCCCGGGCTCGGCCAGCGGGTTGCGCAGCGCCTGCTGGAACAGCACGCCGGCCAGGCCGAGCGCGGCGCCGCCGAGCAGGCCGACGACCAGGCGCGGCAGCAGGCTGTACTGCGCCAGCATCTGACGCATCTCGGCCGGATCGGGCGCGGTCAGGGCCTGCCCCCATTCCGCCGCGGGCAGCAGCGCCCGCAGATGGTGCAGGAACAGGGCCAGGGCAGCACCGATCAGCAGCGCCGCCAGCAGGGCCGGGCGGCCCGTCGCCACCGGCCGGGACAGGGCGAGGTCAGCCATTCGCGGATCCCTGCGCCGGCAGGACCTGCGCGAGCTGCCGGGCGAAACGGATGGCGGAGGCCACCCCGCCGTTGGGATAGACCACCGGCATCTCGATCACCCGGTCCCGGCGCACCGCCGGCAGGGCGGCCCAGAGTGGGCTGGCCGCGAGCTGCCGCAGCGCGCGCTCGGTCTCGGCGCCGCGGTCGAAATGGATCAGCCGGGCCTCGGCGTCGCCGGCCAGCTGCTCGATGCCGATCGAGGTGGTGCCCCAGACATTGGTTCGCCCCGTCCAGGCGTTGCGCAGGCCCAGGCGGGACAGCACGTCGCCGATCATGCCCTTGCCGCCGAAGATCGCGGCATGGCGCCCGTCCTCCATGAAGCGGACGACATAGACCGGCCGGTCGGTCCAGGGCTCGAGGACCTGGCGGGCCTCGGCCACGGCAGCACCGGCGCGGTCGGCCCAGGCCCGGGCCTCGGCGTCGCGGCCGGTCAGCGCCGCCACCCGGATCAGCAGGTCCCGGGCATGGTCCAGCGCCGGCTTCTCGGTGGAGAAGCTCGGCAGCCAGGCGACCGGGGCGATGCGCTCCAGGTCATTCTGGCCGACCTCGGCCCAGGAGGGGGCCAGGATCAGGTCCGGCCGCAGATGCTGCAGCAGCTCGAGATTGGGTTCCTGCAGCGGGCCCAGATCCGGCACGCCGTCCGGCAGCGCCGGCTCGGCCACCAGCCGCTCATAGAGCGGGATGTTGCCGACCGCGGCGGGCGTGACGCCGAGCGTCAGCAGCGTCTCGGTCAGCAGCAGGTCGAGGCATGCGACCCGGCGTGCCGGTCCCGGGGCCTGCGCGCGCGCCCAGGCCGGGCCGGCGAGGGCCAGCCCGATCCCGCCCAGGACCGCGCGCCGGTGCAGCATCACATCGTCACCAGCGGTAGCCCAGCGAGGCCGAAATGGTGAAGGGCTCGCCGTAACGGCAGCCGCCGATGTCGACGCAGGTGATGTAGTCCGTGTCGAACAGGTTCTTGGCGTTGAGCTGCAGCGTGGTTCCCGTCAGGCGTTCGTCGAGCGCGCCGAAATCATAGGAGATCATGGCGTCCACCAGCATCCGGCCCGGCACGTCCTCGCGGACCTTCCCTCCGGCCTCGGGGCTGCTGGCGGGATAGAAGCCCGGGATGTTGGTGGAGCTCAGATACTGCAGGCCGGCGCCGATCGTCAGGCCCCTGAGGCCGAGGCCGTCGAGCTTGTAGTCGGCCCAGACCGAGACATTGTGATACGGGACCAGGGCCAGGCGCTCGTCCTTCAGCTGGCCTTCCATGTTGCGTGCATCGGTATAGCTGTAGGCGCCGACGAGGTTGAGCGCACCGATGCTGGCCCGGGCCTCCAGCTCGATGCCCTGCGATCGCACCTTGCCAGTCTGGATCGAGAACAGGTTGTTCTCCGGATCCGTCATCAGCACATGGTCCTGGTCGATCCGGAAGATGGCGCCGCTGATCAGGAAGTTCTCGCCCGCCGGCTGGTAGCGCAGCCCGGCCTCGTACTGGTTGGCCTTGCTCGGCTCGAACTGCCTTCCGTCGGCGCTGACGCCGGCACTCAGCGCGGTCGGGTCGAAGGACTGGCTGAAGCTGACATAGGGCGCGAGGCCGTTGTCGAACAGATACAGCAGCCCGACGCGGCCAGTGAAGGCGCTGTCCGAACGGCTCTGCTTCCGGTCGATGCCCAGAAGGTCGAGCGTGGCCTGATTGCGGTAGCTGTTGTTGTAGGCGTCGGCCCAGTCGTAGCGGCCGCCGAGCACCAGGATCAGCTTGTCGTAGATCTTCATCTGATCCTGGAAATAGATGCCGATCTGCGAGCCCGAGTTCTTGAAGCCGGTGTTGTTGCTGTTGTTGACGGTGACGGTCGCGTCGTAGACCGGGTCGTAGATGTCGTTGAGCGCGGCGACCGAGCCGCCGAAGCGGTTGGTGTCGTAGCTGACGCCGTATGTGTTGATGCCGGCCAGGAGCGTGTGCTGCACCGGTCCGGTCTCGACCTTTGCCTCCAGCGAGGTGTCGGTGGTGAAGCCGTTCGACTCCTCGTCGCGATTGATCACGCCGCGGGTCAGGGAATTGTCGGCCCTGAGCGTTCCGTAGCTCAGATAGTTCCAATCCACCTCGGCATGATAGTAGCGCAGGGAATTGCGCAGGGTCAGGCTGTCGTTGAACTTGTGCTCGAGCTGGTAGCCGAGCGTGTAGCTCTCGCTGTAGTACTTGTCGTAGCCCTTCTGGCCGATGAACAGGTCGCGCGGGATCTTGCCTTCGCGCAATTCGGTGAAGGGCATTGGCGGCGCGAAGCGGGTGTAGATCTCCTGATAGTCGCTCAGGAAGGTGATGGTGGTCGCGTCCGACGGCCGGAAGGTGAGGGCCGGGGCGATGTAGAACTTGTCGTCCGGCACGTGATCGACCCAGTTGCCGGAATCGCGCCACAGGCCGGTCAGCCGGTAGGACAGCATGCCGTTGTCATCGATCGGCCCGCCGGTATCGCCGGAGAACTGGGTCCGGCCGTAGCTCCCGTACTCGGCGTTCAGCTCGTGGAACGTCGTGTCGGTCGGCCGCTTGCTGATGGCGTTGACCACGCCGCCGGGGGTCAACTGGCCGTAGAGGACGGAGGAGGGACCACGCAGCACCTCGATGCGCTCCAGCCCGTACGGCTCCTGGTTGCCGTCATAGACGTTCGACTGCAGCCGCAGCCCGTCGCGCAGCATGCCGGATGCGCCGGTGGACACGTTGAAGCCGCGGATCATGAAATCGTCGTTCAGCCGGCTGTAGGCGCCGGACTGGAAGGTGACGCCGGGGGTGTAGGTCAGCGCCTGGGACAGGGTCTCGGCGTTCGTCGCCGTGATCTGGTCCTTGGGAACCACCGAGATCGACTGCGGCGTCTCGATCAGCGGCGTGGCGGTCTTGGTGGCGCTGAGGCCGGTGTTGGCCACGAAACCCTGCACCGGGCCGGTCGGGCTCTCGCCCTGGCCGGTGACGACGATCGGGGCCAGGACGACGCCGTCCCCGGGCTGCGTCTCCTGCACCTGCGGCTGCGCCGGAGGCTGAACCTGCGTCTGCGCCTGCGCGGATGTCCCGACCGATCCGCTGGCCGCGACGAGAATGGTTGTCGTTAGCAACATCCGCACGCGGTCGCGCGCGCCGTATCCAGCACCCATGCCACCCCATCCTTCTTATTCGGAACCGCGGACGCCGGCGGCCTGCGCCGCGCCCGTCGTGAAATGCCGGCTGCTCAATTATCAAGAATAATAATGACTCGCAATCTCATTTCATGAAGATTTTCATCGAACTCGACGGATCGGCGAACCGCGCCCGGCGTTGCCCGTCGTCAGGCCCTGCTGAGCCGGTCGAGGATGGTCTGCGCCTGATCCAAATGGCGCTTGATGATCGGGACGAGTTGGGTGGCGATCGCCTTCAGCGCGGGGTTGGCGCCGAAGCTGCTGTAGTCCTGCTGCAGCTTCAGCGCCGCGGTGTGGGCTTCCACCTGGGTCCGCATGTACAGCCGGTCGAAATCCTGCTCGGTCCCGGTGGCGAGATCCTGCAGCAGCTGGTCGTGTCGCGCGTCCACGCTGGTCGGCAGGGAGGTGGCGAGATTCTGGCCCTTCGCCGCCTCCGTCAGCTGCTCTCCGGCCTTCATGTGGTCGTCGATCATCATCCGGGCGAAGCTGCGCACCTCGTCGGAGGCTGCCTTCTCCAGCGCCGCCTGGGCGGCCGAGACCTCGAACAGGTTGCTGATCGCGGTCTCCCGGACATAGCCGGCCGCATCGGTCTGCACCGGCTGCACGGCGACGTTGCCGCTCTGCGCCGATGCGGTCGGGACGGTCGCGAGGCAGGCCATGGCGGCGACGGCCACAACCGCCGGGAGGCGTCTCATGGTCGGCTCCGTGCTGGAGGCGGACGATCTCGCCTGGTCAACGAGACGGCCGGATCGCGGGTTCCGACGCCATCGGAACCGGATCGACCCGGATCTCGGCGATTAGCGGCAGATGGTCCGAGACATGCCGGCCCTCGGGATCGACCCAGCTGCGCAGCAGGGCGTGGCGCGGCCGGCAGTACACGCGGTCGAGCGTCAGCACGGGGCAGCGGGCCGGGTAGGTGCGCTGCGGCGTGCGGGCCGGCAGCACCTCGGCCAGCGACCGCCGGACGGCGCCGTTCCAGGTCCAGTCGTTGAAATCGCCGAGCATGACCGAGGTCCGCGCGGCGCTGTCGGCGATCCGCGCCAGCATCGCCGCCTGGCGGCGCCGCTCCGAGAAGGCGAGGCCGAGATGGACCGAAGCGAGGTGGAGCGGGCCGGCCGGGGCCGAGACCATGGCCTCGACGGCGCAGCGCGGCTCCCGGCGGGAATGGGTCAGGTCGTGCAGCTGGATGGCCGACAGCGGCCAGCGGCTGATCAGAAGATGCCCGTAATGCCCGTCCGGCGCGACGATGGTCCGTGCCGCGGCGGTGTGGGGGCCGAGCGCCGTGGATAGCAGGGCAAAGGGGGAATCGGGGCCGTTGCCGCGGCCGCGCGAATCCACCTCCTGCAGGGCGACGATGTCGGGCTCGTGCCGCTGGACCAGGGCGACCACGCGGTCCAGGTCGTAACGGCCGTCCGGGCCGATGCCGGCGTGGATGTTCCATGTCAGGAGGCGGAGCGGCGCGTCCGTCACGACCGTGAGCGCCGCCTCCGGCTGACCAGCGCCTGCAGCCCGACGGACAGCGCGATCCAGGCGGCCAGGACCGCCAGCAGGATACCGATCTCCGCCAGCGACGGATCGCGCAGGATCGACAGGATGCGGTCGCCCAGCGTCGACAGCACCAGCAGCCCAGGCGCCAGGCCGAGCGCGGTGCCCAGGACGAAATCGAGGATCGGGATCCGCGCCGCGCCGGCGACCAGGTTGACCAGGGTGAAGGGCGCGACCGGCACCAGCCGGATCGTGGCGACGGCGACTACCCCGCGGCGGGCGATGCCGTCGCGGATCCGGTGCAGCCGCGGGCCCATGACGGCGCGCAAGGCATTCTCGCCCGCCATCAGGCCGACCAGATAGCCGGCGAGGGCGCTGGCCAGCGCGCCGGCCCCGGCATAGGCCAGCCCCGGCCAGGCGCCATAGGCGGCGGCCGTCGCGGCGATCAGCACCGTCACCGGGAACATCACCATCCCGCCCAGCACGAAGGCTGCGATGACCAGCGGCGGCCCCCAGCCGGTTCCCGCCAGGCCGTGCAGGGACTGCTGCAGCCGCTCCGGCTGCGCCCAGCCGGCGAGGTCGGTGGTGCTCCAGGCCAGCGCCAGCAGCAGGGCCGCGATGATGATCGGGGCGATGCGCAGCAGGCCGCGCCAGCGCGCCTTGACCGAGGCCAGGGCGCGGTCGATCAGGCCGGTCGCCGGCAGCGGATGGCGGGGATCGGCGAAGCCGGCGAGAGTCCAGCCCCGCTCGTCCGCGACCGGCTGATGGTCGTCGACCGGCACCAGCCGGCGTTCCGTCCCGGCGGCCGCGATCGCGACCAGCAGGGATCCGGTCTCGCGGATCCGCCGGTCCATCTCCTCCGGCTCGACCCCGCAATGCTCGGCCAGCAGACGGGCGCGGATGCGCCGGATGGCCCGGCGCTCATCGGCGTCGATGGCCTCGATGGTCAGGTCGCATTCGCTGTCCACGCCCATCGAGCGGTTGCAGAGATTGGCGGAGCCGACCCGCAGAAGCCGGTCGTCCACGATCATCAGCTTGGAATGGACCATGACGTCGGCCGTCGCGCCGTCGCGGCCGGCCTGCGGGTGCAGCAGCCGGACCCGGCCGGCGACGCCGCCGGCGCGCAGGATCTCCATGAACCGGATGCGGCCGGGCGCCATGGCGCGATGCTCGACCCAGCTGTGATGGATGCGCGGGGCCACGATCACGGCCTGCAGCGCCGGGACGTCCTGCATCCGGCGGGCCAGGCGTTCGGCCATGTGAGCGGAGGTCAGGAACTGGTTCTCGATGTAGATCGCCTCCTGCGCCGTATCGATCATGTCCTCGAACAGGGCCTCGATCTCGCGCACCTCGCCCTCGCCAGGGTACAGCGGCAGCGTCCGCGAAATGCCGACGGCGACGTCGCGGAAATCCGCCTCGACCTGCTCGGGCCACGGCACGGACCGGGCGGCGACGGCCGGCAGCGCCTCGTATGTCGCGCGCTCCCAGCGCCAGCGGGCGAGCTCGGCCAGGGCCCGCGCCGCGGGGCCGTCGACGGCCATCTGGACATCGTGGAAGGGCGGGTAGGCGACGCCGGCCGGGTCGACCCGGCCGGGATGCTCCGGCCGGTGGCACGAGGTGTCCCAGCGACGGATCGTCAGGTCCAGCCCGCCGACGAAGGCGACCGCATCGTCGATCACCACGATCTTCTGGTGGTGGGAGGAGCCGACGGGGATCTCGTCGTCGAGGCACAGCTCGATCTGCGGCGGCGTGCTCCATTGCAGGGCGAGCAGCGGCAGGGGCTCGCGCTCCAGCGCGTAGTACAGCGAATAGTTCCAGAGCAGCAGCTTGACGGACAGCTCGGGCCGCTCGCGGACAAGGGCGCAGAGGAAATCGCCCAGCGTGGCCGGCAGCCCGTCCTCGGGCTCGCCCTCCGGTCCGACCAGGGGCGGCCGGCTGTCGATGTCCCAGCCGATCACCAGGATCCGGTGCTTCGCCTGCCGCATCGCCGAGCGCAACGCCCCGAAATAGGCGGCGGCGTCGACCAGCACCGCGGCCCGGCGGGCCTGCTCGATCCGCCAGACGTTCCGCCGCGGCCGCAGCACGGATGTCTCGGCGGGTCGGTCCGCCTCCTGGTCGACGACCGCGGTGCTTCGAATGACCCTCACGGCGTGGGATCCCTCCCTTCCTATCCCCTCCCGTCAACGCGCGAAGGCGGGGGAATGTCACCGCCGCTCCGGCCGGCTGCGATCTCCGTCGCCCGCGGGAACACGCTGAGGCAGCCGGCCCTGGTCGCGGGGTGATCGACGAGCACCGCCGCATTCACCGTGCCATCGCCGGCGGAGCCGTCGCCGCGGCACGCGAGGCGATGCGCTGGCATCTGCTGGCCGCGGCGCGGCGGCTCGGCCTTCTCGACGAGGCCGAGGCCGCGCGGCTGCGCTGATGCGCATCTTGCCGGATGGCCGCCGGCTCGGCTAACGAAGAGCCGAAACCGAGAGACGATCCCGATATGAGCATGCTGACCGACGGCGCCGCCGCCACCTGGGGCATCGCCGCGCTGGCGACCGGCGGCGTCATCCTGCGACCCTGGCGCCTGCCCGAGGCGATCTGGGCGGCCGCCGGCGCCGTGGCGCTGGTCGGGTTCGGGCTGCTGACGGCATCCGATGCCCTGGCGGCGATCGGCAAGGGCACCGATGTCTACCTGTTCCTGATCGGCATGATGCTGCTGGCCGAACTGGCGCGGACCGAAGGGCTGTTCGACTGGGCTGCGGCGATCGCGGCGCGGCAGGCCCGCGGATCGGCGAGCCGGTTGTTCGGGCTGACCTATGTCGTCGGCATTATCGTCACCGTCTTCCTGTCGAACGACGCCACCGCCGTGGTGCTGACACCCGCGGTCTATGCCGTGGCGCGGGCGGCCGGGGCGGCGCCGTTGCCCTATCTCCTGATCTGCGCGTTCATCGCCAACGCCGCCAGCTTCGTGCTGCCGATCTCGAACCCGGCCAACCTCGTGGTGTTCGGCAGCCAGATGCCGCCGCTGCTGACGTGGCTGTCCTGGTTCGCCTTGCCGTCGGCGTTGGCGATCGGGGCGACCTTCGTCGCGCTGCGGCTGACCCAGGCGAAGGCGCTGCGTGCGCCCATCGCCACCGCCGTGCCGGTGCCGGCCCTGCCGCCCGGCGGCCATATGGCGGCCTGGGGCCTCGGCGTCACCGCCGTCGTTCTGCTGCTGGCCTCCGCCTTCGGGCTCGATCTCGGCCTGCCCACGGCGCTGGCCGGTCTCTTCACCACCGCGGCGGTGCTGCTGCATCGCCGTGCCGCGCCCTGGGGGCTGCTGCGCCGCATCTCCTGGGAGGTGCTGCCGCTGGTCGCCGGGCTGTTCGTGCTGGTCGAGGGGCTGGACCGGACCGGCGTCGTCCATCTCCTCGCCGCCACGCTGCAGGACGCCATGGCTCGCTCGGTCGGCGGCGCCGCCTGGGGCACGGGTGTGATCGTGGCGGTGGCCACCAACCTGATGAACAACCTGCCGGCGGGGCTGATCGTGCAGTCGACGCTGGCTCAGGCCCCTCTGGACCAATTCCCCATGCCGCCGCAGATCGCCGGCGCCGCGCTGATCGCCATCGATCTCGGCCCGAACCTGTCGGTCACCGGATCGCTGGCCACCATCCTCTGGCTGGTGGCCCTGCGCCGCGAGGGGCTGGAGGTCGGGGCGCTGCAGTTCCTCCGGCTCGGTCTCGTCGTGATGCCGCCGTCGCTGCTGCTCGCTCTGGCCGGATTTCTCCTGCCCTGGTGATCAGGCCAGGCTCCACAGGGCCAGGATCAGCACCACCACGAAGATCAGCGCGAACAGGAAGGCGATGGCGTAGATCGGCCGCAGGGTCCGCGGCAGCCTCGGATCGGACGTCGCGGGGCCGCGCGCGAGTTCGGTGTCCGGCGGACGCCCGATCGCTTCGCGGCGGCGGGCGTCCCGGATCTCCTCGGAGGTGGGCGGCATGCCGGCGGCCTCGTCATCGGTGCCGAGCGGCGCCGCAGCCGGGTCCTGCACCGGGATCTTGTCTCCGGTCAGGCCGCGGTCGATGTCCCGCCGCAGCTGTTCCGCGCTCTCCTTCCGGCTGGGCGAAGGCATTCCAAGCTCCGAGATGACCGTTACCCGGCCAATGGCGGCGGCCGGCCGCCGGTTCCGGCCGGGGGCGTCGCAATTTTTGGCGGCCGGCCGAACGGGTCCCGGCGCAACGCTGTTGAGCCTTCAAGACGTATCGAAGCGACAGGAGAGTGCGATGACCGATCCGAGAGAGCATCTGACGCATTGGTTGCGCGACGCCTACGCCATGGAGAGCCAGGCGGTGTCCCTTCTGGAGACGCAGATCGACCGGCTCGAGACCTATCCCGAGGCCAAGGCGAAGGTGCAGGAGCATCTGCAGCAGACCAAACGGCAGCGGGAGGATGTGGAGGACTGCCTGGCGAAGCTCGGCGCCGACCCGTCCGACCTCAAGGTCCTGGCCCAGAAGACCATCGCCAACATCCAGGGCCTGTTCCACTCCATGACCGAGGACGAGGTGCTGAAGCACGCACTCGGCAGCTACTCCTTCGAGCAGTTCGAGGCCGGCAGCTACCGCATGCTGGCGGCCGCCGCCCGCGAGGCCGGCGAGCCCGGCATCGCCGAGACCTGCGAGCGCATCCAGGCCGAGGAGGAGGCGATGGGAGACTGGATCTGGCAGCAGATGCCGGCCCTGACCCAGGAGTATATGAGCCGCTCCGAGGTCGGGGTCACCGCCAAGCGCTGACCCCGGCCGGTCGGGTGCGGCGGCCGGTCAGGCCGTCCGCACCCAGACCAGCATCTCCCCGGGGTCGCGGTTGTCCCAGGCGTAGTAGGGCACGGCCTTGATCCGGACCGGATGCTCGGGCGGCGGGGCGGTGCGATAGAGGTCGTCGCCCCAATCCGACACGGGCTGCGCCCGGGCCTGTCCCTCCAGGGTCACCACCCCGCCCAGCAGGCCGGGCTCCTCGCGCGGGGTCAGCTTCGCATCCGCCGGCAGCACCAGGCTGTTGAGCGGCACGCCGTTGTCGACGCCCTCCAGGCAGTAGACCAGCGGTCCGCGCCGGATCGCGGCCCGGCCGGCGTCGTGCCGGATCTCCGGATGGGCGTGGATCCGCTCGACCGCCAGCTCCAGTTCTAGCCGCACCGTGTCGCCGGCCGCCCAGCGCCGGGTGAGGGCCGCGTAGCCGTTGCGGGTGACGGCCGCGAGGTCCTGCGCCTCGCCATTGACCGACAGCGCTGCCTTCCGGCACCAGCCGGGAACGCGCAGATGCAGGGTGAAGCCGGCCGGCGCCTCTGGTTCGACCGTCAGCGCGATGGCGCCGTCCCAGGGATAGCGCGTCTCCTGCACCAGCCGCACCTTGCCGCCGGCGACGTCCAGCGTCGCGGTGCTGTCGCCGTAGAGATGGACGGCGATTCCATCCTCCGACTGGCCATACATGTAGCTGCCGATCGACGCGGTGAGCCGGGCGATGTTGGGCGGGCAGCAGGGGCAGCGGTGCCAGGTCCAGCGATGGTGCCCGCCGCGGCTCTCCAGCGGGTTCTCGTAGAAGAAGGTGGCGCCGTCCAGCGACAGGCCGGAGGAGGCGCCGTTGTACAGCGCCAGCTCCATCATATCGGCATAGCGTGCATCGGGGCCGAGGCCGAGCATGCGGCCGGCCCAGAACACGAGGCCGACCGCGGCGCAGGTCTCGGCATAGGCGCTCTCGTTCGGCAGGTCGTAATCGGCGGTGAAGCCTTCGTTGTCGGCGGAGGGGCCGAGGCCGCCGGTGACGTAGAAGCGCTTGCTCGTCAGGTCGCGCCACAGCCGCTCCAGCGCCAGGCGCAGGCTGTCGTCCCCGTATTCCATCGCGATGTCGGCCATGCCGCTGTACAGATACATGGCGCGGACGGCGTGGCCGACGACCTTGTCCTGCTCCCGCACCGGCAGGTGCGACTGGTTGTACTCATAGGTCTTGAACACGTAGTCGTTCGGGTCGCGGCCGTGCTCGCGCGCCTCGGCGTCGTAGAAATGCGGCTGCCGGCCGCGCTCGTCGATGAAGTACCTGGCCAGGTCCATGTATTTCTGTTCCCCGGTGACGCGGGCCAGCTTGACCAGCGCCAGCTCGATCTCCTCATGGCCGCAATAGCCGCGCTTCTGGCCCGGGCCGGTGCCGAGCACCGTGGCGACGTGGTCCATGTACCGGCACATGATGTCCAGCAGCTTGCGCTTGCCGGTGGCCTGGAAGTAGGCGACGGCGCCCTCGATCAGGTGGCCGGCGCAGTACAGCTCGTGGCAGTCGCGCAGATTGGTCCAGCGCAGCCCCGGCTCGATCCGCTGGTACCAGCTGTTGAGATAGCCGTCGGGCTGCTGCAGCCGGCCGTACAGGTCGATGACGTGGTCGACCTTGCGCTCCAGCTCCGGATTCGGCGTGCGCTGCAGGCAGTAGGCCGCGGTCTCGATCACCTTGCCTAAGTCCGAATCCCAGAACATCTGGGCGGTGACCAGCCCGCCATGGAAGGGGATTTTCCCCCCCGGCGACGGAGCGTTGGGGTCGATCTGCTGTAGCATCCCGGCCTCCTCGCAGCGTTGGTAGAGGGTGTCGGCGGTCTTCGCGCAGACGGCGTCGATGCGGGCGCCCCAGAAGCCACGGACCTCGACCTGCGGCACGGCGGGCGGGCGGAAGCGGGCGCGGGGCGCAGCATCGGCGGCGGGGGCGAGGTCGGCGGTCATCCGGAACTCCATCGATCGATCGGTCGGTCAGGGAATGCTCGCGCCTATTTCACCGCGCCGGCCGTCAGGCCGCGGATGTAGAAGCGCTGCAGGGCGAGGAACAGGATCAGGCAGGGGATCATCATGACGGTGACGCCGGCCTGCACCGCGCCCCAGTTCACGGCGCCGAAGCGGCCGGAGCGGACGGCGGTCATCAGGATCGGCAGGGTGAACTTGTCCTGATCGGTCAGCAGGATCAGCGCCGCCAGGAACTCGTTCCAGGCCGCCAGGAAGGCGAACAGCGCCACGGTGACGATGCCGGGGAACACCAGCGGCAGCATCACCCGGGCCAGCAGCTGCAGGCTGCCGGCGCCGTCGATCCGCGCCGCCTCCTCGATCTCGCGCGGCACCGCGTCGAAGGCGTTGCGCATCATGAAGATCGAGAAGGGCAGCTGCAGCGTGACGTAGATCAGCACCAGCCCGGCCAACGTGTTCTGCAGCCCCAGCTTGGTCAGCAGCAGGAACAGCGGCGTCAGGATCGACTGGAAGGGGATCATGATCGTGGCGATCACCAGCACGAACAGCACGTTCTTCAGCGGGAAGCGGAAGCGCGAGAAGCCGTAGCCGCCGAGCAGGCTGACGATCGAGGTGACGGCGGCGGTGGCCAGGGCGACGGTCAGGCTGTTGCCGGCGTAATGGCCGATGCCGGCGCCGAAAGCATCGAGCGCCGCGTAGCTGTCGGTGCTCCAGCCCGCGCTCGGCCAGGGCGGCAGCGGCGGCAGGTTGGCTTCCGACGCCGGCTTCAGGCTGGCCAGCATGGTCCAGGCGATCGGGGCCAGGAACAGCAGGGCGGCGATCAGCGCCGCGGCCTGCAGCAGGACGCCGGGGGCGGCCCGGCGCAGCGGCACGGCCGTGCCCATCACTCGCCCTCCGGATGGCGCAGGAGGCGCAGCTGGATCACGCTCAGGACCAGCAGGATGGCCAGCAGCACCATCGACAGCGCCGCGCCGTAGCCCAGGCGGAACGAGACGAAAGACTGGTTGAAGATCCAGTAGACGGCGGTGACGGTCTGGTTGCGCGGGCCGCCGCCGAGGATGATGTAGAACTGGTCGAAGGCCAGCATCGATCCGGTGACCGACAGGATCAGCGCCAGCGCGATGGTCCGGCGCATCAGCGGCAGGGTGATGCGCCGGAACCGGGCCCAAGGGCCGGCGCCGTCGATCTTCGCCGCTTCCAGGTAGTCGGCCGGGATGCCCTGCAGCCCGGTCATCAGGATCACCATGGTGAAGCCGGCGACCTTCCACACCACCATGGCGATGATCGACCAGAAGGCCGGGTCGAAATCGGCCAGAAGGTTGACCCGGCCTCGGGTCAGCCCCAGCGCCTCGCCCGCCGGGCTGAACAGCCCGGCATCGACGTTCAGCAGCCAGGCCCACAGCAGGCTGGCCGAGGCGAAGCCGACCACCACCGGCAGGAAATAGGCGGTGCGGTAGAAGCCGCCGAAGGGTCGCGGCTTCTCCACGAACAGCGCCAGCGGGAAGGCGGCGGCGAAGATCGCGACGGTGACGACGACGGTGTAGAGAGCGGTGAAGCGCAGCGCGCTCCAGAACCGGGTGTCGCGGGTGATGGCGAGGTAGTTGTCGAGGCCGATGAAGCGCGACGCGCCCATCAGCGGCCAGTTGTGCAGCGACATCCACGCCGTCATCGCCAGCGGCACGACGAAGAACACCACCACCAGCGCCACCGCCGGCAGCACGAAGAGGAGGCCGGCCCACTGGTGCCGGCGGATAGGGCGGCGGTGGGCTCTCGTCCTCGTGATCGTGCCGGCGGCCTCGGTCGTGGAGATCATGCCGGTCTCCCTCCTAAGCGGATCGGCTTGTGCGGCGAGGCCGGCGCCACCCCCTCACCCGAAATCGCTGCGCGATTTCGACCTCTCCCCGGGGGAGAGGTAATTTGGCGCTGTGTCCCTTTCCCTCTCCTCGGGGAGAGGGAGGGGCCCGGCGCCGAAGGCGACGGGAGGGTGAGGGGGAGCGGTGCCACCGATAAGAGCCGGGCTCCCATGGGGAAGGAGCAGGCCATCACCGCCCTCAGTTCCCGGGGGCGCTGTCGATGATGCCCTGCATCGTCTCCTGGGCGGTGGCGAGCGAGCCGTCGACGTCGTCGCCGAAGAACACCTCGTTCACCATCTGCACCCAGGGGCTGTTCATGCTGTTGATGATGTCGTTGAAGACCACGGAATAGGGCGTCCGGCCCTTTTCCATCGCCCGCGCCGCGATCCTGTAGCGGGGGTCGAGGTCCTTCAGCGCCTCGGCCGAGATGTCGCCGCGCACCGGCAGGCTGCCGTAGCGGGCCAAGAGGGTCTGCCCCTCCAGCGAATAGGAGAAGTCGAGGAAGGCCTTGATCGCCTTCAGCTTGGTGGTGCCCTTGGTGACCACGAAGTTGTCGCCGCCGGCGAAGGACGACCAGCCGCCGGTCTTCCCCGGCAGGAAGGTGACGCCGTACTCGATGTCCGGGAACTGCGTGTTCAAGGCGCCGATGGCGAAGGCGCCGGACGGGGCCAGGCCGATATTGCCGCGGGCGAAGGCGGCGAAGAAGTTCGACCCGGTGTCGGTCCGCGCCCCCTCCGGCACCAGCCCCTTCTGGACCATGTCGCGGTAGAAGGCGATGGCGTCGCGCATCTGGGGCGTGTCGAGGGTCGCCTTGCTGCCGTCCTCGGTCAGGATGTCGCCGCCGCTGGCCCAGATCAGCGGCGTGAAGGTGAAGATGTTGCAGCCGCCGCAGGCGCCGGAGAAGTAGAAGCCCTTGACGTCGCCGCCCAGCGCCGCGACCTTCTCCGCCGCCGCCGCGATCTCGGCCCAGTTGGCCGGACCCTTGTCAGGGTCGAGGCCGGCCTGGCGGAACAGCTTCTTGTTCCAGATCAGGACCGAGCTGTCGGCGGAATAGGGCAGGCCGTAGATCCGGTCCTTGTAGGTGCCGGTCTTCACATGCGCCGGCGACAGCTTGTCGAAATAGGGCAGGGACTTCGCCCAGTCGGTGATGTCCTCGAGCTGGCCGGCGGCGGCGAAGGACGGGGTGTAGATCAGGTCCAGCGACAGCGCGTCCGGCGCCTGGCCGCCGGCCGCCGCGGTGGCGTATTTCTGCACCAGCTCCGCGGTCGGCACGATCTGCAGCTCGGCCTTGTCCTCGTGGCTCTGGTTGAAGGCCTCGACGATGCGGGGCATGAAGTTCGACCCGTCGGATCGCACCCACAGGGTGAAGGTCTCCGCCGAAGCGGCGGAGACGGTGAGGGCCAGAAGGGCGATGCCCCCGGCCAGGCGCTGCAACAGACGCTTCATCTCGTGTCCTCCCTCGGTTGCGGCCGTCCTTCAGGGCGGCCTTGTCGGTGCGGCCGGGCGTCAGCCGTCGAACGGGGCGCCGCAGGACGCCCGCACCACCAGCCGGCAGGGCAGCTTGCGGATGCCCGGCTCGATCGGCTCGCGGTCGACCAGCTTCAGCAGGGTCAGCCCGGCCTCGCGGCCGAGGTCCTTCAGGTTCATGTCGACCGTGGTCAGCGGCGGGCGGGTCGCGGCGGCGACGATCTCCCAATTGTCGAAGCCGATCACGGCGACGTCGTCGGGCACGCGGCGGCCACGCTCGCGCAGCGCGTCGACGACGCCGCGGGCGATCTGGTCGTTGCCGCAGAACACCGCGTCGGGCGGGCGGCCGATGCCATCGAACATGTAGCCGGCGGCCTCGTGCCCCCAGCCTTCGGTCCACTGGCCGGTCAGCACCCCCTGCTCGGGCTCATCCAGCCCCGCCTCGCGCAGCACGTCGCGATAGGCCCTGGCCCGCTGGTGCACGACGCGGAAGCTGGACGGGCCGGTGACATGGGCGATGCGCCGCCGGCCCAGCCGGGCCAGATGCTCGACCGCCAGCCGGGCGCCGGCCTCGTCGTCGGAGACGAAGCCGATCGAGTCCGGATCGGGCTCGGTGAAGGCATAGATCACCGGGATGCCCAGGTTCGACAGGTCGACCGGCAGGTGGCGGTCGATGCGCTTGCCCGAGGCGATGATGCCGTCGACCCGCTTCTCCAGCATGGCGTCGACATGGGTCTGGGCCAGCCGCGGATCGTCCTCGATGTTGCACAGGAAGACCGAGACGCCGTTGTCGACCAGCGCGTCGGAGATGCCGGCCATCACCGGCAGGGTGAAGCGGCCATAGGTGTCGTTGGTCAGCAGGCCGACGGTGAAGCTGCGCTGCCGCGACAGGCTCTGCGCCAGCCCGTTCGGGCGGAAGCCCAGCGCCTTCGCCGTCTGCCGGATCCGCTCGCGCGTCTCGTCGGCCATCCGGCCCTGGCCGTTCAGCGCCTTCGACGCGGTGGCGACGCTGACCCCGGCGGCCCGCGCCACGTCACGCAGCGTCACCGGCCGGCCGGGCCCGTTCGGAGCGGATCGTGGTGACCTCTGGTCCATGCCGAGCCCGGTCGCGCCTTGTTGAGAAAGTGGTTTCTCTTGTCAACTTCGTGACGTTTGTTTTTCGATATGAGAAACCGTTTTCTCAAACACGGTAAGCGAAATCGGCAGGCGACGACAAGCCTGAATCGTGGGGCCGGGGGAGGAGGCCGTCCGGCCGCCGGTCAGGCGGCGCGGACGAAGTGGTTGCCGGCGATCTGACGCACGCCGCCGGCCGCACGGGCGGCATCGCGGGCCTGGGCGACGAGGTCGGCCTGCAGCTGCGAGGCCTCGCCGTGGAACGGCCGCTCCGGGTCCGGCACGGCGGAGAGCAGCAGCCGGGTGTAGGGATGCTGCGGCGCATCGATCACCGCGCCGGTGTCGCCCCATTCGACGATGCGGCCGGCATACATCACCGCGATCTCCTCGGCGACGTAGCGCGCCGTGGCGATGTCGTGGGTGATGTAGAGGAAGGCCATGCCGCGCTCGCGCTTCATCCGCTCCAGCAGGTTGAGCACGCCGAGCCGGATCGAAACGTCGAGCATCGAGGTCGGCTCGTCCGCCAGCACCACCTCGGCGCCGACCGCCAGGGTGCGGGCGATGTTGACCCGCTGCCGCTGTCCGCCGGACAGCTGGTGCGGGTATTTCGGCGCGGTGCTTTCGGGGTCCAGCTCCACCGCCGCCAGCAGCTCCATCACCCGGGCGCGCAGCGCCTTGCGGTCGGCCAGGCCGGCATGGAGGGCGAGGGGGCGTGCGATGTGGTGGAAGATGGTGTGCACCGGGTTCAGCGACCCGAAGGGGTCCTGGAACACCATCTGCACCGCCCGGCGATAGGCCAGCAGCTCGGCCTTGCCGTCCAGCGCGGCGACATCGCGGCCGCGGAACAGCACCCGGCCGCTGGTGGGCTGGTGCTGCAGCATAAGGATGCGGGCGCAGGTGGTCTTGCCGCTGCCGGATTCGCCGACCAACGCCAGGGCCCGGCCGGCATGGAGATCGATGGAGACGTCGTCCAGCGCCTGCAGCGGGCCGAAGCGCTTGCCGACGCGCTCGAGGGCGAGGAGGGGGGTCATGGCGTCGCCTCCGCGGCATCCTGCAGCGCCGTGCGCCGGGCCCCGTGCACCGAGGGGAAGGAGGCCCAGAGCTTCCGCGTGTAGTCGTGGGCGGGCGCGCGGAAGATCTGCTGCGCCGCGCCGACCTCGACCAGCCGGCCCTTCAGCATCACGCCGATGCGGTCGCAGAACTGCACCATCAGGCTCAGGTCGTGGGTGATGAACAGGATCGAGAAGCCCAGCTGTCGCCGCAGCCCGTCGATCTGCTGGAGGATCTCGCGCTGGACCACGACGTCGAGCGCCGTGGTCGGCTCGTCCATCACGATCAGCTTCGGGTTCAGCGCCAGGCAGATGGCGATGACGATGCGCTGGCGCATGCCGCCGGAGAACTGGTGCGGATAGTCGCGCAGCCGCGCCGGGTCGATGTCGACCATGCGCATCAGCTCGACCGCGCGGTCATGCGCCTCGGCCCGGCCGCAGCCGGTGTGGGCGGCCAGCACGTCGCGGAACTGGGCCTCGACCGTCAGCACCGGGTTCAGCGCGTTCATCGCGCTCTGGAACACCATGCCGACCTCGCGCCAGCGGAAGCGGCGCAGCGCCTCGCCGTCCAGGCGCAGCACGTCCTGCCCGTCGAAGCGGATGTCGCCGCCGCTGATCAGCGCCGGCGGCTTGTGCAGCCGGGTGATGGCGAAGGCGATGGTGCTCTTGCCGCAGCCGGATTCGCCGGCCAGACCGAACACCTCGCCGCGGCCGATGTCGAAGCTGACGTCGTCGACCGCCCGGAAGTCGCCGCGGTCGCCGACATAGTCGATGGTCAGGCCGCGCACCGACAGCAGCGGCTCGGGCGGCGGCGCCGCGGTCACATCCGGGCTCACGGCCGCGCCTCCCGCAGCCGGGCCAGTCGCTTCCAGCGCGCCATCGACCGGCCGATGCGCAGCTGCGGGTTGGCGACCTCGTCGATGGCGAAGTTCAGCAGCGACAGGCCGGCGCCCAGCAGGGCCAGCACGGCGCAGGGCGACAGCAGCTCCCACCACGCCCCGACCGCCATGGCCGAGGCGTTCTGGGCGTTGAACAGCATGATGCCCCAGGAGATGGTCTGCGGGTCGCCCAGGCCGAGGAACTCCAGCGTCGCCTCCGTGATCACGGAATAGATCACGCTGCCGATGAAGTTGATGCCGACGATCGACACCAGGTTCGGCAGCAGCTCGACCAGCATGATGCGCCAGCGCGGCTCGCCGATCATCTCGGCCGAGCGCACGAACTCCTTCTCCCGGAGCGCGAAGGTCTGGGCCCGGGTCACCCGCGCCCCCCAGGCCCAGGATGTGGCGCCGATGATCAGGGCGATGACCAGCGGGCTGGCCTGGCCGATGAAGGCGGCCAGCACCAGCAGCAGGGGCAGGTTGGGGATCACCAGCACGACATTGGTGGCGAAGTTCAGCGCCTCGTCGACCTTGCCGCCGAGATAGCCCGCGGCGATGCCGACCGCGGTGCCGATCACGGTGATCAGCAGGCCGGCGCCGAAGCCGACGGCCAGAGAGGTGCGGGCGCCGTAGGCCAGCTGGGCGAAGACGTCGTAGCCGTTGCGGGTGGTGCCCAGCACATGGGTGGCCGAGGGCGGCTCGTGCGGCCGGCCGACCCGTCGCGACGGGTTGTAGTCGGTCAGCAGCGGCGCGATCAGCGCCATCACCACCAGGAAGGTGACGATGACGAGGCCGATCGCGGCCTTGCGGTTGGACAGAGCGGCCAGGATCATCCGCATCTCTCAGCTCCTGCGCAGCCGGGGATCGAGCCGGGCATAGGCGATGTCGGCCAGGAAGTTCGCGGCCAGCATGGCCAGGGTCATGATCAGGAGCTGGCCCTGGATCACCGGATAGTCGCGCCCCAGGATCGCCTTGTAGAGGGTGTTGCCGAGGCCGGGATAGTTGAACACCACCTCGGTCACCAGCGACCCGCCCAGGATCTTACCGATGGCGATCGCCAGGCTGGTGATGCCGGGCAGAAGGGCGTTGCGGGCGCCGTACATCAGCATCACCCGCCGGTCGGCCAGGCCCTTGGCCCGGCCCATGGTGATGTAGTCCTCGCCCAGCAGGTTGATCATGTTGTTGCGCATGGTCACCAGGAAGTCCCCGGTCAGCACCACCGACAGCGTCGCGACCGGCAGGGCGGCGTGGTACAGCACGCTGAGGATGTATTCGGCGGAGAAGGCGGGGTCGATCGAGGTGTCGGCGGCGTAGCCGGTCGGGAACCACTGCAGGGTGAAGCCGAAGACGAACAGTCCGAACAGCGCCACCACCACCGCCGGGGTGGCGGTGGAGACGATGGCGGTGGTCGACACCGCGACGTCGAAGCGGCTGCCGCGGCGCCAAGCGGCGATGATGCCGAGCAGCGTGCCGAGGGCGAAGCTGAGCAGCGTCGCCCCGCCCATCAGCACCAGGGTCCAGACCAGGGCGCGGCCCAGCACGTCGGAGACGGGGGTGGGGAAGTACTTCACCGAGACGCCGAGGTCGCCAGTGAAGACGCTGCCGAGATAGGTCAGGTACTGCTGCCACAGCGGGCCATCGACGAAGCCGAAGGTGGCTTTCAGCGCCGCCAGGTTCTCGACCGACAGCCGGGTGCCGGACTGCGAGAACATGATGTCGATCGGGTCGCCCGGCATCAGCCGCGGGATCAGGAAGTTGATGCTCGCGGCCACCAGGAAGGCGACCAGGTAGAAGAACAGTCGTCTGCCGACGAAGGCCATGTGGTCAGGTCATCCGGCTGATGGGCGGGCTGTGATGGTACCGCATTCCCCCCGCTGTCATGCCCGGGCTTGACCCGGGCATCCAGAGGTTGTCGACGCTCTCGGGATTGCCGGGTCAAGCCCGGCAATGACAGAAGAGGGGACTGGCCTCGACTACTGCACCGGCTTCAGCGCCAGCAGGTGCAGCAGCCGCTCGTGGTTGGGGTCGTAGTTCTGCGGGCTGACGAAGGGGTTGTCGGCGGTGGCCCAGCCGGTGAACCGCTTCGAGTTGTACTCGTACCAGATCGGGTTGTTGTAGATCACGACTACCGGCAGCTTCTCCGCCAGCAGCAGCTGCGCCTGGTCCAAGAGGTCCTTGCGCTTGGCGTCGTCGGTGGTCTGGGTATAGGCGTCCAGCAGCTGGTCCAGCTTCGGATCGAAGAAGCGCTGCGCCGTGAACCGGGTCTTGCCCTTGTTGCGGGAATGGAAGGCGTCGTCCAGCTGGTAGTAGGGGGTGGCGCCGACGTACCAGGAGTTCAGCGCCATGTCGAACTTGCCGTCCAGCAGGCTCTGGCGCCAGGCCGCGCCGTCCGGCGTCGCCAGCTTGACGTCGATGCCGATCTGGTTGAGGCCCTCGATCGCGATCTGCGAGGTGCTGATCCAGTCGGTCCAGCCATTCGGCACGATCAGGTCGAAGCTCAGCTTCTCGCCGTCCGGCGTGTCGCGGAAGCCGTCGCCGTCCTTGTCCTTGAAGCCGGCCTGGTCCAGCAGCGCCTTCGCCGCCTCCAGGTCGTACTGGGTGTACTTGCCGAATTTCTCCTTCACCTGCGGATCGGCCCAGCTCTCGAAGCGCTTGCCGAAGGTGCCGGGGTCGTCGTTCAGCGTCGGATAGCCATAGCCGGCGACGTTGACCATGGCCTCGCGGTCCATCGCCATGCTGACGGCGCGGCGGAAGTCGACATTGTCGAACGCTTTGCGGTGGACCGGATTCTCGCTTTCCAGGTTCATGATCACCGCGACCAGGCTGCCCGGCGGGAACCAGTAGCCGTGATGGTCCTTGTCGGCGGCGACATAGGTCTTGTCGATGTCCGGCAGGAAGGAGGCGAACCAGTCCAGCTCGCCGGCCGTGGCCGCGGCGAGGGCCTGGTCGTTGGTGGCGATCTGCGGGAAGCGCAGGCAGTCCACCTTCAGCGTCGCCGCGTCCCAGTAATGCGGGTTGCGGCACTGCTCATAGACCTGCGGGGTGAAGCGGGCGATCTCGGTCATCGGCCCGGTGCCGACGGGATTCTCGTTCAGGAAGGTCACCGGGTCGGCCACGTCCTTCCAGGCATGCTGGGCGATGATCGGCATCTCGACGATCTTCTCCGGCCCCAGCGCGGTCGGCTCCTTGAAGGTGAACCTCACCTTGGTCGGGCTCAGCTTCTCGACGCCGTCGATCACCTGCCAGATGCTGTTGAAGTCCAGCGCCGGGAACTTCTTCATCAGCTCGAAGCTGAACACCACGTCGTCGGCGGTGAAGGGCTTGCCGTCCGACCACTGCACATTCTCGCGCAGGTCGAAGGTCACCGCCTTCAGGTCGTCCGCCAGGGCCATCGCCGTGGCCAGCCGGAAATACGGCTTGTTGTTCTGCACCTTGCTGAACACGACCAGCGGCTCGTAGATGAAATCCATCGTGCTCTGGCGGTACGCGGTGCGGTTGAACGGGTTGAAGTTCCGCACCCAGTTCGTCTCCTCCTCGATCAGCATCGACAGGGTGGACTGGGCGAGGGCCGCGGTGCTCGACGCCGCCAGCAGCGCGGCCGCGAGCAGGAATGCCGACTTCTTCTGCCTCATGACATTGGCCTCCATGCGTGTGTCTTATCGTTGATCGTCGATGCGCCGGCCCCGCGGGACGGGCCGGCGGCCGGTCCGGTCAGGCCGCGGCCAGCAGGGCCTCGACCTCGGCGTGCAGCGCCGCGACGTCGGCCGGGGCGGCACCCAGGCGCCGCTCCGCCGCCTCCAGCCGGGCGACCGCGGCGTCGTCCAGCGGCCGGGCCCGGGCGGCGGCGCGCCGCATCTCCGGCAGTTCGCCATGGCAGTGCAGGGCGATGTCGCAGCCGCCGTCCAGCACCTGGGCGACGCGGTCGTGCACCTCGCCCTGCAGCGAGTTCATGAACACGCAGTCGGAGATCAGCACGCCCGCGAAGCCCAGGCGGCCGCGGATCACCTCCTGCGTGATCACCGGCGACACCGAGGCCGGCCGGTCGGGGTCGAAGGCGCTGTAGACGACGTGGCTGACCATCGCCCAGGGCGTGTCGCGCAGCCGGGCGAAAGGCAGGAAGTCGGTGGCGTCCAGGGTCGCGGCGTCCGCCGTGACCACCGGCCGGGTCTTGTGGCTGTCCTCGGTGGCGCGGCCATGGCCGGGGATGTGCTTCATCACCGGCATCAGCCCGACCTCGATGAAGCCGTCCACCACCTCGCGGCCCAGCGCGGCCACCAGCTCCGGGTCGCCGCCGAAGGCGCGCTCGCCGATCACCGCGTCGGCGCCGGGCAGCAGCAGGTCGAGGACGGGCGAGCAGGCGCTGTTCAGCCCCACCTCGCGCATCATCCGGCCCATGGCGACCGAGGACAGGCGGATGGCGCGCCTGGCGGCGGCCAGGTCGCGCTCCGCCAGCCGGCCGAAGCTGCGGAAGCTGCGGAACAGCGGCCAGGCGCCGGAATCGAGATGCGAGACGCGGCCGCCCTCCTGGTCGGTCAGCACCGGCGCGTCCGGCCGGCCCACCGCCTCGCGGAAGGCGGCGCACAGGGCGCGCAGCTGCTGCGGGTCCTTCATGTTGCGGCGGCCGAGGAACAGGCCGTAGGGGTTGGCCTCGCGGAAGAAGGCCAGCTCGTCCGCCGACAGGGTCGGCCGCTGGATGCCGAGGACGAGCGCAAGGGGGCTGCCGGGCCTGGATGCGGTCACGTCTGAACCTCCCATGTCTGCGATGGGGCGGGCCCGCCGTGATCGGGGCCGCGCCCTCCGGATCAATCCGTCCTGGACCGTATCATGCCGTGGTATAGACCACTTGTGGAACCCGGAATCTCGACGGCTCCGACGATTTTCTCGTAGAAGGCGACCGGGCCGGCGCCGCCGATGACGGCATAGGCGTGGCCGAGATGGCGCATCGCCTCCATGGTCTCGCGCAGCAGCGCTTCGCCGATCCCCTTGCCGCGCTGGTCGGGATCGACGCCGGTCGGGCCGAAGAAGCCGATGGCGGTGACGTTGTGGCAGGCGAATCCCAGCACGGTGCCGTCCTGGACCGCGACCAGGCAGCCGACGGGCTGGTGGGCGAAGGCGACCTCGACCTCGCTGGCCCAGCGGTCGCCGAAGCGCTCCTCCACCCATTGCGCGACGGCGCGCTTCTCCGGCGCGATGGCGGGGCGGATGGTGATGCCGGCGGCGGCCATCGCCGCGCGCGACCCCGTCGGTGGCTCCAGCGCGTAGAGCTTGACCAGCAGATCGGCCATTCCCTGCTCCTGTTGTTATTCCGCAATAACGAAGTATGTAACGTTATTGCGTTCCAACAGCTAAAGCCGGGAACGGGCACGGCGTCAATATGGAAGCGCGGCAGCACAGCGCCGGGCCGGGCCCGCGCCGTCGTGTCGGGAAAGAGGGAAGGGGCCGGCCGAAGCCGGCCCGTCCGCTATCGAGCGAGAGGGGCGACCGCGACCCCGCCGGCGGCGGCGCAGGCGGACGTGGATCGCGCCAGGGTCAGGTTGCCGATCCGGCAGATCACGCCGGGGTCGCCGACGGGCGCGGCCGTGGCCGCTGCGGCGGGGACGATCGGCTGGGACGCGGCCGTCGCCGGGACGACGGCCGGCTGGACGGTCGCCGCCGGGGCCGAGGCCGGGATGACCGGGTTCGACATCAGTCCCTGCGGCCCTTCCAGCACCGCATAGCCGCGCCGGAACATGCAGTTGCGCACGACATCCTGCATCGTCTGCGCGCCGCTGGCGCCGCCGGCGACGCCGCCATAGGTGGCGCCCAGCCCGGCGCCGTAGGCCGCCCCGGCGCCGGGACGGTTATAGGCATTGCCGATCAGGGCGCCGGAGGCGGCGCCCAGCGCCGCGCCCAGCAGCAAACCGGCCACGAGCCGGCCGGACGGGTTCACCTGCTCCGCCAGCTGTTGGCACTGCTGGACATCGGTCTCGTAGTTGACGCCGCCGGCCACCGAGGTGGCGGGGTCGATGATCGGCCGGATGCCCTTGGCACCGCAGCCAGACACGACGATCGCAACGGCCGCCGACACGGCGACCCAGCGCTTGGCACGCATGGAAACCTCCCCCGTCCTGGTCTGTCAGATGCCCTGGGCGTATTTGCCGAACACGAACTGCGCCTCGAACCCGTCCTGCAGCCGGACCACGCCGCGGCCGTCGGTCATGTTCGAGTCGCGGGTCGCCGTCACGAGACCCTTGCGGCCATCGCTGCAGGAGGTCGGCATCTGCAGGGTCGGGGAACTGTCCAGCGCGTCATATTCGCCGGAGCAGGTCAGCTTGCCGTCGGTGACCGTGAAGCTGCCGCCGCCCAGGGAGCCGGTGGCGGTGCCGCGCATGACCGGGCCGGTCTTGGGAACCACGGCGACGGGGACGGTGACGGAGCAGGCGCCCAGCGCCAAGGCGGCGAGTGCAAGGAGTGAAATGCGGCGCATTTAAATCAACCTTGAAAGGAATATTGTCGCGAACATCGCTGTGTTCAGGCCTCTCGTCAAGAGGGCGGATCGGATCCGGCGCTTACCCCGTGCTGCTCCTCCGCTCCACCAGCGCGAAGGGCAGGGTGACGTCGCCGCCGGCGCCGGGCTCGCCGGCGATGCGGCGGCCCAGCAGCGCCATCGCTTCGGCCCCCATGCGGCGGCGCGGCTGGCGGATCGTGGTCAGCGGCGGCTCGTAGGTGCCGGCGAACTGGATGTCGTCGAAGCCGGCCACGGCTACGTCCCGCGGCGCCTCGCGCCCGGTCCGGCGCAGCGCCCGGATCGCCCCGATCGCCATCTCGTCGTTGCTGCAGAACACCGCCGTCGGCGCGGCAGGGAGATCCAGCAGCGCCGCCATCGCCGACTCGCCGCTCGGGATGGTGAAGTCGCCATGGCGGACCAGGTCCGGCTCCTCGCGGAGGCCGGCCGCGCGCAGCCCGGCCTCATAGCCGGCCAGGCGCTGCCGCGTCAGGATGTTGCTCTCCGGCCCGGCGATGTGGCCGATGCGGCGGTGCCCCAGCCCGGCCAGATGGGCCACGACCGCAGCCGCCGCGGCCGCATTGTCGATGCCGACCACCGGCACCCGTCCGCCGGGGATGGCCTCCGACACCGCCACGATCCGGCCGTCGTAGTCGCGGTCGCGCAGCAGTCGGGGCGGCAGCCGGCCGTTCACCAGGATCAGCCCGTCGACCGCGCCGGTCAGCATCTGGCCGGCGTGCCGATCCTCGCGCGCCGGGTCCTTGGCGGTGTTGCCGACCAGCATGCTGAAGCCGCGCGCCGCCGCCTCTTCCTCGATCCCCAGCAGCACCTCGGAGAAGAACGGGTTGGCGATGTCCGGCACCAGCACCAGGATCTGCCGCGCCTCCTGCCGGCGCAGGCCGCGCGCCAGCGGGTTCACGGCATAGCCGGTCTGGCGCACCGCTGCCTCGATCCGCTCGCGCGTCTCCGCCGTGACCAGGGGCGATCCGGTCAGCGCCCGGCTGACCGTCGCCACCGAAACCCCGGCCAGCCGGGCGATGTCGACCATCCGGGTGCGGTTCCGCCCATTCGTGGGGGAGGACAATATTCGTTCCTCGATTCCGCGGTTGACGCCCCAATGTAATCGATTGTACGATCCGGTCAAAATACGGAATGCGCTGCAGTTCCAGTGTTCGCTAGCCGTTCCGCGGGTGGTGATGGGTTCGATAGGCCGGTAAACCGAATAAATCGAGGGAGGAATCTTATGAATTTTCCTCAACGACTTCTGTTGTCCGTCGCTTTTTGCAGTGCAATAGCGGCAGGGGCGGCGGGAACGGCAGCCGCGCAGACGGTCGACGTGGTCCATTGGTGGACCAGCGGCGGCGAATCCAAGGCGATCAGCGTCTTCGCCGAGGAGTTCAAGAAGCGCGGCGGCACCTGGATCGACAGTGCCGTGGTCGGCGGCCAGGCGGCGCGCGCCTCGGCGATGAACCGGATCGCCGGTGGCGACCCGCCCTCGGCCGCGCAGTGGAACGCCGGCGTCGCCGTGCGCAAGCTGGCGGAGGAGGGGCTTTTGACCGAGCTCGACGACCTCGCGGCCGCGGGCGGCTGGGAGAAGGTGCTGCCGCCGCTGATCGTCAAGAACAACACCTATGACGGCCACGTCGTCGCGGTGCCGACCGACATCCACGGCAACAACTGGATGTGGTATTCGACCAAGATCTTCCAGGAGGTCGGGGCCGAGCCGCCCAAGACCTGGGACGAGTTCTTCGCCGTCGCCGACAAGATCAAGGCCAAGGGCTACATCCCGTTCGGCCTGGGCGGCGAGCCGTGGCAGGAAGGGCTGCTGTTCGGCGCCATCCTGGCCGGCACCGCCGGCAAGGATACCTACCGCAAGATCTATGTCGACCACGATGCCGAGCTGGCGGGCGGCCCGGGCACGGTGAAGGCGTTCGAGACGCTGCGCCGACTGAAGGACTATGTCGACGAGGGCCATGCCGGCCGGAAGTGGAACGACACCACCATGATGGTCGCCAGCAACAAGGCGGCGATGCAGATCATGGGCGACTGGGCCAAGGGCGAATTCGCCTCCGCGGGGCTGACCCCGGGCAAGGAATTCGGCTGCGTCCTGGCCCCGGGCACGCAGGACGCCTACATCCTGACCGTCGACGTCTTCGTCTTCCCGAAGCAGACCGACGAGGCCAAGATCAAGGCGCAGCGGCAACTGGCCGAGGTGATGATGGACCCGGCGGTGCAGGTCCGGTTCAACCAGTTCAAGGGCGCCCTGCCGGCCCGGCTCGACGCCGATGTCGGCACGCTCGACCCCTGCGCCCAGGCCGGCCAGAAGGTGCTGGCGGACGTGAACAACCAGATCCCCAATACCGCGCTGGGCTTCAACAACGACGTCGAAGGCCAGATCAACGACCTGGTCACCCAGTTCTGGACCACGCCGGAGATGTCGGCGGCGGATGCGGCCAAGCAGTTCGCCGACATCGTCGCCAACGCCGATATCTGATCCCCACCGCTCCCGGCGGCGCGCCGCCGGGAGCCACCCGGGAGGGACCATGTCCGCGCTCCGCATCCGCAATCCGGCGGCCAAGGCCGTGGTCGCGCCCACCGTCCTGATCATGGCGGTGTGTTTCTACGGCGCGATCCTGTGGACCATCTACATCTCCTTCACCAGGTCCGGCCTGGTGCCGAACTACAGCTTCGCCGGCATCGGCCAGTATGTGCGCCTGTTCGGGACCGCGCGCTGGCACACCGCCTTCAGCAACATGTTCATCTTCGGCGGGCTGTTCATCGTCTCGGCCCTGATCTTCGGCACGCTGCTGGCGATCCTGATCGACCAGAAGGTCCGGTTCGAGGGGGTGTTCCGCACCGTCTTCCTGTACCCGCTGTCGATGTCCTTCATCGTCACCGGCCTGGCCTGGCAGTGGTTCCTCAACCCGACCATGGGGCTGCAGGACTTCGTGCGCGGGCTGGGCTGGGAGAGCTTCACCTTCGACTGGATCGTCGACCGCGACCGGGCGATCTACACCCTGGTGCTGGCCGCGGTCTGGCATTCCTCCGGCCTGATCATGGCGATCATGCTGGCCGGGCTGCGCGGCGTCGACCACGAGATCTGGCGAGCCGCCCGGGTCGAAGGCATCCCGCGCTGGCGCACCTATCTCTCGATTGTGCTGCCGATGTTGCGGCCCCTGATCGTCACCTGCGTCGTGCTGCTCGCGATCGCGGTGGTGAAGAGCTACGACCTGGTGGTCGCCATGACCCGCGGCGGCCCTGGCAACGCCACCGACATGCCGGCCAAATTCGTGGTCGACCTGACCTTCGAGCGCGCCAATGTCGGGCTGGCCTCGGCCGGCGCCGTGGTCATGCTGGTCGCGGTGCTGGCGGCGCTGGCCCCCTATCTCTACATCGAGCTCGGGCGGAGGAACCGATGACCGACACCGCCGTCGCCGGCGCCCTGCCGCGCGCCGCCCGCCGCCGGGTGCCGAACCAGGCGGCCGTGGGGCGCCTCGGGCTCTACGCCTTCCTGGTGGTCTCGGCGCTGTTCTTCGCCATCCCGCTGCTGATCGCCTTCAACACCTCGCTGAAGCCGATGGACGAGATCCGCCAGGGCTCGCTGTTCGCCCTGCCGGCGGCGCCGACGCTGGAGGCCTGGGACAAGGCCTGGTTCTCGGCCTGCACCGGCCTGTTCTGCGACGGGCTGCATGTCGGCTTCTGGAACTCGGTCAAGATCCTGGTGCCGAGCGTGATCCTGTCGATCCTCGTCAGCGCGCTGAACGGCTACGCCCTGGCGCAGTGGCGCTTCCGCGGCGCCAACCTGATCCTGACCCTGCTGATGCTCGGCGCCTTCATCCCCTACCAGGTGATCCTCTATCCCCTGGTGAAGGTGTTCTCGACCCTGTCGCTCTACGGCACCCTGCCGGGGATCGTGCTGATCCATATCGTCTTCGGCCTGCCGGTGCTGACGCTGATCTTCCGCAACTTCTACGCCGGCCTGCCGGAGGAGCTGGTCAAGGCGGCGCGGGTCGACGGCGCCGGCTTCTTCCGCATCTTCCTCCAGATCATGCTGCCGATGTCGCTGAACATCCTCATGGTCGCCCTGATCCTGCAGGTCACCGGCATCTGGAACGACTACCTGCTGGGGCTGATCTTCGCCGGCCGCGAGAACCTGCCGATGACGGTCCAGCTCAACAACATCGTCAACACCACGACCGGAGAGGTCGAATACAACGTCGACATGGCGGCGACGCTGCTGACCGCGATCCCGCCGCTGGTCGTCTATTTCCTCTCCGGCCGGTACTTCGTCCGCGGCATCGCCTCGGGCGCCGTGAAGGGGTAAGCCCATGTCCTCCGGCATCTCGATCCGCCGCCTGAACAAGTCCTACGGCTCGCTGCACGTGCTGCGCGAGATCGACATCGAGGTCGATCCCGGCGCCTTCACCGTGCTGCTCGGCCCCTCGGGCTGCGGCAAGTCCACCCTGCTCAACGCCATCGCCGGCCTCGACGACGTCGATTCCGGCGAGATCGTGATCGGCGGCGTCGACGTCACCGACGCCGAGCCGAGCGCCCGCGGCCTGGCCATGGTGTTCCAGTCCTACGCCCTGTACCCGACCATGACAGTGCGCAAGAACCTGTCCTTCGGCCTGCGCGTCAACCGCGTGGCGAAGGAGGAGGTGGAGAAGCGCGTCGCCTGGGCCGCCGATCTGCTGCAGATCCGCGAGCTGCTGGACCGCAAGCCGGGCCAGCTCTCGGGCGGCCAGCGCCAGCGCGTGGCGATCGGCCGGGCCCTGGTGCGCGAGGCGCAGGTGTTCCTGTTCGACGAGCCGCTGTCCAACCTCGACGCCAAGCTGCGGACCGAGATGCGGGTCGAGATCAAGCGCCTGCACAAGGAGCTGGGCTCGACCATCATCTACGTCACCCACGACCAGGTCGAGGCGATGACGCTGGCGACCCGGATCGCGGTGATGAAGGGCGGGCAGGTCGAGCAGTACGCCGACCCGCAGACCCTCTACGAGAAGCCGGCGACCCTGTTCGTGGCCGGCTTCGTCGGCTCCCCGGCGATGAACTTCCTGCCCGGCACGGTGGTGCCGTCCGACGGCATGGCTGCCCGGATCGACGGCCACGACCTGCCGCTCGGGGCTTATCCCTTCCTGACCGAGCCCGCGGCCGGGGACGAGATCGTGCTCGGCTTCCGGCCGGAGGATATCGGCCTGGCGGAGGACGGCGCGCCGGGCGTCCCGGTCGAGGCGCCGCTGCTCTTCACCGAGCCGATGGGCGCCGACACGCTGGCCTGGTTCGACCTGGCCGGCAAGCGCGTCTCCGTCCGCCTGCCGCCGGACCGGGCGCGGGCGCTGTCGGGCGGCGCCCGGCTGACGCTCGACCTGTCCAAGGCCTCCCTGTTCAGCACCCAGACCGAACGCCGGCTTTAGACCGGCTTCAAACCCCAGAGGAAGCGATGTCCACTCAGGATGTGATCTCCATCCAGCTCTACAGCCTCCGCAACTACGGCGACCTCGACAAGCAGCTCGACGCCGTGGCTGCTGCCGGCTACCGCCATGTCGAGACGATCCAATCGCATTTCGACGATGCGGCCGGCACCCGCCGCAAGCTCGATTCCCGCGGCCTGACCGCGTCCTCCGGCCATATCGGCCTGCCGGCGCTGCGCGAGCGGCTGGACTGGGTGGTCGAGGGCGCCAAGACCGTCGGCCTGACCCAGCTGTTCATGCCGGCCGTGCCGACCGAGGAGCGCAAGGGCGGCGGCGACCACTGGCGCCGCATCGGCAAGGAGCTGGGCGAGTTCGCGGCCCGGCTGGCCGACCGCGGCATCAAGCTCGGCTACCACAACCACCATTGGGAGCTGGAGGCGGCGGAGGACGGCCGCCCGGTGCTGGCGCATTTCTTCGACGGCGCCAACGGCCATCCGCTGACCTGGCAGGTCGACGTCGCCTGGCTGGCTCGGGGCGGGGCCAACCCGTCCGACTGGCTGAAGAAGGAGCAGGCCCGCGTCGTGTCGGCCCATGTCAAGGACATCGCCCCGGCCGGCCAGAAGACCGACGAGGATGGCTGGACCGATGTCGGCACCGGCACGCTGGACTGGCCGCGGCTGTGGCGCGAATGCCGGGCGGCGGGCGCCGAGTGGATGGTGGTCGAGCACGACAACCCCAAGCACCCGGACGCCTTCGCCAAGGCCAGCTTCGACTTCCTCAAGGGCCTGCCGGCCTGACCGCTCTGAAGGCCATCGGCCGGAGCCACCCCCTCACCACTCTCTCCGTGTCATTGCCGGGTTTGACCCGGCAATCCAGAAGGTCTCGACAGTCTCTGGATGCCCGGGTCAGGCCCGGGCATGACAACAGTGGGAAGGGGTGAGGGGAGCACCGGCCGGTCCGACAGCACCACCCCGGAGACTCCATCCATGACCCCCGTCACCCTCGGCATCATCGGCTGCGGCAACATCAGCGACGCCTATTTCCGCGGCGCCGCCGGGTCCAGCCTGGTGCGCGTCAAGGCCTGCGCCGACCTGCGGCGCGAGGCGGCCGAAGCCAAGGCCCAGCAATACGGCGTCGCCGCGCTGTCGGTCGAAGAGCTGCTGGCCGACCCGGAGATTGAGATCGTCATCAACCTGACCGTGCCGCTGGCCCATGCCGCGGTCGGGCTGCAGATCATCGCCGCCGGCAAGCATGTCTATTCCGAGAAGCCGCTGGCGGCGACGCTGACCGATGCCCGCGCCCTGGCCCAGGCCGCGGCGGCGGCCGGCCTGCGCATCGGCTGCGCCCCCGACACCTTCCTCGGCGGCGCCCACCAGGCCTGCCGCCGGCTGATCGACGAGGGCCGCATCGGCCAGGTGGTCGGCGGCGCCGCGGCGGTGATCTCGCGCGGCATGGAGAGCTGGCACCCGAATCCGGAGTTCTTCTTCAAGCCGGGCGGCGGGCCGATCCTCGACATCGGGCCGTATTACGTCACCCAGCTGATCAACCTGCTGGGGCCGGTGAAGCGGGTGGCGGCGGTCGCCACCAAGGGCTATCCGACCCGCACCGTCACCAGCGAGCCGCTGAACGGCCAGATCATCCAGGTCGAGGTGCCGACCACGGTCAACGGCGTGCTGGAGTTCGAGAGCGGCGCCAACATCTCGCTGACCGCCTCCTGGGACGTGTGGAAGAACAAGCGCATCCCGTTCGAGATCTACGGCACCGAGGGCTCGCTGCTGGTGCCCGACCCGAACTTCTTCGGCGGCGCGCCGCAGGTCACCGCCCAGGCCGGCGACTGGCAGGATGTCGACATCTCGGCCCATCCCTTCGGCACACCGAACCGGCCGCTGAAGGACGGCCGGTCGGTCGCCGACTACCGCATCATCGGCGCGCTCGACATGGCGGTCGCCATCCGCGAGGGCCGGCCGCACCGCGCTTCCGGCGAGCTGGCGCTGCACGCGCTGGAGGTGATGGAGGCGTTCGCCCTGTCCTCGACCGAGGGCCGTCACGTCACCATCGAGAGCGTCTGCCAGCGGCCGGAGCCGGTGCCGCTCGGCGCCGACGAGTCGGTCTTCGTCGCGGCGCGCAAGGCGGCTTAACGGGCAGATGGAAGCCGCCGTCTAGTGTTTGCTGTCATTGCCGGGCTTGACCCGGCAATCCAGAAGATGTCGACAGTCTCTGGATGCCCGGGTCAAGCCCGGGCATGACAGATGGAGAGACAACTTGCCGGCTTCCTCCACCCTCGACGCCGCCTTCCTCGCCCGCCTCGACGCGCTGCTCGGCCTGGGCGGGCTGGCGCGGGGCGACGCCCTGGCCGGCGTCCATCCCGGCTACGATCCCGACAACCTGGCGGCGGGCGTCCAGGCTTCGCCCCGCAGCGTCGAGGAGGCCTCGGCGGTGCTGGCGCTGTGCCACGAGGCCGGCGTCTCCGTCGTGCCCCATGGCGGCCGCACCGGGCTGGTCGGCGGCGGCGCCTCGCGGCCCGGGCAGATCGTGTTCAGCACCCGCCGGCTCGACCGCATCGTCGAGATCGACACCGCCGCCCGCCTCGCCGTGGTCGAGGCCGGGGTGACGCTGCAGCAACTGCAGGACGCGGCGGCGGAGCACGGCCTGACCCCCGGCATCGACCTCGCCGCCCGCGGCTCCGCCACCATCGGCGGCATGATCGCGACCAATGCCGGCGGCATCGAGGCGTTCCGCCGCGGCACCATGCGGAACCGCGTGCTCGGCCTCGAATTCCTGCGCGCCGACGGCACCGTGGTCTCCGACCTGGTGCGGGTGCTGAAGAACAACACCGGCTACGACCTGAAAGACCTGATCGCCGGGTCGGAGGGCACGCTCTGCATCGTCACCCGCGCCGTGATCCGGCTGGAGCGGCAGGTCGCCCCGGCGGCGACGGCGCTGGTCGCCTGCGCCTCGGCCGAGGCGGCACTGGCCGCGGCCCTGCGGCTGCGCGACCGCTTCCCCGGCCGGCTGCGGGCGCTGGAGATCATGTGGCACGCCTATGCCGAGACAGTGGCGCAGGAGCACGGCGTGGCCCTGTCCGGCTTCGGCCTCGACCCGGCGCCGGTCTATCTTCTGACCGAGGCCGAGCAGGACCCCGACACCGACATCGCCGCGGCGATGGAGGCGGAGATCGGGGCGCTGTGGGAGGAGGGGCCGGTCACCGGCGCCGCCCTGGCGCAGAACGAGCGCCAGCGCGAGATCTTCTGGCGCATCCGCGACGATTCCGACGCGATCGGCCGCGCCTGCCCGGGGGTGAAGACCTTCGACGTCTCGGTGCCCCTGTCGGCGCTGCCGGCCTATGTCGAGCGGATCCGGTCGGAGCTGGCGGCGACCTTCTCCCCGGCGATGCGGGTCTATGTCTTCGGCCATCTCGCCGACGGCAACCTGCATGTGCTGGTCGGCGACTGGCCGGAGGGGTCGGAGGCGCGGATCGAGGCGATCCTCTATGATGGGCTGGCCGATTCCGGCGGCTCCTTCTCGGCCGAGCACGGCATCGGGCTGGAGAAGCAGGACGCCTTCCGCCGCTACGCCGACCCGGCGCGGCGGGCGGCGATGGCGGCGGTGAAGACGGCGCTGGACCCCAAGGGCATCCTCAACCCGGGGAAGATCCTGTCCTAGGCGAGCGGCCGCGCCTTCAGCCACAGGAACAGCGGCAGCCGCGTCCATTGCCGCAGCAGGTCGTTGCCGTCCGGATGGTCCGGCTGCGGCTCGCGGATCGAGGTGATGGCGAGGCCGGCGGACTCCAGGGCTGCGGCATAGGCCTCCAGCGGCTGCGACCAGCCGGCGAAGTCCATGCGCAGCCCGTCGCGCTCCTCGCTGCCCTCGAAGCGCTCGCGGCCGTAATAGCTGCCCTCGAAGATGAAGGGCGCGTCCGGCTCCGGCCCGGCGAAGCGGCCGCGGTCGCGGAAGGGGTGGACCAGCGACACCATCAGGGTGCCGCCGGGCCGCAGCACGCGCCGCACCTCGCGCAGCGCGCCCGGCACATCCTCCACATCCATCAGCATGTTGTAGGCGACCACCAGGTCGAAACGGCCGTCCTCGAAGGGCAGGTCGGCGGCGTCGGCCACGGCGTAGTCCTGGGCGGAGCCCGCCTCGGCGGCGATCTCCACCAGCTCGGCGACGGTGTCGGCGGCGGTGACGCGCCAGCCCAGCGCCGTCAGCTCGCGCGACACCCGGCCCTCGCCGCAGCCGAGGTCCAGCGCCTCGCCCGAGCCGCGGCCGATATAGCCGATCAGCGCATCGCGATAGGCCCAGAAGGCGTCATGGCCCGGCTTCCGCGCCCAGGCCGTCCAGTCCCGAGCGACACGGGCCCAGTGCGCCCGGTCGGGTGAAGTCTTCGTCATCGTTCTCTCCGGCAAAAGGAAAGGGCGGCCGCGATCGGCCGCCCCCATCGGTCGGCAGGCCGGCTACTTGATCTTGGAGAACGCCGTCGGCTTCAGGATGGCGTTGGTGATGTGCGACACGATCGGGCCGTCTCGTTCGGTCCCGGCGCGCTTCTCCAGCCACTCCGGATCAGTGACGAAGGCGGACCATTTCTGCTCCCGCTCGGCCAGGGACTCCCATTCCAGCAGGTAGTACAGGGCCTGGTTGGTCTCGCCGATGTCGACGGTCCAGAAGCCGGCCTGGCGGATGCCGAAGCGCTCCCAGATCTTCAGCGTGATGGTCTCGAAGCGGTTCAGCACCGCCGGCAGCTTGCCCGGCACGGCGTGATAGATGCGCAGCTCGTGAATCATCCCGGTCTCCTCCCGCAAGGGAGGCGACTCTGGCCCCGCTGCCGTCCGATTGCAATCGTCCGGCAAAAACGCCGGGACGGCGCCGCTCAGTCCTTGTCGGCGTAGGGGTTCTTCGGCTGGCGCAGCACCATGCGGATCGGCACGCCGGTCAGGCCGAAGCTCTCGCGCAGCCCGTTCACCAGATAGCGCAGATAGCTGTCCGGGAACTCCTCGGCCTGGGATACGAACAGGGCGAAGGTCGGCGGCCGGGCCTTGACCTGGGTGATGTAGCGGATCTTCAGGCGGCGGCCGCGCACCAGCGGCGGCGGATGCGCCTCCAGCATCGCCGGCAGCCAGCGATTGAGCGGTCCGGTGCGCACCCGGCGGTTCCACACCTTGTGGATGTCCAGCACCGCGTCCATCAGCCTGTCCAGCTTCTGGCCGCGCAGGGCGGAGATGGTGACGGTCGGCACGCCGCGCACCTGGGGCAGGGACGTCTCCATCCGGTCGCGCAGCTGCTGCAGCGCCGCGGCGTGGTCCTCGACCGCGTCCCATTTGTTGACCGCGATCACCAGGGCGCGACCTTCCTCGATCACGTGCCGGGCGATGGTCAGGTCCTGCTTGTCCAGGATCGCCGCAGCGTCCAGCAGCAGCACGCAGACATGGGCGAGGCGGATGGTCTCCAGCGTCTCGCCGACCGACATGAACTCGATCTTGTCGTCGTGCTTGTCGATCCGCGCCTTGCGCCTGAGGCCGGCGGTGTCGACCAGGTGGACCGCCTGGCCGCGCCAGGTCCAGTCGACGCCGATGGCGTCGCGGGTGATGCCGGCCTCGGGCCCGGTCAGCACCCGCTCCTCGCCCAGCAGGGCGTTCATCAGGGTCGACTTGCCAGCGTTCGGGCGGCCGATGATGGCGAGGCGGATCGGCCGCGCCAAGTCGCGCTCCGGATCGACCGTGTCGCCGTCGCCTTCCTCCTCCGGCATCGCCTCGTCGTCGTCGCCGGCCGCCTCGGCGGCGTCGTCGTCCCCGGCCGGCATCAGCGGCCGCAGCGCGTCGACCAGGTCGACCAGCCCCTCGCCATGGGCGGCGGAGATGCCGATCGGCTCGCCCAGCCCCAGCGACCAGGCCTCGTGCAGCCCGGCCTCGGCGGCGCGGCCCTCGCATTTGTTGGCCAGCAGCAGCACCTTGCCGCCCTGGCGCCGCAGCCACCTCGCGAAATGCTTGTCCAGCGGCGTCACCCCGGCGCGGGCATCGATCAGCATCAGCGCGACATCGGCCTCGCGCAGCGCCGTCTCGGTCTGCTGCCGCATCCGCGCCTCGAGGCTGTCGTCGAACGCCTCCTCCAGGCCGGCGGTGTCGATCACCCGGAAGCTCAGATCGGCCAGCCGGCCCTCGCCGATGCGGCGGTCGCGCGTGACCCCCGGCGTGTCGTCGACCAGCGCCGTGCGCTTGCCCACCAGCCGGTTGAACAGGGTCGACTTGCCGACATTCGGCCGGCCGATGATGGCGAGGGTGAAGGGCATGCGCTCGGGACTGCTCAGCGATAGGCGGTCAGGGTGCCGCCGGTGCTGACAATATACAGGGTTCCGTCGGCGACCACCGGGGCGATCCGCGTCGGGTCGGTCTCGAACTGGCCGGTGATCTCGCCGGTCTTGGGCGAGATCAGCACGCCGTTGCCGGTCGAGCTGGCCAGGATCAGCGTGTCGCCGGCCAGCACCGGGCCGGTCCAGGTGATCGGGCCTTCCTTGTCCTCGGGGTCGGTCCAGCGCTCCAGCTCGCGGACCCAGCGCACCTTGCCGGTGTTGCGGGCCAGCGCCACGACCACGCCGCCGGTGGAGACCAGATAGATCGTGTCGCCGGCCACCCAGGGCATCTGGGTGCCGCTGATCGGCTGCTCCCAGACCGTGGCGCCCGAGCGCATGTCGATGCCGACCGCCTGGTTGCCATGGCTGACCGCGACCACCAGGTCGCCGTCGATCGCCGGCATGGCGGTGATGTCGGCCCAGCCGGCCCGGGCGCCCGCGGCGCGTGCGGCGCCGCCGCCGACATTGGCGGCCCACACCGGCCGGCCGTTCTCGATGCGCAGGCCGAACAGCTCGCCCGAGGAATAGGGCGCCACCACCACGCCGTTGTCGACGGCGGGGCTGCCGCCGCCAAGCAGGGCGGAAGCCTCGGTGATGCCGGCATGGCTCCACACCTCGGTGCCGGTCTTGGCGTCCAGCACCTCGGTCTGGTTGTCGACGGTGATGGTGACGACGCGGCCCTGGGTCACGGTCGGCGCGCCGCGCACGGGGCCGGCCAGCTTGCTGCGCCAGATCAGGCCGCCGTTCTGCGGGTCGACCGCCACGGCCTCGCCGAAGCCGGTGGTGGCGTAGACCACGCCGTCGGCATAGGCGGCGCCGCCGCCGATCGGCACGCTGTCCTGCTCCGGATCCGCCACCCGCACCCGCCAGTTCGAGCGGCCGGTGGCGACGTCGATCGAGTTCAGCCGGCCCGAGGCGTCGGTGACATAGACCTTGCCCTCGGCGATCACCGGGCCGGTCAGCAGGGCCGTGCTGCTGCTGTCGCCGCTGCCGATGCTGGTGCTCCAGGCCCGCTGGAACGGGATCTTCAGCGCCAGGTTGCCGTTGACGTGGTTCACCGCGCCGCCCGGATTGCGCCAGTCGGGGTTGGTGCGCACCGCCGGCAGCACGGCCGGCTGGCCGGCATCGGGCGCGGGCTCCAGCCCTTCGGTGCGGCTGATGACCGAGATCCGTTCGCCCGGCAGCGGCGTCTTGGCCTCCTTGAACCAGCTGCAGGCGCCGAGGACCCCGGCGAGCGCGAGGATGGAGAGCCGGGGCAGCAGGTGGCGTCGCCGCATGGGGTGGTCCCTCAATTGCTCGAAATGCTGAGGAGCTGTTCGGCCCGGCTGCGCACGCCGGGGGGCGAGGCCGGATCCTTCGACAGCGCCTCGAAGATCTCGCGGGCCTTGGCCGCATCCTTCTGGCGCAGGGCCAGCAGGCCCTGCAGCTCGCGCGCCGAGGCCCGCCAGGGGGCGCCGTCGGCCGCCAGCGGCGCCAGCTCGTCGTTCAGCGCCGCGGGGTCGCCGTCGTCGAGCCGGGCCATGACGGAATAGAGGCGGGCGAGGTCGCGCACCACCGCATTGACGCCGCTATCGCCGGCGATCTGCTGGTAGATCTTGCCGGCCTCGTCGCGCTTGCCGGCGTCGAGGTCGGCGCGGGCCTCCAGCAGGCGGGCCAGGGCGGCGCGGTCGGCGCTGCTGTCGGCGGCGACGGCGGCGTAGATCGAGGCGGCGTTCTGCGGGGCGGCGGCGGCGGCCTGCTGGGCGTCGACCAGCGCCTTGGTCTGCGACTGGGCCTGGCTCTGGCTGTAGCTGCGCCAGCCGACGAAGGCGCCGGTGCCGAGGACGACCGCGACCGCGCCGGCGATGATCAGCGTGCCGTAGCGGTTCCAGATCGCCTTGACGCGATCCTCGCGCAGGGCTTCGTCGACTTCGCGGAAGATATCGGTCATCACAGGGTTCCGAACAGGGCGCGCCTCGGCCGGGCGTCGCGGCCGAGCCGCCTTACCTAGACGATTGGCTCCGGGAAGACAATCCAAGGGTGTGGCAGCGATATGGCGATGTGCGGCGGCGGGAGGATCCGGCCGTTGCCGGGACCCCGGCGCGGGCCGTCTGGACGCGGGGCCGGATTTGTCCAACACTTGGCGTCACCGACTCAACGGTGTCGAGGCGTTCCGTCCGGCGCATGTCGCAGGTTCTCGATCTCTCCCAGATAAGGCGCGGCCGCGGGCGCGTCTATTTCAACCGCGGCGAGCTGGGCCAGCTCCTCGGCCTCTATTTCGACCGCGTCGCCGCCGGCGAGTGGCGCGACTACGCGATCGACCACGGCGTCGGCATCGCCGTGTTCAGCGTGTTCCGGCACAGCCACGACCGTCCGCTCTACGGCATCGCCAAGACGGTGGGGCCGCAGGGGACGGAATACGGCGTCTATGAAGGCCGGCACCGCCTCCGCCGCGGCCACGTCCTGGCGGAGGTGCTGGATCTCTTCGAGCGCAAGCTGACGCTGGTCCGGGACTGACCCCGATTCCCTCCATCCCTTTCCAGGCGGCATCGTGACCGACTTCGCCCTCTATCCCAGCCTGCAGGGCCGGGCCGTGCTGATCACCGGCGGCGGCTCCGGCATCGGCGCCGCCCTGGTCGAGCATTTCATCCGCCAGAAGAGCCGGGTCGTGTTCTGCGACATCGACGCGGAGTCGTCGCGGGCGCTGGTCGAACGGCTGGCGGGGGAGGGGCTGGCGACCCCGGCCTTCCTGCCTTGCGACCTGGGCGACATCGACGCGCTGCGCGCCATGGTGCGGGCGGCGGAGGCGGCGGTCGGGCCGATCCGGGTGCTGGTCAACAACGCCGGGCACGACCAGCGGCACAGCATCGACGAGGTGACGCCGGAATACTGGGACGACCGGCTGGCGGTGAACCTCAAGCACCAGTTCTTCGCGGTGCAGGCGGTGCGGGCGGCGATGCGCGACGCCGGCGGCGGCTCGGTGATCAATTTCGGCTCGATCTCCTGGCGCGCCGGGATGGGCGGCATGCCGGCTTACACCACCGCCAAGGCGGCGACCGAGGGCCTGACCCGCAGCCTGGCGCGGGACCTCGGGGCCGAGGGCATCCGGGTCAACTGCGTGCTGCCCGGCGCGGTCCGGACCGAGCGGCAGGTGAAGCTGTGGTACACGCCGGAATATGTCGAGCGGATCATGGCGTCGCAATGCCTCAAGGGCTTCGTCGAGCCGGACGACATCGCCCGCATGGTCGCCTTCCTGGCCTCGGACGACGCCCGGATGTGCACCAGCCAGACCTATGTGGTGGACGGCGGCTGGATCTGAGGCGGCGGCTCGCCGGTCGGCCCAAAGCGGAAGGAGCGCCTGCCATTCGTTCGCTTGACGATCTTCTGGCCGTGGCTGATCCGGCGTGGCCGTCGTTGCAGCGAGAGATCGGCCACGCGAGGAATCCGGTCGATGTTCTTCCGCCGGCCGCAACCGCCGGGGCCGATTTGCACCGGCTTCAGGTCAGCCTGCGCTCGACCCTCGGCGCGATTGTCTATCAGACGGGTGGACTGCTGATCGATTGCGGTTGGGTGCGGTTGCTTGGATCCGGCAGCGATCAGTTGGGCCGTTCGCTTGTCTCCTGGAACTTGACCTGCGGTCTGGCCGTCCCAGGAGATCCGCTGCTGCTGGTTGGCGACGATGCTGTCGGAGGCCTCTTCGCTATCAACGCGGGTCGGTTTTCCGGTCAGCCGGGGGAGGTCCACTACTTCGCGCCCGACAGCCTGTCCTGGGAAAGTCTCGGGCGAGGCTATTCGGACTTGGTCACCTTCCTGCTGAACGGTGATCTGGCTGACTTTTATGCCAATGTCCGGTGGAATGGGTGGGAGACGGAGGTCGCGGCCATGGCCGGGTATCAAGCCATGTCGCTATATCCGCCCCTCTGGGCGAAAGCATCCGAGACCGACGAGCGAAGTCGACGGCCGGTGCCGCTGCGGGAACTGGTCGGATTGGCGGGAGCCCTGAAACCGCTGTCGTGACCGGCATGCCCGGATCTGCATCGATTCTGGCCCTATCGATCACCCTGATCTGGATCTAACGGCCGCGGCCGAAACCCCGCATGCTGCAGTCGACCCGGCATCGGCCGGACCGTCGTCACGCCCCGGGATCGCCGGGGAGAGGAAAGCGCGATGCGCGCAACCTGCCTTGGGCCTTCCGGCTCAGGGGCCCAGCAGCGTGGTCTCGATCCGGGCGTCCGGCGCGATCGCGCGGATGCCGTCGGCGAGATCGCGGCCGACCGCCTCCAGCGCCGCGATCGGCATCGGCTCCAGCCGCTCGATCACGAACCACATCTCGGTGGTCGGCAGGTCGAGCCGGGTGCGCGGGCCCTGGCGCCAGTTCCAGCGCCGGCAGGTGACGCCGCGGTCGTCGCGCCAGACCACCTCGCCCGGCTCCGGATGCTCGACCGCGGGCTCGCCGTTCGACAACGTCTCGAAGGCCTCGTCGCCGGTCGCCCGCACCAGCCGCGGCGGCCCCGCATAGGCGGCCAGGTCCTCGCCGCCGATCGGCACGGCCCAGCGCACGCTCAGCGCGTTGTACAGATCGACCATCCGGTTGATCGGCGGCAGCCCGCCGTCGCGCTGGGCCCGCTTGCGCAGCGCCTCGGCCGAGCAGGGCGTGCGTTGCGGCTTGGCGCCGAAGCCGCGATAGGCGTCGCGCCAGGCCTCCAGATGCGCCGCCGCCCAGTCGGGGCCGTCGGCCGCGGCCTGGCAGGCCTCGGCCAGCCGGGCCGCGCTCTCGGCATCGCTCGGGCCGTTGCGGGCGCCGCGCGCCACCAGGCTCAGCGCCACGAAGTCGGGGCGCAGCGCCCGAATGGCGGGATCGACGACAGGCAGGGCGGACAGCATCGGCTCGGTTCGCTAAAATGACCGGAGGGGACACTTTGTTGAATAGGCCAAAATGACCGATCAGGTCAATATAGTGACCGATGCGGCCTCCGGCGACGCCGAGGCTGCGACCGCGGCGGCGGTGGCGCGCCATGTCGCCGAGCGGCGGCGGGAGCGGCGCCTGTCGCTGGACGCGCTGGCCCGCCTGTCCGGCGTCAGCAAGGGCATGCTGGTGCAGATCGAGAACGCCCGGTCCAACCCCTCGATCGCCACGCTGTGCCGGGTGGCCGCGGCGCTCGGCGTCTCGGTGGCGCAGCTGGTGGATCTGGGCGGGGAGCAGGCGGTGCGGCTGGTCGGGCCGGAGGAGGCGGCGCGGCTCTGGGCCGGGCCGGAGGGCGGCGCCGCGGTGCTGCTGGTCGGCAGCGACGGGCCGGACATGCTGGAGCTGTGGCGCTGGGAGCTGAAGCCGCGCGAGCGGCATGTCTCCGACCCGCATCCGGCCGGCACGCGCGAGCTGCTGCACGTCACCGCCGGCACGCTGCTGCTCGAGGTCGAAGGCCGCCCGCACGAGGTGCCGGCCGGCACCTCGGCGCTGCTGCACAGCGACCGGCCGCACAGCTACGCCTGCAAGGGCGCGCGGCCGGTCCGCTTCACCATGGCGGTGATGGAGCCGCACGCGATGCGCCGTTTCTGCCCTTGGAGAGGCAGGCGGAACGAAGCCGCAACGCAAGGGTTATCGTCCTGCCGGCCCGCGGCCGGTCCGCCACGCCATTCCGGCTGAACCACAGGAGCGGTGCATGAGTTTGTTCGACAGCATCAAGGGCGCTCTGGGCGGCGTCGTCGGCCAGGACGGGATTCCGGGCCTTCTGTCCAACGCGCTGGCGCAGGCCGGCGGGCTGCAGGGCATCCTCGCCAAGCTGGAGGCCGGCGGCCTGGGCGAACAGGTGAAGTCCTGGATCGGCACCGGCGCCAACCTGCCGGTCAGCGCCGAGCAGATCCAGGCGGCCCTGGGCAATCAGCAGGTCCAGCAGATCGCCGCCGCGGTCGGCATCCCGACCGACACGGTGCTGGCCTTCCTGTCGGAGCATCTGCCCAAGGCGGTGGACCAGGCGACGCCGGACGGCACGCTGCCGCCGACGGCCGCGGCCTGAAATCGGTCCGCAGGCCGGGTTCGCCGTGGCGAATCCGGCCTGCGTCTGTCCGACGTCCTAGCTGCCCATCCCGGCGAGTAGGACGTATTTCAGCTCCACGAACTCCTCGATGCCGTGATGTGAGCCCTCGCGGCCGAGGCCGGATTCCTTGACCCCGCCGAAGGGCGCCACCTCGGTGGCGACGATGCCGGCATTGACGCCGACGATGCCGTAGTCCAGCGCCTCCGCCACCCGGAACACGCGGCCCAGGTCTCGGGCGTAGAAATAGGCGGCGAGGCCGAAGGGCGTGGCGTTGGCCTGGGCCACCACATCCGCCTCGTCGCGGAAGCGGTAGACCGGGGCCAGCGGGCCGAAGGTCTCCTCCTGCGTCACCACCATCTCGGTGGTGGCGCCGGACAGCACCGTCGGCTCGAAGAAGGTGCCGCCCAGGGCGTGGCGCTTGCCGCCGGTGACCACGGTCGCGCCCTTGGACAGGGCGTCGGCGATGTGGCGCTCGGTCTTCTCCACCGCCTCGGCCGTGATCAGCGGGCCCTGGACCACGCCGGGCTCGACGCCGTTGCCGACCTTCATCGCCTTCACCTTGGCGGCGAAGCGGGCGACGAAGTCGTCATAGACCGCGTCCTGGACGTAGATCCGGTTGGCGCAGACGCAGGTCTGGCCCATGTTGCGGAACTTCGAGGCCAGCGCGCCCTCGACCGCGGCGTCGATGTCGGCGTCGTCGAAGACGATGAAGGGCGCGTTGCCGCCGAGTTCGAGCCCGACCTTCTTCACCGTGTCGGCGGCCTGGCGCATCAGCAGCTTGCCGACCTCGGTCGACCCGGTGAAGCCGACGAACTTCACCGCCGGGTGGCCGGTCAGGACCTTGCCGATCTTCGGCGCGTCGCCGGTGATCACGTTCAGCACGCCCGCCGGCACGCCGGCGCGCACCGCCAGCTCGGCGAGGGCCAGGGCGGTCAGCGGTGTCTCCGGCGCCGGCTTGATCACGGCGGTGCAGCCGGCGGCGGGAGCCGGCGAGACCTTGCGGGTGATCATCGCCGCCGGGAAGTTCCAGGGCGTGATCGCCGCGACCACGCCGATCGGCTGCTTCATCACCAGGATGCGGGCGTCGGTGCGGTGGCTCGGGATGGTCTCGCCGTAGATGCGCTTGGCCTCCTCGGCATAGAACTCGACGAAGGAAGCGGCGTAGTCGACCTCGCCCCGCGCCTCGGCCAGCGGCTTGCCCTGCTCGCTGGTCATGATCAGGGCGATGTCCTCCCTGTTCGCCAGGATCAGGTCGAACCAGCGGCGCAGGATGGCGGAGCGCTCCTTGGCCGTCTTCTTCGCCCAGGGGCCGAAGGCGGCCTCGGCGGCCTCGACGGCGTCGGTGGCCTCGGCCTCGCCGAAGCGGGGCACGCGGCCCAGCGTCTCGCCGGTCGCCGGGTTGGTCACCGGATCGACGGCCTCGCCGATCCAGGCGCCGCCGATCAGGTTCTGGCTCTTCAGCAGGGTCGGGTCGTTCAGGGTCAGCATAGGGACCTCACGGGGTCACGGGATAGAGTGCGCTTGAATGGCGAGGCCGCTTACCCCCTCACCCGAAATCGCTGCGCGATTTCGACCTCTCCCCAAGGAGAGGTGAGGCGGCCGCGCTCGTTTCCCTCTCCTCGGGGAGAGGGAGGGCCCGGCCCGTCAGGGCCGGGAGGGTGAGGGGGAGGACGGTGCCGTCGGATCAGGCGGCGGCCAGGGCCTTTTCCAGCACGTCGAGGCCTTCGTCGACGATGGCGTCGCTGGCGGTCAGCGGCACCAGGATGCGGATGACATTGGCGTTGACGCCGCAGGACAGCAGCACCAGGCCGTTCTCATAGGCCTTCTGGGTCACCCGCTTGGTCGCGTCGGCATCCGGCTCGAAGGTGCCGCGCGACTTGACGATCTCGAAGGCGACCATGCCGCCCAGGCCGCGGATGCCCGCGATCGGCAGCAGGTCGTTGCGCCGCGACAGCGTCTCCAGCCGCGCCTTGATCCGGGCGCCGATGGCGTTGGAGCGCTCCAGCAGCTTCTCCTCCTCGAACACCTCCAGCACCGCCAGCGCCGCGGCGCAGGACAGCGGGTTGCCAGCATAGGTGCCACCCAGCCCGCCCGGATCGGCCGCATCCATGATCGGCGCCCGGCCGATCACGCCGGACAGCGGGAAGCCGCCGGCCAGGCTCTTGGCGACGCAGATCAGGTCGGCCTCGACGTCGAAATGCTCCATCGCGAACATCTTGCCGGTGCGGCCGAAGCCGGTCTGCACCTCGTCGGCGATCAGCACGATGCCGTGCTCGTCGCAGATCCGGCGCAGGGCGCGCATCAGCTCGGCCGGGGCCTCGTAGAAGCCGCCTTCGCCCTGCACCGGTTCGATGATGATCGCGGCGACGCGCGACGGGTCGACATCGGCCTTGAACAGGAAGCTCAGCGCTTTCAGCGAATCCTCGACGGTGATGCCGTGATGCGCGACCGGGAAGGGCAGGTGCCAGACCTCGGGCAGCACGGGACCCAGTCCCTTCTTGTACGGCACCACCTTGCCGGTCATGGCCGAGGCCATCACGGTGCGGCCGTGGAAGGCGCCGGTGAAGGAGATCACGCCGCTGCGGCCGGTGGCGGCGCGGGCGATCTTGACCGCGTTCTCGGTGGCCTCGGCGCCGGTGGTGAAGAACACCGACTTCAGCGGGCCGCTGATCGGCGCCAGCGCGTTCAGCTTCTCGGCCAGCTCGATATAGGGCTCGTACAGCAGCACCTGGAAGCAGGTGTGGGTGAAGTTCGCCATCTGCTCCTGCACGGCGGCGATCACCTTGGGATGGCAATGGCCGGTGTTGACCACCGCGATGCCGCCGGCGAAGTCGACATAGCGCTTGCCTTCGACGTCCCAGACCTCGGCGTTCAGCGCCCGGGCGGCGGAGATCGGCGTGGCGTGCCCGACCCCGCGGACGACGGCGGCGTTGCGGCGCTGGAATAGCTCGGCATTGGTGGTCATGCGCATCCTCTGAGGGTCGGATCAGGCGACAGACAGAAGGTCGGTGCGGCAGCCTCGTTGCACAATCGCCTAGTTTGAACGTGTCCGGTGCATTCTATGCACCATTGCCGTTCGGCGTCGCGAACAGATCGCGCAGCCACTGCCGCAGCGTGGCCAGGCCGGGCTCGTCCCAGCGCGCCGCCTCGGACAGGAAATAATAGCCGCCGAGGCGGATGTCGGACGACACCATCTCGACCAGCCCGCCGGCGGCCAGGTCCTCGCCCGCCAGCACGGCGTTGGCCAAAGCGACGCCCTGGCCCAGCCGCGCCGCCTCGATCGCCAGATGGGCGTGCCACAGCCGCGGGCCGCGCAGCGGCGGCAGGTCCGGCACCCCAGCCTTGTGCAGCCAGCGCTCCCACTGCTCGGTCGATTCCTCATGGATCAGCGGCACCCGCAGCAGGTCGGCCGGGGCGGCGACATCGGCGTGGCGGGCGCGGAAAGCGGCGCTGGCCACCGGGAAGACGCGTGGGCTGGACAAGAGCTCGGCCCGCACGCCATCGCGCGGCGCCGCCGCCTCCAGATAGATGATCTCGGCATCGGCCTCGTCCCGGGCGAAGTCGGGCCGGGCCAGGGTCGGCAGCAGGGTGATCTCGTGCTCCGGCAGCAGCGCCTCCAGCTCCGGCAGAAGCGGCAGCACCCGGCGCGAGGCGACGCCGGGGGCGCACCAGATGGCCAGGGTGCGGCGGCGCGGGGCGGACAGCTCGGCGGTGGCGCGCTCGATCAGGTCCAGGGCATTGGCGATCTGGGCCAGGTACCGCGCGCCCTCCGGCGTCAGCGTCAGGCCGCGGCCGGCGGGGCGCAGCAGCCGGGCGCCGAGCCGCTGCTCCAGGTTGCGGACATGGCGCGACACCACGGTGTGGCTGACCGCCAGCTCCTCCCCCGCGGCGCGGACGCTGCCGAGCCGGCCGACGGCCTCGAAGGCGCGGAGCGCGAGGAGCGGGGGCAGGCGGCGGGCCATGGCGGTCTCGGGGTCGGGATCGGGCGAGGCGGACCCTAGCATGGCGGCGGTACGGCCGGGGCGCCTCGGCGATATATGAATTTTTTCACGAATTCGCAGAATCCGGATTGCCGAGCGAGGCGGAGCCGGGATTAAGCTGGAATGGGCGCGGGAGGGCCGGGGAAACACCGGCCGAGGCGCGCCTGATTTCTGGTGGGGGAGAGGATTTCATGCCGGTATTTTCAGGCACGGCGGCCGCCGACAGGATCGTCGGCAGCGCCGAGGCGGATCGCGTGTACGGTCTGGACGGCAACGACACGCTCTACGGTGTGGGCGGCAACGACGTCCTCGACGGGGGGCGGGGCGGCGACATCCTGGTCGGCGGCCTCGGCAACGACGTCTATTTCGTCGATTCGGCCGGCGACCGGGTGGTGGAGCGGGCGGGCGAAGGCGTCGACCGGGTGCACGCCCGGGTCAGCCATCAACTCGCGGCCTATGTCGAGAACCTGATCCTGGAAGGCACGGCCGACCTGGCCGGCACCGGCAACGCGCTGAACAACGCCATCATCGGCAATGCCGGGAACAACGTGCTCAACGGCAGCGCCGGGGATGATCTCCTGATCGGTGGCAGGGGCGACGACGTCTACGACGTCGATTCGGCCGGCGACCGGATCCAGGAATTGGGGAACGAGGGTTACGACCGGGTGCGGGCCTCGGTCAGCTTCACGCTCAGCTCCAATATCGAGGAGCTGAACCTGACCGGCACGGGCGCCGTCAACGGCGCGGGCAACGCGCTGGCGAACACTATCGTCGGAAATGTCGGGAACAATGTGCTCAACGGCGGCGCCGGCGACGACCTGCTGATCGGGGGCACGGGTAACGATGTCTACGACGTAGACTCGGCCGGCGATCGGATCCAGGAGCTGGCGAACGAGGGCCACGACTGGGTGCGGGCCTCGGTCAGCTTCACGCTCAGCGCCAACATCGAGGAACTGAACCTGACCGGCACGAGCGCCATCAACGGCGCCGGCAATGCGCTGAACAACACCATCATTGGCAACGCTGGCAACAACGTGCTCAACGGTGGCGCCGGCGACGACCTGCTGACCGGGGGTAGGGGCAGGGACATCTACTATGTCGATACGGCCGGAGACCAGGTGGTAGAGGAGGAGGGCGAAGGCGTGGACCGGGTGCACGCCTGGGTCAACCATCAACTCGCCGGCAATGTCGAAAACCTGATTCTGGAAGGCGCGGCCGACCTGGTTGGCACCGGCAACGCGCTGAGCAACACCATCATCGGCAATGCGGGGAACAATGTGCTTAACGGCGGCGCCGGGTATGACACGCTGCTCGGGGGCAAGGGCGACGACGACTACGGCGTAGACTCGATCTACGACCGGATCCAGGAACTGGCAAACGAAGGCTACGACCGGGTGCGGGCCTCGGACAGCTTTGCGCTCAGCGCCAACATCGAGGAACTGAACCTGATCGGCACGGATAATATCAACGGCACCGGCAATGCTCTGAACAACACCATCATAGGCAACGTCAACCAGAACTACCTGAACGGCGGCGCGGGCGACGATATTCTGATTGGAGGTGCAGGGAGCGACGTCTATACCGTGGACTCTGCTGCAGATGTGGTGGTGGAACGCTTCGACGAGGGGACGGATACGGTCCGCTCTTCGGTCACCTATACCCTCGGCGCGAACCTCGAGAACCTGTCCCTCAGAGGATCGAGCGACATTAACGGCATAGGCAACGCGCTGAACAACGAAATCTCGGGCAATGACGGCGCCAATCTGCTCGACGGCGGGGGCGGCACGGATGTCTTGAGTGGTGGCGGCGGTGCGGACATCTATGTGGTCGATTCTGTGGGCGATCAGGTGATCGAATACGGTGGGAAAGATGTGGATCTCGTCCGCGCTTCGGTCAGCTTCACCCTTTCACGGAATGTCGAGCTGCTGATGTTGATGGGCGGCGGCGACGTCAATGGCACCGGTAACGACCTGAATAACACGATTCAGGGAAACGACGGCGCCAACGTGCTGGATGGCCGCGAAGGAGACGATGTCCTGATCGGAAGGGGAGGCAATGATACCTATATCGTCGATTCGTCTGGCGACGTGATCGCAGAGGCCGCGGGCGGTGGAGTCGATCACGTTTTCTCGTCGGTCGACTGGGTTCTCACCATGAACACCGAAACGCTGACGCTGACTGGCCACGATGACATTGACGGTGTAGGAAATTCTCGGGCCAATACGATTGCTGGCAATGATGGAAGTAATACTTTGAACGGTGGTGACGGGGCGGACGTTTTGGTGGGAGGCGGTGGCAATGACATTTACGAAATTGCTTCATTCGACGGCACTGTAGACAAAATTGTGGAGGCTGAGGGAGGTGGGGTCGATCTCGTCCTTGTCTCTAATCACTACAACTATGTTCTCGGCAAGAATATCGAGAATTTGACGTTAAGGGGCTCTGCAAACTGGGGGGCTGGCAATGAACTGGACAATACGATCATTGGCAATACGATAAGCAGCGAACTCCGTGGCGAAGGCGGCAATGATGTCCTTGTCGGTGGTGGCGCCGACGATCGTCTGGACGGCGGTGCCGGGAACGACACGATCACTGCCAGCGATCTCGGAGGTATGATCGACGGCGGCGATGGAAACGATCGTATCACGGCTGGATCGGGAATCGGTTTCATCGATGGTGGAGCCGGCGACGACATCATAACGACAGATCGGGATCTGTTCTTCGGAACGTATGGCGGGGACGGGAACGACATCATCAATGGCGATTTCCATGGCAACCGCCTGATCGGTGGCCAGGGTGATGATCTCCTGCGGGGAGGCTACGGGGACGATACTCTGGGGGGCGGGGCAGGAAGGGACCGGTTCGTCTTTGTCGGAACCTCCGGCGGGAACGACACCATTATCGATCTGAAACCGTCCGAGGGCGACAAGCTGGTATTTCAGTGGGTGTTGCAGGGCAGCTTCGGATATGTCGGCGCAGGCGTCTTCACGGCCGGCGGCCACACCCAGGCGCGGTTCGAAGGCGGCCAGTTGTTCATTGATGCCGACGGTAATGGCACGGCAGACATCACTCTCACGTTGACCGGAATCACAGAAGCCTCTCAACTTCACGCTTCCGATTTCGTCTTCGTATGATGGCTCGCGGCAGGCGGAGGCCCAGCGGTCTCCGCCCCGCATTTCCCGAATGCTGCATTGCAGCATTCGTATGACGTATCGCCAAGGTAAGCGCGCATCTTAGGGGCGAACTCCCGTCACCGGATTCGCCCCTCATGCCGCTGCCGCTCTTCGCCCTGGCCGTTGCCGCCTTCGGCATCGGCACCACCGAATTCGTGATCATGGGCCTCTTGCCCGACGTGGCGCGCGACCTCGGCGTCTCGATCCCGGCGGCCGGCATGCTGGTCTCGGGCTATGCCCTCAGCGTCACCATCGGCGCGCCGATCGTCGCCCTGCTGACAGCGAAGCTGCCGCGCAAGACCGTGCTGCTCGGGCTGATGGGCGTTTTCATCCTCGGCAACCTGATGTGCGCCCTGGCGCCCGACTACTGGTCGCTGATGGCGGCGCGGGTGCTGACGGCGCTGTGCCACGGCGCCTTCTTCGGCATCGGCGCCGTGGTTGCCGCCGGGCTCGTGCCGCGGCACCAGCGCTCTCGCGCCATTGCGCTGATGTTCTCTGGCCTCACCCTCGCGAATGTCCTGGGCGTGCCCTTCGGCACCGCGCTGGGCCATGTCGCCGGCTGGCGCGCCACCTTCGGCGCGATCGTGCCGATCGGCATCGCCGCGGCGCTGGCCATCGCCTTCGTGCTGCCGCGCGACCGCGAGGCGCCGGCGGGCAACCTGCTGTCCGAATTCTCGGTGCTGCGCAAGCCGCAGGTGCTGCTGGCCATGGCGCTCAGCATCCTGTCCTCGGTCAGCCTGTTCACCGTCTTCACCTACATCACCCCGATCCTCGAGACCGTCTCCGGCCTGACGCCGCAGGGCGTCACCACCGCCCTCCTGCTGTTCGGCGTCGGCATCACCGTCGGCAACCTGTTCGGCGGGCGCCTGGCCGACTGGCGGCTGATGCCGGCGGTGATGATGAGCTTCACCGCCCTGGCCGTGGTCTGCGCCGGCTTCGGCCTGGCCGCGCCGATGATGGTGCCGGCTGTGACAGCGATGGTGCTGTGGGGCGTGGTCCAGTTCAGCCTCGGCGCGCCGCTGCAGACCCGGGTGGTCGACCAGGCGCATGAGGCGCCGAACCTGGCCTCGACCCTGAACCAGGGCGCCTTCAACCTCGGCAACGCCGCCGGAGCCTGGCTCGGCGGCGCCGCGATCACCGCCGGCATGCCCTACGGCCAGATCCCCTATCTCGGCGCCGCCGTCGCCGTGGCCGGGCTCGGCGTCGCCGTGCTGTCCTACGCGCTGGAGAAGCGCGCCCCGGCCCTGGCCTGAGGCGGCCCGCCGATCCGTCCCGGCTTGATCCGGGCGTGCAGCAAGCTCAAGTTAGCTTCAATGCTCGATCGGCTGGGGACGGAGCCATGGACGGAGTCCTGACGATCAACCAGGTGTCGCGGCGCAGCGGCGTCGCGGCTTCGGCGCTGCGCTATTACGAGGAGCGGGGGCTGATCCGGTCCGAGCGGGCCGGATCCGGCCATCGCCGCTTCCCCCGCGCCGTGCTGCGGCGCATCGCCTTCATCGTCTTCGCCCAGCGCCTCGGCATGTCGCTGGAGGAGGTGAAGGCGGAGCTGGACAAGCTGCCGACCGACCACATCCCGACCGGCGAGGACTGGTCGCGCCTGTCGGGCGGCTGGACCCGGCGGATCGACGAGCGGATCGCGGAGCTGGAGCGGCTGAGATCCGGCCTGGCCGGCTGCATCGGCTGCGGCTGCCTGTCTTTGTCCTCCTGCGGCCTCGTCAACCCGGCGGACCGCGCCGCCCGCCTGGGGCCGGGGCCGCGCGTTTGGGTCGGCGATAACAAGCGAGGGGGCTGAGGCGCCTTACGCCCGCTTCCAGCGCTGCAGCAGGTCGGTCACGCGGCCGAGGGCGAGGTCGGCCAGCACCGCCAGCGTGCCCACCACCAGCGCGCCCTGGATGACATAGGCCAGGTTGTTGCCGTTCAGCCCGACGATGATCGGGGTGCCCAGGGTCCGGGCGCCGACGGTCGAGGCGATCGCCGCCGTGCCGATGTTGATCGCAACCGAGGTGCGGATGCCGGCCAGGATCACCGGCGCGGCCAGCGGCAGCTCGACCGACCACAGCCGGCGCAGCGGCCCCATGCCCATGCCCTCGGCCGCGTCGCGCGCCGCCGGCGGCACCTGCTCCAGCCCGGCGATGGTGTTCTCGACGATCGGCAGCAGGCCGTAGAGCGACAGGGCGATCAGCGCCGGCCAGGCGCCGAAGCCGATCAGCGGCACGGCGATCGCCAGCACCGCCACCGGCGGGAAGGTCTGGCCCATCGCCGTCACCGTCTCGACCAGGCCGCGGAACTCGGCCCCGGACCGGCGGGTGACGAAGATGCCGGCGGCGACGCCGATGACGATCGCGATCAGGCTCGACGCCCCGACCAGCAGCACATGCGCCAGAACCAGCGCGGCGAAGCTGTCGGCCTCGTAGAAGGGCCGCTCCAGCTGCGGAAACCAGGCGGCGAAGAGCGGCCGGGTCAGCGGCAGCCCGAACACCAGCGCGGCGAAGCCGGCGGCCAGCCACAGCAGCGGGTCGCGCCAGGGGCGCCAGCCCGGGCGGGCCGGGTCCGCAGCGGCGGGCCGGGCGATGCTCATGCCCGCACCAGGTCGTCGAGGTGGAGCGTGCCCAGCGGCCTGCCGTCCGCCGCCGCCACCGGGGCGCTGTCGGCATGGCGCGCGACCAGGATCGACAGGGCGGTGCGCAGAGACGTCTCGGCCGGGATCGGCGCGCCGTCGGCCGTCTCGCCGGGCCGAACCCGGTCCGCCGCCGTCTCGGTGGCCAGCAGCTTCAGGCCCAGGTCGTCGCGGCCGATGAAGTCGCGCACGAAGTCGTTGGCCGGGGCCGTGAGGATCTCGCGCGGGCTGCCCAACTGCACCAGACGGCCATGGTCGAGGATGGCGATCTGGGTGGCCAGGCGCAGCGCCTCGTCCATGTCGTGGGTGACGAAGACGATGGTCTTGCCGGTCTCGCGATGGATCCGCGCCAGCTCGCCCTGCAGCGCGTCGCGGGTGATGGGGTCCAGCGCGCCGAAGGGCTCGTCCATCAGCAGCACCTCCGGGTCGGCCGCCAGCGCCCGGGCGACGCCGACCCGCTGCTGCTGCCCGCCGGACAACTGGTGCGGGTATTTCTCGGCGAAGCGTGGATCGAGCTGCAGCAGGTCCAAAAGCTCGCGCACCCGGTCGTCGATCTTCGCCTGCGGCCAGCCCAGCAGGGCCGGCACCGCGGCGATGTTGCGGGCCACGGTCCAGTGCGGGAACAGGCCGATCGACTGGATAGCGTAGCCCAGGCGCCGGCGCAGCGCCTCGACCGGGATCGTCGTCACGTCCTCGCCGCCGACCTTGAGCGTGCCTTCGGTGTGCGGGATCAGCCGGTTGATCATGCGCAGGCTGGTCGACTTGCCGGAGCCGGAGGAGCCGATCAGGGCGCAGAAGGCCCCGTCGGGAACGCTCAGGGTCAGGTCGTCGACCGCCTTGATGCCGTCGAACACCTTGCTGACATGCTCGAACTCGATCATGCGGCTCTCCCTTGCAGGGCGTCGACCAGGATGCGGAACACGGCGTCGACCGCCACCGCCATCAGGATGATCGGCAGGGCGCCCAGCAGCACCAGGTCGAGGGCGTTGGCGAACAGGCCCTGGAACATCACGGCGCCGAGGCCGCCGGCGCCGATCAGCGCCGCCACCGCGGCCAGGCCGATCGCCTGGATCAGGGTGATGCGCAGGCCGGACAGGAAGACCGGCAGGGCCAGCGGCACCTCGACCTTCCGGAAGATCTGGCGCCGCGTCATGCCGATGCCGCGGGCGGCGTCGATCACCCCGGCCTCGACCTGGCCCAGCCCAGCGGCGGTGTTGCGGGCGATCGGCAGCAGCGAATAGAGGGTCAGCGCGATCACCGCCGGGGTGATGCCGATGCCGCTGACGCCGAGCCAGGGGGCGGCGGCGGAGAGGGCCGAGAGCGGCGCGATCAGGAGGCCGAACAGCGCGATCGACGGGATCGTCTGGATGATGCCGAGGATCGAGAAGATCGGCCCGCGCGCGGCGGCGGAACGATGCGCGGCGATGCCCAGCGGCACGCCGATCAGCAGCGTGGGGACCAGCGCCAGCTCGACCAGCAGCAGGTGGCGCAGCACCTGCGGGCCGAACACGCCGTGCTGCTGGACATATTCCTTCATCAGCGACAGCTGGTCGACCGCGCCGCCGGCGATCAGCGCCGCGACCGGCACCGCCAGCAGCAGCGCCGCGGCCAGCCGGGCGAGGGGGCCGAGCCGCAGCCGGCGGGCGGCGTCGGCGGCCGCCAGCAGGGCGGTCAGGCCCAGCACCCAGAAGCCGGCGCCGAGCGAGGTGCGGGCCGAGGGCCGGGCGCCTGCGGCCAGCGCTTCGGCTTGCATGCCCGCCAGCCAGACCAGCCCGACGGCGATGCCGATGCCGGCGGCCAGCTGTGCGGTCAGTGTTTCGCGCCGCGACGGGACGAAAGCACCGGCCAGCAGCAGGACGGCCGCGGCGATCGCCATCGGCCCCCAGGGCGTTGCCAGGTCCAGAGCGCCGATCGGCTTGCCGGACAGCAGCCGGTTCGGCGCATGGGTCAGGATCGGCAGCGCCAGCCCCCCGGCCAGCGCCACCACCCCCAGCACCAGCAGCACGCGGTTGCGGATGACGGTCATGGCGGCGGCCATGAAAGCATCAGCCGATCCGTCCTGTCGTGCCTTACTTCACGAACCCCTTCGCCTTCAGGTACTCGGCCGCGACCGCTTGCGGATCCTCGCCGTCGACGGCGATCTTGCCGTTCAGCTCCTGCAGGGTCTTGAGGTCGAGCGAGGCGAAGACCGGGTCCAGCGCCTCCTTGATCTTCGGGTGCCTGGCCAGCACGTCGGCGCGGATCGTCGCCGCCGGCTCATAGACGATCTGGGCGCCCTTGCTGTCTTCCAGCACCACCAGCCCGACCGAGGAGATGGCGCCGTCGGTGCCGTAGACCATGGCGGTGTTGACGCCGGAGGTCCGCTCCGCCGCGGCGCGGATGGTGGCGGCGGTGTCGCCGCCGGCCAGGGTGACGATCTGGTCCTGCTTCAGCGTGAAGCCGTAGGTCGACTGGAAGGAGGGCAGGGCCGCGGGGCTCTCGACGAACTCGGCCGAGGCCGCCAGCTTGACCTCGCCGCCGCCATTCACCCATTTGGCGAAATCCTCGAGCGTCTTCAGCTTGTTGGCGTCGGCCACCTCCTGCCGCACCGCCAGCGCCCAGGTGTTGTTGGCCGGGGCCGGGGCCAGCCAGACGATCTTGTTCTGCGCCTCGTCCAGCTGCTTGACCTTGTCGTAGCCGGCCTGGGCGTTCTTCCAGGCCGGGTCGCTGTCGATGTTGAAGAAGAAGGCGCCGTTGCCGGTGTATTCCGGATAGGCGTCGATCTCGCCGGCCAGGATCGCGCTGCGCACGATCTTGGTGGTGCCGAGCTGCAGCTTGTTCTCGGTGGGGATGCCGTTGGCCTCCAGCACCTGCAGGATGATGCTGCCCAGCAGGCGGCCCTCGGTGTCGACCTTGGAGCCGACGCGCACCGCATCGGCGGCCATGGCGGCGGAAGCGGCCAGCAGGCCGGCGCCGAGCGCGGCGCCCAAGGCGGCCGTGCGGAGGATGCGCTTGAACGGGGAGGGGGTCATGGCGCTGCCTTCTCTGTTCGAGCCGAACGGAACGGGAAGTCCTCTTCACCGAATGCGTTCGCCGGCTCGCTTGTTCCGGTTGCGGGGAGGCAGCTTAATTGACGCTTGGCTGGCGTCAATTCGATAAGAAAAATCTTAAGAAATGTGTAGAAAATGGAGCCGAATGCAGCCTGCAGTCCCGGCAGTTCACGCGGCATTCGGAATCGCTATATCATGTACATGTGCTGCGCATGTTCAGGAGCATCATGTGAGGCAGGATCGCATCATCGTCCTGGTCGACCCCGACTATAAGGCGCAGATCGCCGCCCGTGCCAAGGCGCTCGATATGTCGGTCGGCGAGTTCGCGCGCCGGTCGATGGACGCCTATGATCCGGAACTCGACGAGGTGACCCAGTTGCTGCACAAATCCGCGATAGAGGCCAGGGAAGCGCTCGATCAGGCGATGACTGAAATCGACGAGACCCTCGGCTATCTGCGGAAGCGACGCGAGGAGGCGGCCGCCGCGAAGGCCAAGGCCGGGAAGCCCGGGGCTGTGGCCTGATGGCGATCCGGCCCATGTCGACGCTTCGCGACATCATCCTCATCTACGATGACGTCAAGAGGACCTCCGCCAAGGTCACCGAATTGTCCAAGGAGGTTCGCGACCTGGAGAGCCGGCTGTCTGGCGACATCCGGGGGATCGACACCCGCCTGGTGAAGGTCGAGACGCGGCTTGAGATGATCTATGACCTGGCCGTCGGCCGAGCGGGCAGGGACGGTTCCGGCGGTCCCCAGGAGCCGCCGCTTCTGCCCGACAGTCGCTCCTGATATCGAATGCCAGGTGTAGGCTGGGTTCGCCATCGGCGAACCCAGCATGGCGAGATCCCGGCCAGTGTTGGGTTCGCCTGCCGCGAACCCAACCTCCGGAATCGACGAAACTTCAGCTCAGGCCCAGCGTGCCGCGCAGCTGGGACAGGTCCTCGGCCAGGGCGGTGATCGGGCCCTTCAGCGCGTTGCGGTCGGCCTCGGTCAGCTTGTCGTAGGTCTGGAAGCCGCCATCCGAGGTCTTGTACTTGGCCAGGATGCCGTCGACGGTCTTGAAGTTGGCGTCGACCTTGGTCAGCAGCGCCTTGTCGCTCTTCTCCAGGATCGGGCGCAGCAGGTCGACGATCTTCTTGGCACCGTCGACATTGGCCTGGAAGTCCCACAGGTCGGTGTGGCTGTAGCGGTCCTCCTCGCCGGAGATCTTGGTGGCCGCGACCTCCTCGATCAGCGCCGCGGCGCCGCCCACCACCTTGTCCGGCGGGGTGGTCAGGTCCTTGATCCGGCCCTGCAGGTCGGTCACGTCGGCCAGTAGCTTGTCGGCGAAGGGGGCCAGGCCCTCGGTCGACTGCTTGGCGAACAAGCCGTATTCGATGCGGTGGAAGCCGGTGAACTCCGGATCCTCCTCGTTCTTCGCGTGGTCGTCGGCGCGCGAGTCGATGGCGGCGTCGAGGTCGGCGAACAGCTCGGCGAGCGGCTCGATCCGCTCGTAATAGACGCGGCTCGGCGCGTACAAGGCCTGCGCCTTCTTCAGGTCGCCGGCCTTCACCGCCTCGGTGAACTGGCGCGTGTGCTCGACGAACTGGTCGACCTCGCCGATGACCCAGGTCTTGTACTTGGCGATCGGCTCGACCAGCTCGAGCGGCGACGGCGGGGCGGCCATGGCTGCGGGCCCGACCAGCAGCGCGGCAGCGCCGAGGCTGAAAGTCAGAATGCGTTTCATATTCAATCCCCTCCTAGGATAGGGCCGGGTGAGATCGTCACCCGGCGCTCAGGGCCCTTCCGGCCCCTCAGGTCGACACGGATTGCAGCAGCCCCTGGCCCAGATAGCCGTCCTTGTCCGGAACCCCCGGCAGGGCGAAGAAATAGCCGCCGCCGGTCGGCTTGATGTACTCCTCCAGCGGCTCGCCGTTCAGCCGCTGCTGCACCGCGACGAAGCCGGCGTTCAGGCTCGACTGGAAGCAGATGAACAGCAGGCCCATGTCGAGCTGCCCCGACTTGGTGACCCCGCGCGAATAGTTGAACGGGCGGCGCAGGATCAGGCTGTTCGCGGTCTCGCGGGTGCGCGGATTGGCCAGCCGGATATGGGCGTCGAGCGGCATCACCTTGCCCTCGGGGTCGCCCGAATAGTCCGGCACCTCGAATTCGTCCTTCATCCCCAGCGGGGCGCCGGACGCCTTCTGGCGGCCCATGATCGCCTCCTGCTCCCCGAGTGGCGTGCGGTCCCAGCGCTCGACGAAGTTGCGGATGATGCGCACCACCTGGTAGGTGCCGCCGGCCGTCCAGGCCGGCTCGTCCGCGCCCGGCTGGATCCAGACGAGCCGGTCCATCGCCGCGGCGTCGGCCGGGTTCGGGTTGGCGGTGCCGTCCTTGAAGCCCAGGAGGTTGCGCGCCGTCTCCTTGCGGCCGGCCTTGCTGGTTGCGGCCGGCAGGAACCCGTCCAGCTTCCAGCGCAGGCTCAGCAGGTCGGGCGTCGCCTTCACCACCGCGCGCAGGGCGTGGATGTTGGCCTCCGGCGTGTTGGCCGAGAACTGCAGCAGCAGGTCGCCGTGGCAGTATTCCGGATCCAGGGCGTCGTTCGGGAAGCTGGGCATCGTCGTCAGCTCCCGCGGCTTCACCGCGGCCAGGCCGAAGCGGTCGTCGAACAGAGAGGCGCCGACGGCGGCGGTGATGGTCAGGTTGTCCGGCACGATCACCGGGCCCAGCACGCCGGAATCGGCCGGCGGGAATTTCGGGTCCAGCTCCGGCGGGGTGCCGCCGCCCATCAGGAAGGCGATGCGCTCGGTCAGGGTGCGGAACAGCCGCTCCAGGTCCGGCTTCGATGTCGCCAGCACGTCGAAGGCGGCGACGAGGCCGGCGGCGGGGGAGGGGGTGACGATGCCGGCCTGGTGCTCGCCGTAGAAGGGCTGCGCCTGCTGGGCGACATCGGCCTCGCGGCCGGGCGGCTGCTTCACCGACTGGGCGACGGCCGGCACCGCAGCCAGCGCGCCGAGCGCGGCGCCGCCGCCGGCCAGGCCGCGCAGCACGGCGCGACGGCTGGGAACGTCTGCGGGAGTGGGGGTCTTGCCCTGTTCGTCGGTGGTGGTCATGGCGGTTCGTCCGGTCAGTCCAGCCCCAAGGCGGTGCGCAGCTTCGGCAGGTCGTCGGCCAGGGCCGTCACCGGGGGCTGCAGCCCGGTGCGGTCGTCGCGGGTCAGCGCCAGCCCGGCCGCGGTCAGGTTGCCGTCGACCCGGTCGCTCAGCGCCTTGTCGGCCTTCTGGCTCAGCGGGCGCAGCAGCCCGACGATGCGGGCCGCGCCTTCTAGATCGGCCTTGGCGGCGGCGGGGTCGAGGCCCGGGTCGGCGGCCAGGCGGGCGATCACGGTGGCGGCGCCGCCGGCCATCTTCTCCGGCGGGATCGACAGGTCGGCGATGCGGGCCTGCAGCGCCTGCACATCGACCGCCAGCTTGTCGGCGACCGGCCCGAGCCCGTCGGTCGAGCCGCGGGTGAACAGCGCGTAGTGCAGCCGGCGGAAGCCGGTGAAGCCCGGGTCGTCCTCCTTCTTCTCGAAATAGTCGGCGCGGGCGTCCAGCGCCGTGTCGAGATCGGCGAACAGGTCGGCGATCGGCTTGATCCGCTGGTAGTGGATCCAGGCCGGGGCCAGCAGGTCGCGCGCCCGGGCCAGGTCGCCGGCCTTGACCGCTGCGACCAGCGGCGGGGGGGCGGCGGCCCGCGCCCTGGCTTCGCCGGGGACGTAGACCTTGTATTCGGCGATCGGCCCGATCAGCTCGATCAGCGAGGGCTGCAGCGCCTGGGCCGGGGCGGTCTTCGCCGCGGTCACGGTCAGGGTGCCGCGCGGATTGCTCAAGAGGCCGCAGGTGATCTGGTAGCTGCCGGGGTCTAGCTTGGCGGTCAGGCTCTGGGTGAAGCCGGGCGCTATGTTCTCGCGCTCCTCCACCACCATCACGCCCTGCAGGATCTCCCACTCCAGCGCGCGGTCGCTGGCGTTCTTCACCTGGAAGGTGACGCGGCCGGCCTCGACCGTCAGGTCGTTCGGCTCGCAGCTCTGGGCGGTGATGGTGACGGCGGTGCCGCCCGCGGCGGCCTGGGGCGTGCCGGCGCGGGGGAGATAGGCGTAGACGCCCAGGCCCGCGACGGCGACGGCCAGGACCGCGACGACGCCGATGCCGATCCGGGTGGTGCGCTGCAAGGACGACATTCGAGCTTCGGCTCCGGGCTCAGGCGTTCGACCGCGCTTCCTGCGCGACCCGGCCGCCGCTCAGGAACAGGGGCACGGTGATGATCAGGAAGAGGAGATAGACGGCGACCTCGCCGACGGCCGGCGTATCCTGATAGCCGAAGATGCCGGCCAGCACCGAGCCGAGCGGTCCGTCGATCGGCAGGACTTGGCTGAGGTCGAAGGCGACCTCCTGCAGCCCGTTCCACAGCCCGGCCTCGTGCAGCGCCCGCAGCGACCCGGCCAGGAGCCCGGCGGCGACCACCAGGATGAACAGCCCGGTCCAGCGGAAGAAGCGCTTCAGGTTCAGCCGGACGCCGAACCAGGTGATGGCGAAGCCGACCCCGACCGCGACCAGGACGCCGGCCAGGGCGCCGGCCGGCGCCTCGAGGCCGACATCCTGCTGGAAGGTGGCGAGCAGGAAGAACACCGATTCCAGCCCCTCGCGGGCGACCGCGAAGAAGGCCATGCCGATCAGCGCCAGGCCCTTGGCGTCGCGCCCCTCCAGCGCGGCGTCGACCGAATGCTGCAACTGCGCCTTGATCGAGCGCGCGGCCTTGCGCATCCAGAACACCATCGAGGTCAGGATGCACACCGCGATCAGCCCGACGATCGCCTCGAACAGCTCCTGCTCGCGCTGCGGGAACTCGGCGCTGACCAGGTTCAGCACGATGCCGACGGCGATCGAAAGCAGGACGGCGATGGCGATGCCGATCCAGACCAGGGGCATCCATTGCGACCGGCCCGTCTGGCGCAGATAGCCGGCGATGATGCCGACGATCAGGGCGGCCTCGATGCCCTCGCGCATCATGATCAGGAACGGTACAAGCATCCCGACATCTTCCCAGAACCGCCACGGGCGGCGCCCCATGCCCACGGGTAGTTGCGAGCAAGAATGCGTATCTCTCGCAGTTCTTCTGCTCCCATCGCCCGGCGTTGTCGAGGCCGCTTCGCTGCGGGATAGGTTAAATTTGTCGTAATGCGGCACCGCCGGCGGCCTCCGCCCGGAACCGGCGATGCGCAGCGGCTGTTGGCGGAGCAGAAAGGAGCCGCCCATGTCCGAGACCGGAGCCCCCAAATCCGCCGCCGACGCCGCCGCGCAGGTGTCGGGATCGAAGTCGAGCCGCGCCGCCGCCGAGCTGGATGCCGCCGCGACCGATGCCCAGGCCGCTCGACACGACCTGGAGTCGGACCTGCGGGCGTTGCGCGAGGACGTGGCCCGCCTCGGCGAGACCGTGGCGTCGATGGCCCAGGCCCGGGCGAGCGCGCTGGACGAGGCGGTACACCGCAACCCCTGGTCGGCCGTGGTCGCCGCGGTCTGCGTCGGCTTCTGCCTGGGCCTCAAGGCGCGGCTGTAGGCCTCAGGCCGCGGTCGAGGCTGCGCGTCGGGCCGCTTCCATCGCGTCGGCCGGGTCCGACTTGAAGCGCACCAGGGGCGGCCGGACGCCATGCGTCAGCAGCGCCCGCAGGATCGGCCGTCGGGCGCCGGCGATGTAGACCGCGGCGCCCTGGCGCCGGGCCTTGCGGGCGAAGCCTTCGATCGTGGCGGCGGCGGTGGAATCGATCACCGGCACCGCCGAGAAATCGACGACATAGGCCTTCGGGTGCTCGCCAATCCGGTCGAGGGCCGCCGCCACCCCGGCCGCGGCGCCGAAGAAGAAGGCGCCGGAGATCCTGTAGGCGACGACGTCGCGGTCGGTGGCCAGCGCGGGATCATAGGGCGGGCGGCCGTCGCCGTTGCCTCGGTCGTCGGCCATGTCCGGCCGGTCGACCTGCACCGCCTGCGCCATGCGGTGCAGGAACAGCAGCGCGCCGAGGACGAAGCCGACCAGGATGCCCTCGGTCAGGTCGCGGAACACCACCAGGCCGAAGGTCGCCAGCAGCACCACGGCGTCGCCGACCGAGGCGCGGATCAGGATCCCGAACTGGTGCTTCTCGGCCATGGTCCAGGCCACCACCGCCAGGACCCCGGCGAGGGCGGAGAGCGGGATGAAGGCGGCCAGCGGCGCCGCCGCCATCATGAACAGCAGCAGGAACACCGAATGCAGCATGCCCGACACCGGGCCGCGCGCCCCGGCGCGGACATTGGTGGCGGTGCGGGCGATCGTGCCGGTGACGCAGATGCCGCCGAACAGCGAGGAGGCGATGTTGGCCAGCCCCTGGGCCACCAGCTCGCAGTTCGAGCGGTGGCGGCGCCCGCTCATGCTGTCGGCGACCACGGCCGACAGCAGGCTCTCGATGCCGCCCAGCAGGGTGAAGGACAGGGCCGCCGGCAGCATCTCCTGGATCCGGGCCCAGGACAGGTCGGGCAGCTGCGGGGCGGGCAGGGAGGACGGGACGCCGCCGAAGCGGGTGCCGATGGTCTCGACCGGCAGCTGCAGCACGGCGGCCAGGATCGAGGCCAGCGCGACCGCGATCAGGTAGGACGGCCAGTGCGGCCGCAGCCGGCGCACCAGCAGGATGGTGCCGACCGATAGCGCCGCCACGGCGACGGCCGCGGCGCTGGCGGTCGGCAGCGCCCGGCCCAGCGCCTCCAGCTTCGGGACGAAGGGCCCCGGCTCCGGCCCGTCCAAGGTCAGGCCCAGCAGGTCCTTCAGCTGGCTGGCGAAGATGATCATGGCGATGCCGGTGGTGAAGCCGACGGTCACCGGATAGGGAATGTATTTGATGAAGGTGCCCAGCCGCAGCAGGCCGATCGCCGCCAGCATCAGCCCGGACAGGAAGGTCGCCAGCAGCAGCCCGTCGATGCCGTGCTGCGCCACGGTCGCGGCCACCAGCACGATGAAGGCGCCGGCCGGGCCGCCGATCTGGAACCGGCTGCCGCCCAGCGCCGAGACGATGAAGCCGCCGACGATCGAGGCATAGAGGCCGCGGTCCGGCGTGACGCCGGAGGCGATGGCGATCGCCATCGACAGCGGCAGGGCCACGATCGCGACGGTCAGCCCCGCCACGGCATCGGCCTTGAGGTCGGCGAGGCCGTAGCGCTCGCGCAAAACGGTCACGAGCTTCGGCGTGAACAGCTCGGCAAAGGACGGATCATGACTGCGCGCCACCATCGACCTCGACACTCCCATCACCGCAGGAGCGGCGGGATCGTCGGGTCGGCCGGCGGTCGCCGTCGCTGAACGTCTCGTCAGCCGGCTTCCGCCCTCCGGCTACCGCGGGGTCTTGAACCGCACCCCGCGGCCGCCTTCGCGGCTCACCGCATGATCGCCGATCAGCTCGACCCCGGCCCGGTCGAAGGCCTCGACCACCTTGGTCAGCGTGTCGACCACGCCGCGGACGGTGCCCTCGCTGGCCTCCATGCGCTGGATCGTCGGCAGCGACACTCCGGACAGCTCGGCGAGCTGCCGCTGGTCGATGCCGAGCAGGGCGCGGGCAGCCCGCATCTGGGCGGCGGTGATCATGCAGTTTCCTCTGACAAAACTAAGGTATCAGGCGGCAGGGATGATGTCTAGAACATCAATATGGATGTTCCAGATCGGTATCCTGATTCTCTCGTCTATCGCGTCCCCTGGCGGCCCGCGGCGGTGCGGATCTCCTGGATCAGCTGATACTGGATGTGCTCCAGCCGGCTCCTGATCGCCGCCGTGTCGTCCAGAAGCCTGGCGGTCGCGGCGAAGCCCAGCGCCGTCGCCACATAGATGAACCCGACCTCGAGCTTGGCGCCGGTCATCTCGCCCAGGATCGCCGACAGAAGCATGAGAACGCCGAGCAACGCACATATGCCGGCGACGATCTTCAGCAGAATGGACATGTTTCCCCCTCCCGATGTCCTTGCGAGCAGAGGCTAACGCGTCGAATCGAGGACACGCCAGGGCTTGGCGACACGAGAGGGGAGTCTGATATGCACGAGACATATTTGTGAAAACTAAATATGCACATTTGGTGGTTGCTTATCGGTGTGCCTATAACCACCTTCCGCGCTCGCCGCGCCGATCCCTTCGGGACGGGGCATCCGGCCCGAACAGCAGGTTGACGCCTCCCGTGCACGCCACATCCTTCCTGGCCATCCGCCTCTCCGATGGAGCGTGCGGGCATTTCCGCGCGGGGGCCGCATGACGATCTTCGACTTCGACTATTTCCTGTCGGCCTTCCCGCTGATCCTGCCCTACCTGCCGGTGACGCTGCTGATCGCCTTCAGCGCCATGGCCTTCGGCCTGGTGATCGGCACCGGCGCGGCGCTGATCCGGATCTACCGCATCCCGATACTGCGGCAGCTGGCGACGCTCTACATCTCCTTCATCCGCGGCACGCCGCTGCTGGTGCAGATCTATCTCGCCTATTACGGCATCCCGAAGCTGCTGCAGTACATGAACGCGCAGCTCGGCACCGAGATCGATATCAACCGCGTGCCGGCGCTGGTCTTCGTGATCTTCAGCTGCTCGGTCAATGTCGGCGCCTATCTGTCGGAGGCGATCCGCTCCGCGCTCTTGTCGATCGACCGCGGCCAGGCCGAGGCCGCCTATTCGATCGGCATGACGCCGTTCCAGGCGATGCGCCGGATCATCCTGCCCCAGGCGCTGGCCGTGGCCCTGCCCAACCTGGGCAACAGCTTCATCAGCCTGATCAAGGACACCTCGCTGGCCTTCCTGATCGCGGTGGTCGACATCATGGCGGCGGCCAAGATCATCGGCGGCCGGTCATTGCGCTTCTTCGAGCTCTACCTGGCGGTGGCGGTGATCTACTGGGTGATCTGCATCCTGGTCGAGGTCGCGATGCGGCGCTGGGAGGCCTATCTCACCCGCGGCCGCCGGGACATTGCGGGCTAGGGGGCGACATGATCTCGATCCGCGACGTCCGCAAGTCGTTCAGGGGCCAGGTGGTGGTCGACGGCATCGGCCTCGATGTCGACCGCGGCGGCATCGTCTCGATCCTCGGCCCCTCCGGCTCCGGCAAGTCGACCTTCCTGCGCTGCCTGAACCGGCTGGAGACGCCGGACGACGGCACCATCGACATCGCCGGCGACCGCTACGACCTGCCGCGGCTGGACCGGCGCCGGCTGCAGTCGCTGCGCATGCGCATCGGCATGGTGTTCCAGAACTACAACCTGTTCCGCCACAAGACGGCGATCGAGAACATCCTCGAGGGCCTCTTGGTGGTGAAGCGCCTGCCGCGGCGCGAGGCGCAGGAGGCCGCGGAGCATCACCTCGCGCTGATGGGGCTGGCCGACAAGGCGGCGCAGTACCCGTCCTCGCTGTCCGGCGGCCAGCAGCAGCGGGTGGCGATCGCCCGCACCTTGGCGATGGCGCCGGAGCTGATCCTGTTCGACGAGCCGACCAGCGCGCTGGATCCTGAGCACACCGGCGAGGTGCTGGAGGCGATCCGCAAGGCGGCGGGGCAGGGTATCCCGATGATCATCGTCACCCACGAGATGGGCTTCGCCCGCGAGATCTCGAGCCAGGTGCTGTTCATCGACGGCGGAAAGGTGATCGAGCAGGGCGACCCGAAATCGCTGTTCGGCAACCCGCAGCAGCAGCGCACGCGGGACTTCCTGAAGAACTATCTGCGGTCCTTCAGCTTCGACATCTGAGGATCCGCGAACCATGGAGAGAACGATGCGTCACTTACTGGCCAAGGGCGCCGCGGCGGCCCTGCTCGCGCTGGCCCTGGCGGCCGCCCCCGCGGCCGCGCAGGAGACGGTGCGGGTGGGGACCGAAGGCACCTATGCGCCCTTCACCTACCAGGACGACAGCGGCAAGCTGACCGGCTACGACGTCGAGGTGCTGCGGCTGGTCGAGGCCAAGGTGCCGGACCTCAAGTTCGAGTTCGTGCCGCAGCCCTGGGACAGCATGTTCCTGGGCCTCGAATCCGGCAAATACGACGTGGTCGCCAACGAGATCTCGAAGACGGCGGAGCGCGAGACCAAGTACCTGTTCTCCGACGTCCCCTACTTCCACAGCGGCTCGGCCATCATCGTCAAGAAGGGCGTCACCGGCATCCACAGCCTGGACGATCTGAAGGGCAAGCTGGTCGGCGCCGGAGTGGGCAGCGAGCACACCAAGCTGGTCGAGGACTATCTCGCCGCCCATCCGGGCGCGTTCGAGATCCGCTATTACGACGGCAACGTCACGCCGGTGCTGCTGGACATCGCCGAAGGCCGCATCGACGCCCATGTCAACGACCCGATCGTGGCCAAGGACCATGCCGAGAAGCTGGGCCTGCCGGTCGAAGCGACCGGCGACCTCCTGACCAAGGTCCCGGCCTATCTGGTGTTCCGCAAGGACGCCAAGGGCGAGGCGCTGAAGGCCAAGGTCGACGCCGCCCTTACCGCGCTGAAGGCCGACGGCTCGCTGTCGAAGCTGTCGCAGCAATGGTTCGGCCAGGACTACACACAAGACTGATGCGGGAGGGGGCGGGGCTGACGCACCCGCCCCTCGGCCTCACTGCGCCGCGGGCAGGTTCAGCGCCGCGGTCAGGTCGCCCAACGGCGGGTTGCCATTGGCGGCGATGGCTGCGTCGCGCGCCGCGATGCCCGGCAGAACCGGCAGCCCGAAGCGGTGGGTGATGAAGCGCAGGATCGAGGTCGTGTCGTAGGGCGTGTGGTCGACATAGCCCTTCCTGGCAAAGGGCGAGACGATGATCGCGGGGATGCGGGTGCCCGGGCCCCAGCGGTCGCCCTTCGGCGGCGCCACATGGTCCCAGAAGCCGCCATTCTCGTCATAGGTCACGACCACCAGCATGTGCGGCCATTGCGGGCTCTTCTGCAGATGGTCGATCAGCATGGCGAGATGGGCGTCGCCCGAGGCGATGTCGGCATAGCCGGCGTGCTCGTTCAGGTTGCCCTGCGGCTTGTAGAAGGTGACCTGCGGCAGCGTGCCGGCGTCGATCGCCTTGACCAGCTCGGTCCCGTCCAGCCCGCCGTCGCGCAGATGCTCCTGCCGCGCCGCGGTGCCGGGCGCGAAGCTGGCGAAGTAGTTGAACGGCTGGTGGTGGTACTGGAAGGCCGGCACCGGCGTCTGGTTGCCGTGGTCCAGCACCGACTGCCAGGCGCCGGAATACCAGGCCCAGCTGATCCCCTTGGCGCTCAGCAGGTCGCCGATCGTGATCTCGGTCTGCGGCGGCAGCGTGGTCGGCGCGTTCGGGTCGGCCAGGGCCGGGTCGCCGCCTTCGGCCGGCTTGTTGGCGCTCGGCTGGTAGGGCGGCTGCATCGTGTTCACGGCGAAGAAATCGGGCGTCAGGTTGCCGTCGGCCACGAATTTCGGGATGCCGTCCATCGCCGATTTCGGCGAGTTCGGCGCCAGGGTCAGGCTGACGCCGTCCGGGTCGACCACCGCGATCGACGGCTTGGCCGCAGCCTTGTCGGCATCGGGATAGCGGGCGACGCAGGCGCAGGCCAGCCAGATGTGGTTCATGAAGGAACCGCCGAAGGCCCCCATGAAGAAATGGTCCGCCAGCGTGTATTGCCGGGCGATCGTCCACATCGCCGTCTTCGAGCCGTCGAGATGGCCCATCACCTCGGCCCCGGCATCGGCCCAGGCGACGAACCTGTCGTTCCGGCCGCCGTCGATCTGCATCTGGTTCTGGTAGAAGCGATGCCACAGGTCGTGGGTGACGGTGCCGACCGAGACGTTCAGCCCCTGCGGGTCGTCCATGGCGAAGGGGGCGTTCGGCAGGTGTTCGGTCTGCGCCTGGGTGACCGGCGGCGTCACGCCCTTGGCGGTCAGCCCGTCCCACACCGGCGGCAGCTCCTTCAGCGGCGTGCCGTCGCGGTCCAACTGGGTCCTGGCGGTGTCCGAGGCGTTCGCCAGCCCGTCGGCGCCGGGGAAAGTGCCGTACAGATTGTCGAAGCTGCGGTTCTCGGCATAGATCACGACGACCGTGTCGATGGCGCGCAGCGCCCTGGTCTGGGCGGTGTCGGCGCTGCCCGGCGCGTCCACGGCCAGGACCGGCGGCGCGACCAGCGCGGCGGCGCCGGCCGCGAGCGCGGTGGCGATCAGTTTGTGCATGCGGCTTCCCTCTGGCTCCCGGTGCCGAGGCCCCGGTGGCTGTTCCCCTTCCGCGCGCCAGCACTCGCGCGAAGCCGGCTGTCGCTCAAGTGAAACTTTTTCGGCATAGAGAGGGGCTGCGGGCCGGGTCCGGCGCCGCGTCGCGCAGATCACGGGATGGCCGGAATGGCGTTGCGAACGGGTCGCTGGTGGGCGATGGGCGGCGGCTTGGCCGCGGCGGTCCTGACGGTCTCCGCCGCCACGGCAGGGTCCCATCCGGATGGCGGCCTGACGCGGGCCGAGGTGCGGCGCCAGGTGGAGGAGCTGACGGCGCTGGGCCGCGCCATGTTCGTCGACCCGTCGCTCTCGGCTTCGGGCAAGCTGTCCTGCAGCTCCTGCCACGACCCGCTGCACGGCTTCGGCCCGGCGAACGCGCTGCCGGTGCAGATGGGCGGCGGCGACATGGCCAGGCCCGGCATCCGGGCGGTGCCGTCGCTGACCTATCTGCAGGCCGTGCCGCCCTTCACCGAGCATTTCTTCGACTCGGAGGACGATTCGGACGAGAGCGTCGACAACGGCCCGACCGGCGGGCTGACCTGGGACGGCCGGGTCGACCGCGGCGCCGACCAGGCAGCGATCCCGCTGCTCTCCGACTTCGAGATGGGCAACGCCGGCCCCGACGAGGTCGTCGCCAAGGCGCTGGCCGCCGGCTATGGCGACGCGCTGCAGCGGATCTACGGCGCCGACGTGCTGCAGGACCGCAAGGCGCTCTACGGCGGCATCCTCAAGGCCTTCGAGGTCTATGAGCAGGACGCCGCCAGCTTCTATCCCTACAGCAGCAAATACGACGCCTGGCTGGCCGGTCAGGCGACGCTGACGCCGCAAGAGGTGCGCGGCCTCGAGCTGTTCAACGACCCGGCCAAGGGCAACTGCGCCGAATGCCATATCAGCCAGCGCGGCAATGACGGCACGCCGCCGCAGTTCAGCGATTACGGCATGATCGCCATCGCCCTGCCGCGGAACATGCAGATCCCGGCCAATGCCGATCCGGCCTATGTCGACCTCGGCGTCTGCGGGCCGCAGCGCACCGACCTGACGGACCATCCGGAGTATTGCGGCCTGTTCCGCACCCCCAGCCTGCGCAACGTGGCGCTGCGCCGGACCTTCTTCCACAACGGCGCGATCCACAGCCTGCGCGACGCCGTGGCCTTCTACGCGACGCGCGAGACCGATCCCGGCCGCTGGTACCCGCGCAACCCGGACGGCAGCGTGCGGCTCTATGACGACCTGCCGCCGCAATACTGGGCCAACATCAACCGCGACCCGCCCTTCGACCGTCACCCGGGCGACGCGCCGGCCCTGACCGATGCCGAGATCGACGACGTCGTCGCCTTCCTGAAGACGCTGACCGATGGCTACCGCCCGCCGTCCTGACCGGCTCCGGCGCGACACTCCGCCGCGCCGTCGATTGCTTCGCTCCGGCGTCGCGCCCATATCAGCGGCGGAAGGGGGATGCCCGCGGCAGCGGGCCCGACCGGAGAGTTTCGATGACACCCCAGGAACGCGAGCTGCTGACCAACCTGGTCGCCCGGCTCAAGCAGGCTCCGCCCGCCGAGAAGGACGAGGAGGCGGCGGCGATGATCCGGGACCTGGTCCGCGACCTGCCCGACGCGCCCTATCTCCTGGCCCAGACCGTGCTGATCCAGGATTACGCCCTGCACCAGGCCCAGTCCCGGATCGCCGAGCTGGAGCGCCAGGTCCAGCAGCCGCAGCGCGGCTCCGGCGGCGGCAGCTTCCTCGGCGCCATCTTCGGCAGCGGCGCGGCCCCGCGTCCGCAGCCGGCGCCGCAGCCCCAGGCCTATACCCAGGCGCCGCCGGCCTATGCCCAGCCCCAGCCGGGCCCGTGGGGCGGGGGCGGCCCCTTCGCCCAGTCCTCCGGCCCGTCCTTCCTGCGCAGCGCCGCCGCCACCGCGGCCGGCGTGGCCGGCGGCGCGCTGCTGTTCCAGGGCATCGAATCCCTGTTCGGCGCGGGCCATGGCGGCTGGGGCGGCGCCTTCGGCGGCGCGGCCCCGGGCCTGACCGAGACGGTGATCAACAACTACTACGGCGATGCCGCTCCTGGTGCCGACAGCACCGACCTGCGGGATGCCGATGCCGTGCCGCCGGACGACCAGGGCGTCCAGGACGCCGACTATCAGGACGATGGCAGCCAGGATTTCGGCGGCGACGATTTCGGTGGCGGCGGCGGCGACACGGTGGGCGTCTGAGCCTCAGCCCTCCAGGATCTCCTCCAGCCGGTCCAGCAGGGGGCGTTGCCCCTCCAGGATCTTGTGCCGGGCGGTCGCCAGGTCGAACCATTCGGCCCGGTCGACCTCCGGGAAGGACTGGATCCGGCCACTCCTGGGCGGCCATTCCAGCGTGAACTCGCTGCTGCGGACCCGGCTGACATCCAGGTCGCCGGCGATGGCGAAGGCGGTGACCGCCTTGCCGCCGCGCTGGCGGATCCGACCGAGCGGCAGCAGCGGCCCCTCGGGCGCCGTGCCCAGCTCCTCGGCGAATTCGCGCCTGGCCGTGGTCTCGAAATCCTCGCCGGGCTCCGGCTCGCCCTTCGGGATCGACCAGGCGCCCAGGTCCTTGCCGCGCCAGAACGGGCCGCCCGGATGCACCAGCAGCACCAGCCGTCGCCCGTCGACACGCTTGTGCATCAGCAGTCCGGCGCTCTCCGCGGGCATAGGCTCCTCTCAGGCGACGGCTTCCTCCTCGAGAAGATAGCGCTCCAGCCGGTCGAGGCACCCGCCCCAGCCCTCGCGATGGCGGTCGCGGGCCGGCTCGTCGAAGAACTGCTCATGCGTCAGGATCAGCACGGTGCCGTCGTCGTCCGGCCGCAGGGTCAGCGTCACCTGCGACTCCCGCTCCGGCATGGTCCGCCAGGCCCAGCTGAACACCAGCTTCTCGTTCGGCACCACCTCCTTGTACACGCCGCCGATATCGTGGCGCTCGCCGTCCGGCGTGGAGAAGGCGACGTGATAGCGGCCGCCGGTGCGCGGGTCGGCCTCGGCGCTGATCGTCTCGGCGCCCGCCGGCCCGAACCAGCGCATTATTTTTTCCGGCTCGATCCAGGCCGCGTAGACCCGGGCGGGAGGGGCGGCGAGGCGGCGCCGGATGCTGAGGCTGGGCTTGGCGAGCATGACTCCTCCTCGACGAAGGCGGCCAGTCGGTCGAGCTGTTCGGACCAGAAGCGCTGGTATCGGCTCAGCCAGCCCATCGCCTGCTCCATCGGTGCCGCGGACAGGCGGCAGGTCACGGTGCGCCCGGTCTTGGTCCGCGTGATCAGCCCGGCGTCGGACAGCACGTCGAGATGCTTCATCACCGCCGGCAGCGACATGGTGAAGGGCCGCGCCAGCTCGCTGACCGAGACGTCCTGCTCCTCGCCCAGCCGGGCGATCAGCGCCCGGCGCGTCGGGTCGGCCAGGGCGGCGAAGGTACGGTCGAGGGCGGGCTCTTGATAGTTAACCATCAAGTGAACTTTGGGGTTATCGGGTCCGGCTGTCAAGCCATATGCGCCGACATCGGGACGAGGGTCCAGTATCCCGGACGTTTAGGTCGGTCCTACCGTACCCACCGCCGGAAGCCAAGGCGCTCGACCAGCACCACGAGGCCGAAGGCCATCAGACCCATCGCAGCGGCGACGAAGACGGCGGCGAACAGGCGGTCGGCTTGGTAGTTGAAGGTGGCCTGGATGATCAGCGCGCCCAGGCCGGCATTCGACCCGATCCATTCGCCGACGATGGCGCCGATGACGCTGCCGGTGGCGGCGATGCGAAGCGCGGTGAACAGCATCGGCAGCGACCGCGGCGCGCGCAGCCGCCAGAAGGTCTCCCAGCCGCTGGCCGACAGCACCCGCATCAGCTCGTGCTCGTTCGGCGTCGCCAGGGTCAGGCCGCGGGCCATGGCGATCAGGGTCGGGAAGAAGCAGATCACCGCGGCGATCACGATCTTGGGCAGCAGGCCCAGCCCGAACATCAGGATGAAGATCGGCGCCAGGGCCAGCACCGGGATGGTGTTGAGGAACAGCACGATCGGGAAGTAGGCGGCGCGCACCGGCCGGCTGTAGGTGAACAGCACCGCCAGCAGCACCGCGACGGCGTTGCCCAGAAGGAAGCCCAGCACCGCCTCCAGCGCCGTCGGCCCGGCATTGGCCAGCAGCAGCGCCCGGTCGGTCCAGAGCTTGCCGAACACCGCGGCCGGCGTCGGCACGATGAAGGCCGGCACGCCCAGCGCCGGCACGGCGAACTGCCAGGCCAGCAGGATCGACAGCGCCCCCAGCGCCGGCCACAGGAGGTCGGAGGGGCGGGTCATGGCTTGCACCCCAGCGGCGCAAACCCCCTCCCCCTAGCCCCCTCCCGCGAGGGGAGGGGGGACACGGTGGGGATAGCGTGGAGAACGGTTCGCGACGACATGCAAAACCAAGTTCCCCCTCCCCTTGCGGGAGGGGGGCAGGGGGAGGGGGTTCCCGAAGCCAGAACTGATGCCCCCGTCATGTCGGCGCTCCCGACCCCTCGGCCAGCAGCCGACGCAGATGAGCACAGACCGCCGTCACCTCCGGCGCGTCGCGGTCGCAGCGGCCGTCGGAATCCTTCAGCGGCCGCAGGTCGACGATCTCCAGCACCCGGCCGGGATGGGCCGCCAGCACCAGCACCTGCTGGCCCAGATACACCGCCTCGGCGATGCTGTGGGTGACGAAGACCACGGTGGTGCCGGTGCGCCGCCACAGCGCCAGCAGCTCGTCGTTCAGCCGGTCGCGGGTGATCTCGTCCAGCGCGCCGAAGGGCTCGTCCATCAGCAGGATCCGTGGCCGGGACAGCAGGGCGCGGGCGATCGCCACGCGCTGGCGCTGGCCGCCCGACAGCTGGTCCGGCATCCGCTCCGCCAGCCCGCCGAGGCCGAGCAGGGCCAGCAGGTCTTCGGTTGCCACCCGGTCGGGCCGGGCGGACCGGCCGCGACCGACCTGCAGCGGCAGCTCGATATTGGCGCGCACGTTGCGCCAGGGCAGCAGGGTCGGGTCCTGGAACACGAAGCCGATGTCGCGGCGCGCCCGGGCCGCTTCCGGCGGGCCGCCCAGCACCGCGATCTCGCCGCCCAGCGGCGCCAGCAGGTCGGCCACCACCCGCAGCAGGGTCGACTTGCCGCAGCCCGAGGGCCCGAGGATGGTCAGGAAGCCGCCCTGCGGCACGTCCAGATCGACGCCGTCCAGCACCGGCATCGCGCCGTATCCGATGGCGAGGCCCCGGCAGCGGATCGCGGCGCTGTCCACTCCTGCCGTCACCCCAGCTTCGGCCGGTCGGCCGCGGTCATCTCCAGGATCGCGCCGGACCAGCACTCCTCCGGCTTCGGCGCGCTGCCCTGGAACTGGCCGATCGAGTCGTAGATCCGCACCTGCTCGGCGATCGCGTCGGGGTCGAACCAGCCCCAGCCTTTCGCCCTGGTGTCGGCATCGAAGCTCAGCTTCAGCACCAGCCCGACCGTCGCCTGCTCGGTCTCGCGGTCCAGCTGCGGATAGGCGTCGACGGTCAGGTCCACGGCCTCCTTCGGATGCGCATGGGTCCAGGCCCAGCCCTTGGCCACGGCGCGCAGGAACTTCGCCAGCACCTCGGCATTCTGCTCCAGCGCCGTGTCGGTGGCGAAATAGACGTTGGAGTAGGAGGGCAGGCCGGTGTCCTTCATCATCAGATCGATCCGGTCCGGCCCGATCACCGACAACGCCTTGGTGTTGGTGATCCAGCCGGTGACGGCGTCGACCTGGCCGGCCACCAGCGGCGTCATGTCGAAGCCGATATTGGTGATGTCCAGCTGCGACGGGTCGATCCTGTTCTGCGCCAGGATGGCGTCTAGCACGAAGCGTGCGGTCGGCTGGATGCCGATGCGCTTGCCGATCATGTCCTTGACGCTGCGGATCGGCGCCCTGGGCAGGGAGTAGAAGGCGAAGGGGCCGGAACGGTAGCCGCAGGCGATGATCTTCACCGGCACGCCGGAGCCGCGGGCCAGCAGCAGCTGCGCGGAATCCGAGAACTGGCCCAGCGCCGCCTGGCCGGTGACGACCGGCGGCACGGTGGCGGAGTTCGGGCCGCCGGGCGAGAACTCGACCTCCAGCCCCTCGGCCTGGAACAGCCCCTGCTTCAGCGCCACCACGTCGCCGATCTGGCCGTTGCTGATCAGCCAGTCGTATTTGATCACGACCTTGGCGGCCTCGGCCCGGCCCTCCGGAATCCTCAGCGCGATGCCGGCGCCGAAGGCGGCGATCCCGGCCAGGACGGTGCGGCGGTCGAAGGCGGTCATGCGGTCCTCCGTCAGGCGGCCGGGCCTTCGACGTCGCCCACCGGGCCGCCGTCGAGCCAGGCATAGATCTCCCACAGATTGTCGTCCGGGTCGGTGAAATAGGCGCAGCGGGCATTCCACGGATAGTCGGCGGGCGGCCGCGTGAACGTCACGCCCAGCGCGCTCAGCTCGCGATAGACCGCATCGATCGTGTCAGGCGACGGCAGCTCGGCGGCGGCGCAAGCCTTGTGCACCTGCGGCGGGGCGCGGCGGCCGGAGACGCCGGTGTGCTCGGCGATGTGGCCGATCTCCCACAGCGCCAGGGTCAGCCCGGCGCCCTTGAAGTCGGCGAAGCCCGGGGCGCGGCGGCGCAGCCGGAAGCCCAGCTTGCCGATATAGAAGGCGGCCGCCCGCTCCACATCCTCGACCAGGAAGCAGATGTCGGTGATCGGATGGGCCTGGGCGAAGGGCATGGCGGTCTCCGGACGGTCTCGCGCCGATCATGGCGCCGCCGCCCGCCACCGCTCTTTCGCAATCCTGCGGTTTCGTTGCCGGAACTTGCGGTCACCCCTCCGCCCGGAAACGCGCCGGGGTGGTGCCCGTGGCGCGGCGGAAGGCGGTGGAGAAATGCGCCTGGCTGGCGAAGCCGACGCGATAGGCGATCTCGGCCAGCGCCAGGTCGGGCCGCGCCAGCAGCGTCTTGGCGCGCTCCACTCGCCGCGCCAGCACGAACTGATGCGGCGCCCGGCCGGTCGCGGCCTTGAAGGCGCGGCTGAAATGAAACGGGCTGAGCCGGGCGACGGCGGCCAGCTCCGCCAGGCTCAGATCGCCGTCTTCCAGCGCATCCTCGATATGCTCCAGCACCCGGCGCAGCCGGTCCGGCGACAGCGCGTCGGGCCGTTCCGGCCGCGGCGCCGGGCGGTGCGACAGCAGGCGCAGGGTGCAGGCGGCGAAGGACAGGCCCAGCTGCTCGGCCAGCAGCGGGTCCGTCGCCTCCGGTCGCCGCGCCAGCTCGGCCAGGGCCAGGGCGACATGGATCGTCACCGGGTCGGCGGCGACCAGCATCTCGCCGTCCTCGAACTGCGCCGGGCCGATCTCCCGGCCGATCCGGCGATAGGCCTCGGGCGGCTGGAAGATCGAGATGTAGTCGGCGCCGTCGCCGTCGACGAACAGCGGCAGCCCGGCCGGCTGCACCCCGAGCGTCCAGGACGGCCGCGCCACCCGCCGCGTCGGCCCGTCGCCGATCCGGAAGGCATAGCGCCCATGGCTTGTGCGGTTCAGCGACAGCCGGTGCAGCGCGCCGCACGACTCCATCCGCCCGGCGTCGCTGCGATAGCACTCCACCATGATGTCCGGCCGCGCGGTCGCCGCGTAATCGTGCAGTGCCGGCCGGCTGATGGCGAAGACCGAGGGGTCGAGACCGTCCATCCCATGCTCTCCCTGCCTGCCCGGTCCGCGGCTCTCGCGGCCGCGATTCCGATTCCGATGCCGTTGCCGCACCGGAACGACGCAAGCAGCATGCCAGACGGAGGCGGGCAGGGCCATCGGTCCCGGCCTGATGTGCCCTGGGGAACAGGCGGGCGTTGCGGATTGCCGTAGACCATCGGTCGCGAAGGACCGACGGAGCGAGGATGCAGCCATGGCCGTCACCGACAAGGACATCGCCGATCTCGTGGCGCGCGCCGCGGACGCCAATGCGGCGCTGATGCGCGGGGATGTCGAGGGATACTTTGCCCTGATCTCCCTTGCCGACGACTTCACGCTCATGTCCCCGTTCGGCGGGCCGCCCAGCCGGGGCTTCGACATGTCGAGCGATCGGGTGGCGGCGCTGGGCCGCTTCTTCCGGGCGGGCCGGACGGCGCTGGAGCTGGTGCAGGCCTACGCTTCGGGCGACATGGCGGTGCTGGCGGTGATCGAGCGGCAGACGGCCGAGGTCGGCGGCCTGCCGGATCAGGACTGGTCGCTGCGCGTCACCCTGGTCTTTCGCCGCGACGGCACGGAATGGCGGCTGGTTCACCGCCACGCCGACGCGCTGGTCCACGGCATCAGCCTGGACCAGGCGGCTGCGATCGCCCGCGGCGAGGCAGAACTCCACTCTCGGCCCGGCGGACAGGCCTGACCGTCAGCAGGTCAGCCCACCCGCAGGAGACATTCATTTCGCCTTCGGGATGGGCGGCGCGGTGCTGGCGGTCGCCATCTCCGTGTGCAGCCCCTGCGCCATCTGCAGGTGGTGGAACACCACCGGCAGGGTCTCGGTGGCGAAGCCTTTCAGCCCCTCGTCCTGGCCGGCGCCGATCTCGTATTCCAGCAGCTGCGCCGTGACCTGGTGGTCGGCGATCTGGCTGGCGACGTAGGCGCGGTCGAAATCGGCGCCCTTCAGCCCCTTCAGCTTGTCATGGATCGCCTGGTGCTCGGCATCCATCTCCCGGGGCAGGACGATGCCGGCCGCCTTTGCCAGATCGGCCAGCCGGTCGTTCGCCTTGCCGTGATCGCGCACCATCTGCCGGCCGAAGTCGCGCACCGCGTCGCTGCCGCCCTGCGCCTCGGCCAGCTTGCCGAAGGCGACCTCGGCCAGGCCGCCCTGCGCCGCCGCGACGACGAAGACCTGGTCCGACGCGTTCGGCCGGTGCGGCGCCGGCGTGCCGGGCTTCCGCTCCGGCGTCCCGGCGGGGGTGGTCGCCGGGTTGCCCGGCGCGGGGGTGGTCGGGTCGACGGTCTGGGCCCAGCCCGGCGTCGTCCCCAGCAGGAGGGCCGCCAGCGCCGCGGCCGCGATCCGATCCGTCATGCCGGTTCCTCCTTCCATGACCGTCACAGCGTCAGCAGATAGGCGGTCAGCTCGTCCTTCTCGTCCTGGGTCAGCTTCAGCCCGAGCACGAGGTTGAAGTACTCGACCGTGTCGGCCAGGGTCGGCAGGCGGCCGTCATGCAGATAGGGCGGAGAATCCTTGATGCCGCGCAGGGTGAAGGTCTTGATCGGCCCGTCCGGCAGGACGACCTGGCCGTTCACGGTCTGGCCGATGTCGTAGAACCGCTCCGCCTTCAGGTCGTGCATCTGGTTGTCCATGAAGGCGGTCTGCGGCATGTGGCAGGTGGCGCACTGGCCCTTGCCCATGAAGATCCGCTCGCCCGCCAGCTCCTGCTCGGTCGCCTTGGCCGGGTCGAGGCGCCCCAGCGGGGTCAGCTTCGGCGCCGGCGGGAAGTCGATGATGTTCTGCATCTGCGCCATCATCGCCGTCTGGTCGTGGCGGTCCGGCAGGTTCACGCCCTTGCGCTGGGCGCTCATCTGGTCGCCGTTGAAATAGGCGGTGCGCTGCTCGAACTCGGTGAAGTCCTCGACCGAGCGCAGCGAGCGCTTCGAGCCGTGGATCTGCTGGTTGAACATGCCGCGCAGGCTGACCGTGTCGATCCGGAACCGCGCCGCCTGCGGCCGGATGTCAGGGGTCAGGTGGAACGCCGCGTTGCTGTGGAAATTGGCGTGGCAGTCCAGGCAGGTGACGCCCAGGCTCTGGTCCGCGCTCTTGCGGTCCTCGGTCTGGTTGAACTCCTCCTGCGGGAACGGCGTCAGCAAGAGGCGCAGCCCCTCCATCTGCACCGGGGTGATCAGCCCGACCATCAGCGCGTAGTAGTTCTTGATGGTCAGCAGCTGCCCGCGCGAGACGTCGCCCAGCTCGGGATGTGTGGTCAGGAAGATCGGCGGCGGGAATTCCGGGGTGAAGGCGTCGGGCAGGTCGAAATCGACGTCGAAGCGGCGCAGGTTGCGCTGCTCCTGCCGGGCGATCTCGTCGATCTGGTGGTTCGGGAACACCTGGCCGCCGGTCGCCTGCTTGACATGCGGCAGGGGCAGGAAGCCGGCCGGGAACAGGCCGCGCTGGCGGATCTCGTCCGGGCTCATCGCCGCCAGCTCGTCCCAGGTCGCTCCCTGCGGCAGCTTCACCCGCACGCCGCCCTGCACCGGCTTGCGTCCGCCCGACATCATCACGCCGGGGATCGGCCGGTCGGCCAGGTCGTAGCGCTGCTCCAGCAGCTGTCCCTGGCGCTGCATGACCTCGGGCTTGGCGGCCTCGTCATCGGCCTTGACCTGGTCGAAGGGCTGGGTGGGCAGCGGCCGGTAGGTGGCGTCCGGCGGCAGCGACCCGGCCAGGGCGCCGACGCCGGCGACGATGCCGGCCGTGAGCAGGGACAGGGGCAGCAGACGGCGGACCATCGGGCACCTCGTGAAATCGTCCTCGGAAAATCCGACGCTGAGCGACGCGGCGTTTTCGGGCCAACAGGAACTTTGCCGGGGCGGTTCCTGCGGCCCGGATCGTTTTTGCGCCGGCGGCGCCACGAGATGTCTCTTCGCTCGAATGCCTCGGCAGCTCTCCTTCGGCTCGGCGATGGGATCTCAGAAGAGGTCCCGTTTCCGATTAAGCTGAAGCCAGGTGTTCAGCTTGAAGGCGACTTCCGTACGATTTCGAGCCTGAAGCTTCCGCATGATGTTCCGGACATGCACCTTCACGGTGCTTTCGTGGATGTTCAGTTCATGGGCAATGGCCTTGTTGGCTTTGCCCGTCAGCAATTTCTGGGCAACCTTGGCCTGCTGAGCGGTCAGAAACTCTTCCGTCGGATCCCTGGGGTGGGTGGACCGGCGTTGATGCAGCCGTAGGAGGCTGCCGGCCGGAACGAAGACTCCGCCGGATTGGACCAATCTGATCGCGCCGAGCACGACGCTGACGCTCAAGCCTCTCGACAGATATCCCTGAACCCCGCAGGCCAGCGCACCGACAACCAGATCCGGATCCTCATCGTCCCCCAATGCCAGGACATGGATGGAAGGGTGGTGCGTCCTCAGGCAGTCCAGGGCGCCGATCTCGCGGGCATGATCCTCGGCGTCCGACCCCGCATTTATGGAGATGATGATGATTGAGGTGCGCTGGGGCGCGTCTTCGTCGACCAGCCAGTCATCGAAGCTGGCGAAGGTTTCTACGGCATATCCGGCGTCGGCATCCTTGATCGCCTTCGCCAGGCCGTCCCGGCTGAGCGCACGATGATCGATGATGGTGACCACCGGTGCCTCGGACTCACCGCCAGGTTTGTCCTGGCCGGTTTCGGCGGATGAGCCGTGGGACTCCGTCTCCCGGACCGGTCGGCTCTCCGGAGGGGGCGGCATCGTGGCAGACCCTCGATACGCGAGCATTTCCTCTCCTCCCGGATTGTTGTGCAGATCACGGCGGCGTCCCGGCGTCTCCAACGCCGTTGCGGAAGTTTGTCTGAAATTTGCGGCGAATTCGTCGAGAGCTCTTTCAGGATGACGCCCGGCCGGCGACTTTTATTCCACCGCCTCGATCCGCACCTCGCGGCTCTTGGCCCCTTCGGCGACCAGGGCCAGCAGCCTCTCTCCCTCTTCGGTCACCGCCGCGGCCTGCGGCTTCGACAGTGGCTCGAACATCTCGATCCGCAACGTCGCGGCGCCGCGCGCCTGGGTCGCCTTCCAGCGGCCTTGGACGCGGCCGTCCACCAGCAGCACCGGCGGCATGAAGTTGCCGTAGACCAGCGGGCGGTGCCGCTCGGCGATGACATGCTCGCGCTCGGCATGGGACAGCAGCAGGTTGTCGTATTCCGGCAGGAAGCGCGGCGGCGCCGGCAGGTCCGGGCCGGGCCGCGGCGCGTCGGGCAGATCGAACAGCTCGCGGCCGGCCTCGTCGCGGAACGTCGCCAGCTTCGGCCGCAGCGCGTCGACCGCCGGCTGCAGCCGGGTCAGCCCCGACCAGGTCTGCATGTCCTGCACGCCGGCCGGGCCGAAGGCGGCGAGGTAGCGCAGCAGCATCGGCTCCGGCGCCGTGTCGGTGCCCAGCGGCTGGCGCAGCCAGGCCTCGGCGGTGGTGCACAGCGGCAGCCCGCCGATGCCCCACAGCCCGCGCGGCGGCACCTGCACCAGCGGCGCCAGGTTGCGCATGGCATAGGACAGGGCCTTGGCGTCGCGGTCCGGCCACCGCTTCTGCAGCAGCCGGCCCATCTCCTCCACCGTGCGCGGCTGGTCGACCAGCAGGCGCCGCCCGGCCGCCACCACCGCCTCCAGGTCCAGCCCGGCGAGCTGCTTCCCGTAGGGCGTGCCGGTCATCAGCAGCCGCTCCTGCACCCCCTGCAGCACCGGGCGCAGCGCCCGACAGTCGCGGGCAGTGACCAGGTGGATGGTCGACCGCATCAGCGCGATGCGCACCGCCTTGCGGTCGCGGATCAGCTCGGCCAGATCCTCCAGCTCGAACCGCTCCAGCCGGCTCCACAGCCCGACATAGGGGGCGGTCGGGGATTGCGACTGGATCCCGACCAGCCGCTCGATCGCCTCGGCCGCGGTCGCCTTCCAGCGCTGCAGCAGCCCCTGCCGGGCCAGCAGCGCCCGGTTGCGGCTGCGCCGGTCCAGCACCTCCGCCGCGTCCCCCTTCGCCATGGGTCCCCCGATCCGCGATTCCGGGCGCCAGCCTGTCCGGATCGGCGGCAGGACACAAGCGCGGCATCCGGCCGGCCGGGTCCGTCTCGGGGCTTGCATCCGGCCCCGCATGGCGCCGACAATTAGGGGACTATCCCGCCCGATACCATGGAGGCCGCGATGGCCCTCGGACCGGACGACTGGGAAGTGCCCGTCCGGGCGCAGCCCGACCCCGACGACTACGTCTTCGATCTCGACCGGGCGCTCGACGCCGTGGTCGGCCTGACCGCGCGCATCCCGGCCGACGCCTTCACCGCCGGCACGCTGGGCACCGAGCGCGCCGGCAACGGCGTGGTGATCCGCGACGACGGCATCGTGCTGACCATCGGCTACCTGATCACCGAGGCCGAGGAGGTGTGGCTCACCACCAACAGCGGCCGGGTCGTGCCCGGCCATGTGCTGGGCTATGACCAGGCGACCGGCTTCGGCCTCGTCCAGGCGCTGGGGCCGCTCGGTGTCCGCGCGCTGAAGCCCGGCTACGGCCGCAGCGCCGAGCCGGGGACCGAGGTGGTGATCGCCGGCGCCGGCGGCCGCCGCCGGTCGCTGGCCGGGCGGATCGTCGCCCGCCAGGAATTCGCGGGATACTGGGAATACGTGCTGGACGATGCCATGTTCACCGCGCCCGCCCATCCGCATTGGGGCGGCACTGCGGTGATCGGCCCGGCCGGCGACCTGCTGGGCATCGGCTCGCTGCAGATCCAGCACCAGGCGGAAGGCGGCCGGGTGCTGCCGCTGAACATGGTGGTGCCGATCGGCCTGCTGCAGCCGATCTTCGACGACCTGGCGACGCTCGGCCGCCCCGATACGCCGCCGCGCCCCTGGCTCGGCCTGTTCGCGACCGAGGATGAGGGCCGGGTGGTGGTGGTCGGTTTCGCCGGCAACGGCCCGGCCCGGCGGGCGGGGCTGCGCGAGGGCGACGCCGTGCTCGCTGTCGACGGCGAGGCTGTCACCGAACTGGCCGGCTTCTTCCGCGCCGTCTGGGCGCTGGGCGAGGCCGGGGTCGAGGTGCCGCTGACGCTCGACCGCGAGGGCGACGTGTTCGACGTGAGCGTCCGCTCGGCCGACCGGGCCCGCGTGCTGAAATCGGCGAAGCTGCACTAGGGGCGGCATGCGGCCCGGCGACGGCATGCCGATCCTGGCCAAGCGCGCCGGCCTCTATCGCGAGGCCCGGCCGGCGCCGCAGCTGGCGCCGCATCTGCTGTGCCGCTGGGTCCATGTGATCCCGCAGGGCCCGGCCCTGCCGGTCGCGGTCGTGCCCGACGGCTGCGTCGACCTGCTGTGGGTCGGCGGAAGGCTGGTGGTGGCCGGGCCGGACGTCACCGCCGCCCATCCCGTGCTGCCGCCCGGCGACCCGGTGGTCGCCGTCCGCTTCCGGCCTGGCGCCGCGATGCGCTGGCTCGGCCTGCCGATGTCGGAGATCACCGGCCGGCAGCCGGATCTGCAGGAGCTTGGCCGGCCCTGGGCGCGCGACCTGGCCGACCGGATCGGTGAGGCGCGGACGATGGTGGAGCGGATGGCGCGGCTCGAGGCCGGACTGGCGCGGATCGCGCCGGAGATCGGCCCGCCGGCGCCGGAGATGGCGCTGGCCTTCCGCTGGCTCGGCCGCGGGACGGAGGAGGCCGGGCTGGCGGCCTTGCGCGACCGGCTCGGCATCAGCGAGCGCAGCCTGCGGCGGCGCTGCCACGAGGCCTTCGGCTACGGCCCCAAGACGCTCGACCGCATCCTGCGCTTCCAGCGCTTCCTGCGGCTGGCGGCGGCAGGGGAAGAGCCGGGGCTGTCGGCCTTGGCCGCCGCGGCCGGCTATGCCGACCCGGCGCATCTGACGCGGGAGGCGCGGCGGCTGTGCGGCCTGACTCCGGTCGCGATCCTCGGCCAGCTCGCCGCCGGTGCGGAGGAGCGCGCGGCGGCCTGACTGGCCGTTCCGTTCAAGACGGGGCGTCAGGACAGTGCGACCCTCACGCCGAGAGTTGAAGAAAGGAGGCCCCATGGCCAGCCCCGGCAACGACCGCCGCATCGACTACATCGAGTTCGCCGTCGCCGACATTCCGCGCTCGCGCGACTTCTACGGCCGCGCCTTCGGCTGGAGCTTCACCGATTACGGCCCCGCCTATTGCGAGTTCGACGACGGCCGGCTGAAGGGCGGCTTCGCCCAGGGCAGCGGCCCGGCCAAGGCCGGCGGCCCGCTGGTGATCCTCTACGCCGACGACCTCGCCGCCGTCCAGGAGCGGCTGGAGCAGGCGGGCGGCCGCATCACGAAGCCGATCTACAGCTTCCCCGGCGGCCGGCGCTTCCACTTCCACGACCCGGACGGCTACGAGCTCGCGGTCTGGTCCGACCGGTAGCGCCAAAAGAGGGAAGGGGGCCGAAGCCCCCTTCCGACATCCCTGGACCCTTGTGGGCTCTCAGTTCACGACGATCTCGCCCCGCCGGTTCTGCGGCTCGCGCACGCCGTCGGCGGTCGGGACCAGCGGATCGGCCTCGCCGACGCCGCGGGTGACGATCATGCTGTCGGCCACGCCGTCGGCCACCAGCTGGCGGCGCACCGCCTCGGCCCGGCGCTGCGACAGGGCCTGGTTGTAGCTGTCCGAACCGGCCCGGTCGGTGTGGCCGGTGACGTCGATCCGGGTGCTCCTGCCCTGCAGCGCGTCGGAGGCGGCGGAGCCGACGATCTGCGTGGCCTCCGGCGTCAGCTTCGAGCTGTCGAAGTCGAAGAACACCAGGTAGCTGCGGGCCTGGGTGACCTGCTGGACCTGCTCCACCGGCGGCGGCGCTTCCTCGGCGCCGAAGGTGTAGCGCAGGCCGACCAGGACGCTGTGGTTGTTGTCGTCGTCCGACTTGATCCGGACGCCGTTGTCCTTGAAGACCGGCCCGGTGTTGCCGAGGTAGCGGTACTCAAGGGTGGCGGCCAGGTTCGGCGCGAAGTTGTAGGCCACGCCGGCGATGCCCTGATAGGCGAACTGCGCCTTGGTCGAGCTGAAGTAGTTGCCCGGGCCGCTCGGGTTGAAGTCGGCATTGACCAGCGCCAGGCCGACACCGGCGCCGATATACGGCACGAAGGGCGAACCGAAGTCGAAGTCGTAGTAGCCGTTCGCCATCAGGCCGTAGGTGGTCTGGTGGTTGTTGCCGTCGTGGCTGTTCTCCCGGATGCTCGCCTCCAGGTCGGTGCGGAAGCCGTTGCCGAAGCCGTAGCCGACATAGAGGTTGCCGGCCGGCCCGACATCGTAGTCGTCGTTGTTCAGGCCGTTGCCCTGGAGGAAGTTGGCGCCCGCTCCGGCGCCGACATAGAGGCCGCTCACCTGCTGCGCCATGGCCGGCGTCGCGGCCAGCAGCGCGGCTGCCCCCGCGGCGAAGACGATGCGTCTGGTCATTCCTGACTCCACGGATTTCTCGATAGGATTTCGGTCTCGAATCTCGTCCCGGGTCAGACGATACAGACGCATACGTTCTTGAATGTATGCCAAAATGGCGCGCAGCGGCATTGTCGCACCTTGAACCGTCACCGATCCGTCACAAGGGGGGGAGGGGCCGAGAGGGGCGAAAGCCAGGCATAAGGCCGGACTGGCGGGTTCGACAGCAGCGGGGCCGTCCGGCAACACCGTGCCGGGATCGCTCGCCGGCGCCCTGCGGCGCGGCTCCCGGCGGGCGATCGGGGCCGCCCATCCGGCTCGACTCCGCGTCAGGCCGGCCGGTTGCCGTGCAATGGGTCGATCAGCCGGCGCGGCAGGCTCAGCGCCGCGGCGGCGGGGCGGTGCTGGCGCGGACGATCAGGCGGTAGGGCACCTCGACGCCGCGCTTCGGGCCGGCGACGCCGGCCAGGCGGTCGGCCAGCAGGCGCATCGCCTCGAAGCCCAGCCGCCGGGCCGGCTGGTCGATGGTGGTCAGCGGCGGGTCGGTGACGGCGGCGAAGTAGATGTTGTCGAAGCCGACGATCGAGACGTCCTCCGGCACCCGCAGGCCCGCCTGCTTGATGGTGCGGATCGCGCCCATGGCGATCTCGTCGCTGCCGCAGAACACGGCGGTCGGCGGCTCCGGAAGCGCCAGCAGCTCCGCCATCTCCTCGGCCCCGGTGGCGATCGAGAAGGTGCCGTAGCGCACCAGCTCGGGCTGCGGCTCGAGCCCGGCCTCGGCCAGCGCTTCCTTATAGCCTGCGAAGCGCCTCGGCGTGGCCGTGGTGGCGGCGGTGCCGCCGATATGGCCGATCCGGCGGTGGCCCAGCGCGATCAGGTGCCGCGTTGCCTCCCGCCCGCCGGCCCGGTTGTCGATCTCGACCACCGGCACGCCGGGGGCGGCCACGGGCTCGATCACCGCCACCAGGCGCCGCTGCAGCGCCGGGGCCTTCAGCGGATCCGGCATCCGGCCGCCCAGCAGCAGCATGCCGTCGACCGCGCCGGTCAGCAGCTGGCGGGCATGCTCCTCCGCCCGCGCCGGGTCGCCGGCGGTGTTGCCGATCAGCACGTGGAAGCCGGCCGCCACCGCCGCCTCCTCGGCGCCCAGCAGCACCGAGGCGTGGAACGGGTTGGCGATGTTCGGCACCATCACGAACACCTGCCGCGCCTGCTGCAGGCGCAGGCTGCGGGCCATGCGGTTGACGACATAGCCGGTGTCGCGCACCGCCGCCTCGATCCGTTCGCGCGTCTCCCCGGTCACCCGCGGCGACCCGGCCAGGGCCCGGCTGACCGTGGCCACCGACACGCCGGCGATGCGGGCGATGTCGGCCATGCGCGGCCGCCCGTCCTCGGGCGCCGGCGGCAGGCTGCGGCTGCGGCTCACGGCCGGATCTCGGAATCCTGGATCATGCCCCGACGATGCCCCGGAACGGCGGTGCGGGCCAAGGGGGGCGATCGGCCGGTCCGGCCGGGGTGCATTGCGAATTGACAGCGGGCGCATTCCCCGGTTCACTTGTAACCAATTGGTTACTTCTCGGGCGGGGACAACCGTCCGGATCATCGGCAACCAGGCAGGGGAGGGCGCGATGTCGGCTCCGATCGGGCGCAGATCCGTGTTGGCCGGGGCGTTGGGGCTGGCGGGGGCGGCGCTGCCGGCCGGCCTTCGGGCCGAATCGGCGCGGCTGCGCGTCGTCTGGTGGGGCAATGACGACCGCACCCGCCGCACGCTCGAGGTGCTGAAGCTGTATCAGTCCAGGGCGCGGGGCGCCGAGCTGGTGGGCGAGGTCAGCAACGCCGAATACTTCCCCAAGCTCGCCACCCAGTTGGTCGGGCGCAGCGCCCCGGACATCTTCCAGCTCGAGCCCGGCAGCTTCGCCGACTTCGTCCAGCGCGGCGCCACCCTGCCGCTCGACGATCTGATGCCGCAGCCGATCGACACCGCCGGCGTCAGCCGCGACCTGCTCGGCCTCTGCGCCCTCGACGGCAAGGTCTGGGGCATCCCGCACGGCCTGAACTCCTTCGCCCTGATGTATGACACCGCCGTGTTCAAGGCGGCCGGCATCGCCCCGCCGGACCACGAGACCAGCTGGGACGACTACGCCGACCGGATGGTCGAGCTGACCAAGGCGGCGAGGCGCGACCAGTACTGGGGCTCCTGCGACGCCAGCGGCTACGGCTTCGCCTTCCAGGTCTGGCTGCGGCAGCGCGGCGCCGAGCTGTTCACCGCCGACCGGGCGCTCGGCTTCGGCCGGGACCACGCCGCGGAGTGGTTCAGCTACTGGGACAGGATGCGCAGGCGCGGCGGCTGCGTGCCGGCCGACATCGCGGCGCTCAGCCCGGATTCGACCATCACCCAGATGCCGCTGATCCAGGGCAAGGCGGCGACCAGCCTGGCCTTCTCCAACCAGATCGTCGGCATGCAGTCCGCCACCACGGCGCCGCTGGCGCTGACGATGTATCCGAATGGCGGCCCCGGGGCGAAGCCGGGCCAGTTCTACCGGCCGGCCTCCTGCTGGTCGATCTACGCCCGCTGCAAGGCGCCGGACGCGGCGGCCGGCTTCATTGCCTTCTTCCTCAGCGACCCCGGGGCCGCCAAGGTGCTGGGGGTGGAGCGCGGCGTGCCCATGGCCCCGGCGACGCGCGAGCTGATCCTGCCGACGCTCAGGCCGGTGGAGCGCGCCACGGTCGACTATGTCAACTTCATCGCCGACAAGGTCGGCCCCTATCCGCCGCCCCCGCCCAAGGGGTCGCAGCAGTTCGGCCGGGTGCTGAAGCGGGTGGCGGACACGGTCGCCTTCGGCACCGCCTCCGTCACAGATGGCGCCGCCCAGCTGGTCGCCGACGCCAGCGGCATTCTCTGAGGAGATCCGATGCCGATCCCAGACGCCCGCCCGGTGGAGGAGTTCGACTCCCACCCCTGGCGTTTCGAGAGCCAGGCCACGGAGGCGCAGCGCCGGGTGCAGGCGGCCTTCGTCGCCCAGCTGGCGCAGCGCCTGCCGCTCACGCTCGGCGAGGCCTGCTACCTGTCGCCCCAGGCCTATATCTTCCCCGAAAGCCTGACGCTGGGCGACCGCTGCCTCGTCGCCGCCGGGGTGCGCCTGCACGGCCAACTGGTCGCCGGCGACCACTGCTCCTTCAACCTGCATTGCTCGGTGATCGGCCAGGTGCGGATGGGCTCCTGGGTCCGCATCGCCGCCGGCGCCATGATCGCCGGCTTCGACCATGTCTCGGATGATCCGGAGACGCCGATCGCGCAGCAGGGCGTGTCCACCAAGGGCATCGAGATCGGCGACGACGTCTGGATCGGCGCCAATGCCGTGATCACCGACGGGGTGCGGATCGGCAGCCATTGCATCGTCGCCGCCGGGGCGGTGGTCACCCGCGACGTGCCGGACTACGCGCTGGTCGGCGGCAACCCCGCCCGGGTGATCCGCGACCGGCGCCGGCCGCGGGGGGCGCCCCCGGCCGATGCGCTGCTGGAGGAGGTCAGGGAGTTCGACGCGCGGATCGGGGAGGAGTGGCCGGCGATCCTCGCCGCCCAGGCGGCGCCGCCCGGCCAGCCCTCCTGGTACCAGGATCCGCGCAACGCCGGGAAAGCGCCGTTCCGGGCCGATTGCGACGCGATCCAGATCGCCGCGATGTTCGGCGCCGTGCCGCCGCCCTTCGATCGCGCGGCGTGGATCGCCCGCCTCCAGGCGCTGCAGGATCCGGCGACCGGGCTGTGCTTCAACCCGGACACGCCGGACGCGATCCGCCGCGACCCGCCGGCCGATCCCGGCGGCGACAATCTCTACAATATCCTCTGCGTCGGCTATGCGCTGGAGTGCCTCGGCGCCGGCTTCCGCCACCCCGTCGCCTGGGCCTCGCGGCTCGACCCCGCGGCGCTGCAGCGGGCGCTGGACGGGCTGCCTTGGGCCGAACGCGGCTGGTCCTCCGGCGCCTGGGTCGACGCGCTGGGCACGGCCTACTACTTCAACGCTCGCGACTTCGGCGATCCGGGCGAACTGATCACGCTGATCGGCTGGCTGACCACCCGGGCCGGCGTCACCACCGGCCTGTGGAGCGGACCGGTCGGCGACGACTGGCTGCAGCCGGTGAACGGCTTCTACCGGCTGACCCGCGGCACCTACGCCCAGTTCGGCCTGCCGCTGCCGTATCCGGAGCGGACGATCGATTCCGTCCTGGCCCATCTCCGCCGCACCGGCGGGTTCGGGCACACCGGCTTCAACGCCTGCAACGTGCTCGACGTGGTGCACCCGCTGATGCTCTGCGCCCGCCAGGCCGGCCATCGCGCGGCGGAGATCGCGGAGGCGCTGCGCCACCTTCTGGCCGCCGCGCTCCGGCACTACACGCCCGGCCGCGGCTTCGCCTTCAGCCGCGGCGAGGCGCCGGGGCTGCAGGGGACGGAGATGTGGCTGTCGATCGTCGCCCTGATCCTGACCCATCTCGGCCTGGCCGATGCCGCGAGATTCCGGCTGGTCGGCGTGCATCGCTGGGGCCCGGCCCTGCCGGCCGACCGGATCCCTTGGCCGGGACAGTGAGGCGGACGAACAGGCGATCGGACTCTCTCGAGAACCGTCATTGCGAGAAGGCGAAGCCGACGAAGCAATCCAGGGGCCACGGCGAGCGGCCCTGGATTGTTTCGCTGCGCCCGCAATGACGATCCCGTATGGGCTCGCCACGTGAGGCTCACCCCCATACGCCCGAGACCGGGCGCGCCCGCTTGGCCGTCAGTTCCGCCTCCAGCCAGGCGCGGAACAGCTGCACCTTGCGCTGCCGCGCCCGGGCCTCGGTGGTGACGAACCAGTAGGCGATCTCCGTCGGCGCCGCGATCGGGAAGGGGCGGACCAGCCGCCCGTCGGCCAGCGCGTCGGCGGCGATCAGCTGCCAGGCCATGAACACACCCTGGCCGGCCACCGCGGCCTCCAGCGCCGGGATCGGGTCGGTGTAGGACGGGCCGGACAGGCGCGGCGGCGACGCCACCCCGGCGGCGGCGAACCATTCGGCCCAGGAGATCAGCGAGCCCTCGTCGCGGATCACCGGCACCGTCGCCAGGTCGGCCGGGCGCTTCAGCTTCGGCGCCAGCGCCGGGGCGCAGACCGGAAACACGGTCTGCGGGATCAGCTTCTCGGCCAGCGCCCCGGTCCAGCCGCCGCGGCCCATGCGGATGGCGCAGTCGATGTCGCCGAGCGCCAGGTCCAGCACCTCGGCGGTGGCGACGAAGCGCAGCTCGATCTCCGGATGCGCGCCGGTGAAGCGCGACAGCCGCGGCACCAGCCAGCGCGCGGCGAAGGCGCTGCCGGTGGTGACCGTCAGGATGCCTGCGCGCTCGACCGCCAGCGCCGCGATCGCGTCGGCCAGCATGCGGAAGCCGGCGTCCAGCATCGGCCGGATCCGCCACAGCTCCGCCGTCGGCACCAGCCCGGTCGGGGTGCGCTCGAACAGCGTCACGCCCAGCCGCGCCTCGGCCCGGCGGATGTGCTGGCTGACCGCGCCCGGCGTCACCCCCAGCTCCTTCGCCGCGGCCGACAGCGAGCCGCCGCGCGCCACCACCGCGATGGCACGCAGCGCATTCAGCGGAATCGGGAAAGGCGAGGCCATGCCTCTTCTTTGAGCGGCGGAAGGCGGGCTGTCCAGCGCCGCCGCAACCGGCGGGCCGAGAGGCGTTGACTCGTAAATATCTGATTGGTTATATAACCATATGGTTTTAGAAGACTCGCTCACCCTGAAATTCGCCGCGCTCGCCGATCCGACCCGCCGCGCCATCCTGCTTCGCCTGTCGCAAGGCGAGGCCACAGTGTCGCAGTTGCAGGCCCCGTTCCGGATCAGCCAGCCCGCCATCTCCAAGCATCTGAAGGTGCTGGAGGGGGCGGGGCTGATCGAGCGCGGCCAGGCCGCCCAGTCGCGGCCGCGGCGCCTCAACCATTTGGCGCTGAAGGAGACGGTCGAATGGTTCGACCATTTCCGGAACCTCTGGAACGACAGCTTCGACCGCCTCGAGGCGCTGCTCGAAGCGGACGCCGACCCGAAGCCCGAACCGCAGAAGGACGATCGATCATGAGAACCGCCGCCGCCGATGCCGAATTCGTCATCACCCGCCTGTTCAACGCGCCGCGCAGCCGGGTCTGGCAGCACTGGACGAGCGCCGGGCTGATGTCGCAGTGGTTCGGCCCCAAGGGCGTCACCACCACCGTCAAGACCCTCGATCTGCGGCCGGGCGGGATGATGCATGCCCGCATGGACCGGCCCGACGGCGGCCGGATGTGGGTGAAGTTCGTCTATCGGGAAGTGGTCGAGCCGTCGCGCCTGGTCTGGGAGCACTCCTTCTCGGACGAGCAGGCGAACATCGTCGAGTCACCCTTCGGCGGGCCCTGGCCGCTCAGGATCCTGTCGACCGTGACCTTGGCGGAGGAGGGGGCGAGCACCCGGATTCGGCTGGTCTGGACGCCGCTCGACGCCAGCGGTGAGGAGCGGCAGGCCTTCGCCGGCATGCTGGACTCGATGACCGAGGGCTGGGGCGGCACCTTCGACAAGCTGGACGAGGCGCTGGCCGCTCGCTGAGCAGCCATCAGATCTGTGGAGATTTTCTACAGACCTGGAGAGACACTGTCCATCGCAGCCGCCGGCCCGCGGATCTATCTCTTGGAGAGGATCTTCCAAGGAGGCTGCGATGTTCTCCTTCCTGCGGCGCCGGGACCTCCGGCGCCGGCCGGATGGCGCCGAGGCGCTGTTGGCCATGACCCCGCGCGAGCTGGCCGACCTGCCCTTCTGGGTCGAGCCGCCGCAGCCGGATGGCGCCGATCAGGCGGGCAGGCCGGTCACAGCCCGAACCGCGCCTCGGCCTCTGCCAGCGTGAGGGCGATGAACGGCTGCCGGCCGGCCAGCAGGGCCAATGGCCCGTCCGGCGGAAACTCCCAGCCGGGGCCGCCGAAGCGCGGCCAGCCGGTGGCGGCGGCGCGCGTGATCCGCACGCCCGCTCCGTCCGGCTGCAGCACCCGCAGCGGGAAAGGCAGGCGCAGGGGCAGGGCGCGTCCCGGCCGGTCCGTGAAGGCCGCCACCGGCCGCTGCGCAGCGAACAGCTCGGTCCGACCGCCCGCGGTCTCGAACCGGCCCAGCCGCTTCGGGATCGCCCACAGCGCCCGGCCGCCGGCCAGCGAGGCGGGGCTGTCGACCCAGGCGGCGGTGACCGTGACCCCGATCCGCCGTCCCAGCCGCACCGGCACCGCGACCACCAGCTCGGCATAGGCCAGGTCGCCGCCCGGCAGCCATTCGGCCCAGACCGTCGCCAGCAGCGCCGACCGCCCCCAGCCCAGCGGCCGCGCCCCGTCCGGCAGCGGCCCCGGCAGCGCCGCCAGCGGCACCCGCCACAGCGCCGCCCGTACCGTGCCGCGCAGCCGCCAGGGCGGCGGCGGATAGGCCGGGGCGTCAGTCATCCCCGTTCGGGATCTTCAGCAGCGTTCCGCAGGCCTTGCAATGCACCGCATCCGGGTCGTGCCGCTGCAGCCCGCAGGTCGGGCAGTCGAACTGCACCTTGTTCGGCCGGAACAGCGTCTGCGCCAGCCGCGCGAACAGGCTGATGCCGACGATCATGGTAACGATGGACAGAAGCTTGCCGGCCGTGCCGGGCAGGGTGATGTCGCCGAAGCCGGTGGTGGTCAGCGTGGCCACGGTGAAATAGAGGGCGTCGACATAGCCCTCGACGCCGCTGTCGGTCCCGGCGAAGCCCGTGTAGACGAAGCCGGTCACCACGAAGACGAAGGTGACCAGGGTCGACAGGGTGCGGGCGACGTCCTCCCAGCGCGTGTCGTCGTAGCGCCGGCCGACCGTCGACCAGAAGAACTCGCTGTGGAACAGGCTCCACAGCCGCAGGATCCGCAGGAAGCCCAGGTTGAACAGCAGCTGCGGCGCCAGCAGCGTCGCCAGCACGAACAGGTCGACCCACACGATCGGCTGGCGGATCCAGCTGCGGAGGCCACGCCAGGACACCGCCCGCGCCACGAGGTCGAGGGCCAGCAGCACGGCGATGGCATAGTCGATGGCCAGGAAGGCGGCCGTGTCGCGCAGCACCGGCGCGACGATGAAGAAGGCGATGATCGCGAAATCGATCACCAGCACGCCGAGGCGGAAGTGGATCGCCTCGGGGCTGCGCCCGTGATACAGCGCGCGCAGGACGCCCCTCAGGCGGGCGAACCGGCCCGGCGGGGCGGGGGAGTCGATCGGCGTCATCCCCACCTCTGTACCGGAAGCGCCCGCCCGCCTCCACGCCGAACCGGACGCCGCCGGGCCGCGCCGGCGCGATTCCGGGATTGCATCGGTGGAGTCGAAAACGAACTTGGATTGCGAAGTTGCTGGCGGGCCCAACTAGGGATTGACGGAAACCGGCGGACGGACGTCTATATCTAGACATCACGGGCGTCCGGGAATCCGGTGCGCCGAGTCATCGGCAAGGCCGGGGCTGTCCCCGCAACTGTAAGCGGAGAGCGCTTCCGTCGCCAGTCACTGGCCGGGCGACCGGCCGGGAAGGCGAGGCGGAAGGGCGATTCCCGCGAGCCAGGAGACCGAGCCCGTGATCGAGAACAGCGTCCTCGGGCGGGGTGTCCCGATGGAGCGAGGGTCGAGTTGCGCCGGCATGCCGGCGCAACGTCGACTCCGCGTCCGTCGGCCCAAGCCCCAACACGATCATGGGGTTTGCCGATGTCAGCCATCCAGGAATCCGATCGCGCCCTCGCCGGCGCACCCTCCGTCCCGGCAGCGCCCCGCGCCGCCGCCGAGCCGGCCTATCAGGTGATCCGCCGCAACGGCGCCGTCACCGCCTTCGACGAGAGCAAGATCTCGGTCGCGCTGACCAAGGCGTTCCTGGCGGTCGAGGGCTCCGGCGCCGCCGCCTCGCGCCGGGTGCACGACATCGTCGAGGGGCTGACCGCCCAGATCGTCGCCGCCCTGACCCGCCGCGCCGACCATGGCCGCACCTTCCACATCGAGGAGGTGCAGGACCAGGTCGAACTCGCCCTGATGCGCGGCGAGCACCACAAGGTCGCCCGCGCCTATGTGCTGTACCGCGAGGAGCGGTCGCGCGAGCGCGCCGCCGCCGCGGCCAAGGCGGAGGCGTCCCCGGTCGCGCCGGCGCTGCACGTCACCGCGGCCGACGGCAGCCGTGCGCCGCTGGACCAGGCGCGGCTGGCGCGGCTGGTGGAGGAGGCCTGCGAGGGGCTGGCCGATGTCGAGCCCGGCCCGGTCCTGGCCGAGACCCGGCGCAACCTCTATGACGGCATCAGCGAGGCCGAGCTGGCCCTGGCGCCGATCATGGCCGCCCGCACCCTGATCGAGACCGAGCCGAACTACACTTATGTCAGCGCCCGGCTGCTTCTCGACATGCTGCGGCACGAGGCGCTGACCTTCGTCCATGGCCGGCCCACCCGCGCCACCCAGGCGGAGATGGCCGAGGGCTATGCCGAATACTTCCCGGCCTATGTGAAGAAGGGCATCGCCGTCGGCCTCCTGGACGCCGAGATCGGCCGCTTCGACCTGGCCCGGCTGTCCGCGGCGCTGAAGCCGGAGCGCGACCTGCAGTTCCAGTTCCTCGGCCTGCAGACCCTCTACGACCGCTACTTCCTGCAGACGGACGGCATCCGCTTCGAGCTGCCGCAGGCCTTCTTCATGCGCGTCGCCATGGGGCTGGCGCTGCGCGAGATCGACCGCGAGGCGCGGGCGATCGAGTTCTACGACCTGATCTCCTCCTTCGACTTCATGTGCTCGACGCCGACGCTGTTCAACGCCGGCACGCCGCGGCCGCAGCTGTCCTCCTGCTTCCTGACCTCGGTGCCGGACGACCTCGACGGCATCTTCAAGTCGGTGAAGGACAACGCGCTGCTCTCCAAATATGCCGGCGGCCTCGGCAACGCCTGGACCCGGGTGCGCGGCCTGGGCGCCCATATCCGCGGCACCAACGGCCAGTCGCAGGGCATCGTCCCGTTCCTGAAGGTCGCGAACGACACCGCCATCGCGGTGAACCAGGGCGGCAAGCGCAAGGGTGCGGTCTGCGCCTATCTCGAGACCTGGCACGTCGACATCGAGGAATTCCTCGACCTGCGCAAGAACACCGGCGACGACCGGCGCCGCACCCACGACATGAACACCGCCAACTGGGTGCCCGACCTGTTCCTCGAGCGGGTCGAGGCCGACGGCCCCTGGACCCTGTTCTCGCCGGACGAGGTGCCCGACCTGCACGATTTGTACGGCCCGGCCTTCAAGGCCGCCTACGAGGCCTATGAGGCCAAGGCCGCGCGCGGCGAGATCCGGGTGCACAAGCAGGTCCGCGCGCTCGACCTGTGGCGGCGCATGCTGACCATGCTGTTCGAGACCGGCCACCCCTGGGTGACCTTCAAGGACCCCTGCAACATCCGCTCGCCGCAGGGCCATGTCGGCGTCGTGCACTCCTCGAACCTGTGCACCGAGATCACGCTGAACACCTCGAACGACGAGGTGGCGGTCTGCAACCTCGGCTCGATCAACCTCGCCAACCATGTTGGTGAGCGCGGCCTCGACCGGGCACGGCTGGAACGCACCATCCGCACCGCGATGCGGATGCTCGACAACGTCATCGACATCAACTTCTACACCATCCCGGAAGCGCGCCGGTCCAACCTGCGCCACCGGCCGGTCGGGCTCGGCATCATGGGCTTCCAGGACGCGCTGCAGGCGCTGCGCCTGCCGATCGCCTCCGAGGCCGCGGTGCGCTTCGCCGACGAGAGCATGGAGGTGATCAGCTTCCACGCCATCGCCGCCTCGGTCGACCTGGCGGCGGAGCGCGGGCGCTACCCGTCCTTCGACGGCTCGCTGTGGAGCCGCGGCATCCTGCCGATCGACTCCGTCGAGCTCCTGGCCGAGGCGCGCGGCGGCGTGCTCGACCTCGACCCGTCCTCGACCCTCGACTGGAGCGGCCTGCGCGAGCGGGTGCGGACGGTCGGCATGCGCAACTCCAACACCATGGCGATCGCGCCGACCGCGACGATCTCCAACATCTGCGGCGTCGCCCAGTCGATCGAGCCGGCGTTCCGCAACCTCTACGTCAAGGCCAACATGTCGGGCGACTTCACGGTGGTGAATCCCGCCCTCGTCCGCGACCTCAAGGCGCTCGGTCTGTGGGACGAGGTGATGATCTCGGACCTGAAGTATTTCGACGGCAGCCTCGGCGCCATCGACCGGGTGCCGGACGACCTGAAGGCGCTCTACGCCACCGCCTTCGAGATCGACGCCTCCTGGCTGGTCGAGGCGGCGGCGCGGCGGCAGAAATGGATCGACCAGGCGCAGTCGCTGAACCTCTACATCGCCAACCCGAACGGCCGGAAGCTCGATGCCCTCTACCGCCTGGCCTGGAAGCGCGGGCTCAAGACCACCTACTACCTGCGGGCGATGAGCGCGACCCATGTCGAGAAGTCGACGCTGAAGGGCACCGACGGCAAGCTCAACGCCGTCTCCGCCCCGGCGCCGGTCGCGGCCGCCCCGGCCGTCGCGGCGCCCGCGCCGGCGGCCCCGGTTGCGGCGGCCGACGAGCTGACGCTGACCGACGGCGCGCCGATGGTGTGCCCGATCGACGACCCGACCTGCGAAGCCTGCCAGTAGCAGGCATCGCGGATCCCGTCTTCGGGCGTCCCGCGACATGAAAAGAGGCGGCGGGTTCCCCCGCCGCCTCAGTCATTCTCCCGGTCGTGGGCCGATCAGAGCACGAAGTCGGCCGCCACCAGGCCGACACGCCCTGTCAGCGTGATGTGGAAGTCCGACACGCCGTCGCCGTCGATGTCGCCGGCAATGGTCGTGGTGGTCGTGGACAGGGAGGCGAAGCGCAGCTCGCCGGCATGGTTCGAATAGCCCGCCGTGCCGATGAAGGTGAACGCCTGGTCCCCCGCCGCGCCGGTGTCGGCATCGATCGCGGAGAGATCGATGAGGTCGCCCTGCGCATGGCTGAAATCGGTGACCCGATCGGCGTTGGCGCCGACCCGGCTGTCGCCGGCCGCCGAGAAGTTGAAGCGATCGGCGCCGTCGCCGCCGGACAGGGTGTCCTTCCCGGTGCCGCCGTCGAGGACGTCCGCCCCGGCGCCGCCGTTCAGGACATCGTCGCCGGCACGCCCGTAGAGCGTGTCGTTGCCGGCACCGCCGTCGAGCGTGTCGTTCCCGGCCACGCCGATATTCGGCATCACCGGCGGCGGCGGCGTCACCGAGACGTTCAGCTCGTAGGTGGCGCCGTCGGGAACGGTCTGTTCGGGCTCGCCCGTGTCGTTGTTGTACTGCCCGACCACGATGTAATAGTCCCCGGTCTCGGCGACCTTGAAGCTGAACGCCGAATCCGTCCGGCGGCTCGACCCCGGATCGTTGCCGCCGTCGTCGTTGAAGGCGACCACGGTGCCGTCGGCCCGCACCAGCCACAGGAAGCTGTCGCTCAGCCCGTCCGAGGTGTGGTCGAGATCGGCGGTGATGACCGTCCCCGCATTCACCGTCAGCTTGTAGTATCCGCCTTCGCCGTTGCCGGTGGCGTTGACCGTCGAATGCGCCAGGGTGGTCGCGTTGACGATGTCGGCATCGGCGGCCAGCGTGAAGTTGCCGGTCAGGTCATGGGCGGTTGCCGTGGAGTTGTTGGTCGCGCCCGGCGCCAGCGTGGCATAGCCATCGCCCGTGCCGACGCCGGTGACCGGGAAGGGGATGAAGTCCCCATCCAGCGCGTCGTTCCCGCCGCCGCCCGTGAGGACGTCGTCGCCGCCCTGGCCGACAAGCCGGTTATCGCCGGCATCGCCGGTGAGCTGGTCGTTGTGGCCGGAGCCGGCCAGGCCCTCGATCGAGACGAAGGTCTCGGGATGCGAGCTCGCCACGCCGAGGGAGACGATCACGCCCGTGGTGCTGCCGTAATAGGCCGCCATGTCCCGGCCGGCACCGCCGTTCAGCGTGTCCTGGCCGCCGCCGCCGGCGAGGACGTCGTCGCCCGCAGCGCCCGAGAGCACGTTGTTGCCGGTATTGCCGATCAGGGTGTCGGCGAATTTCGAGCCGATCACGTTCTCGATGTTCACCAGCCTGTCAAACTGATGCGTGGTCGTGGTGTCGCCTTCGCCGTCGCCGCCGCTGGCGGTGCCGGTCTGCAGGTTGACGGTCACGCCCTCGGTGGCCGGCGTCCGCGGCGGGCCGAACATCGGCTGGCGCTCGTCCAGCGTGTAGTCGGCGGTGTCGACGCCGTCGCCGCCGTCCAGGTAATCCGCCCCGGCGCCGCCGATGAGCCGGTCGTTGCCGGCATCGCCGTTCAGCACGTCGCCGTCGCGGGCGCCCTCGAGCTTGTCGTTGCCGTTGCCGCCGCTGAGGACGTCGCCGCCGCCGAGGCCGAGGAAGTAGTTGTTGGCGTCATTGCCGATGAAGCGGTCGATGCGGTCGTCCGACCCGATCAGGTTCTCGACGCTGAAGAAGGTGTCGCCGGAGGCGGTGCCGCCGCTGGCGACGTTGGTCACCAGGTTGACCAGCAGCTGGAACGGGCTCTCCAGGCTGAAATCGACCGTGTCGTTGCCGGCGCCGCCGTGGAAGACATCGATGCCTTCCATGCCGCGCAGGATGTCATCTCCGGCGCCGCCGTCGAGGAGGTCGTTGCCTTTGCCGGCATTGATCGTGTCGTTGCCGGCCTCGCCATACAGCCGGTCGTCGCCATCGTTGCTGTCCGGACCGGTGATGACCGGCAAGGTGTTGTTGCGGTCGCGGCTATCGTTGCTGTCGGCGCCGCCGACGATCAGGTCGTCGCCGTCGCCGCCATGGATCTCGTCGGCGCCGTTGCCGCCGTCGATCCGGTCGTCGCCGCCGCCGCCGAGCAGCTCGTTCTCGCCGTCATTGCCCAGGATGATGTCGTCGAAGGCGCTGCCGACGCCCTTCTCGATGTAGTACTCGGTCGCGTCGGCGTTGTGTCCGTCGAAGATGGCGACGTTGTTGGCGTGGCCGTTGACGCTGGAGAAGCGGCCCTCGCGCAGGTCCAGGATGGTGCTGCTGGTCGAGCCGGAGAAGTCGACCGTGTCGTGGCCGCCGGTGTCGTGGATCACGAAGCCGATGTCATGGGTCGGCCCGTCCGCCGTCAGCGTGTAGCCCAGCCGGGTGCTGCCGAAGCCGTAGACGTCGTCGCCGGTGTTGAGCTGGATGTCCTGATAGGTCCGCACGCCGTCCGTCACCGTCGAGAAATAATGCCGGATGACGGCCTCGATATCGGCGATCCCCGGCGTGGTGTTGGTCCAGGCTGTGGTGCCGCCGGTGTCGATGCTGTCGAAATACGACATCACCGAATATTGCTGCTGGTCGTAGACCCACTTGGCGTCGTTGTAATAGGTGATCTGCGGGCCGCCGGGGCCGCCGTAGTTGTAGAAGCCGGGATGGTTCAGGCCGAATTCATGGCCGAATTCATGGATGAAGGTGTTGAAGATGTAGCCGCCCGGCTCGGTCTTGTTCGGCTCGGTGTCGTGGAAGCGCTGGCCGACGCTGACATAGCGGCCGGCGGAATAGGCGCTGCCGTCGTCCTCCTCGCCCACCTCCGGGCTGACGACCTCGAGATAGTCGGTGCTCGGGTCGAAGGGTCGGTCGGTGACGATCTCGAACTGCAGCGGCGTCACCGCCGACCACATCTCCAGCGCCCCGATGGCGGCCTCCAGATAGTCGGGATGGTCGCTGAGCTCGGACAGGTTCACCACGATCGGCGATTGCGCCATCTCGGGCGTCAGCGGGCGCTGCAGCGCCCCCAGATAGTCGAGATACGTCTCGTAATTGGTGTCCTTGTTATAAGGATTGTCCGGAGTCTGGTCGATGTTCTGCCAGTTCTGGAGGTCTTCCGGGCTGAGCGTGAACGATCCGGCGCTCGCCTGTCCTGTCGGGGTGGAATGTTCTCGGCTGTAGCCCATCTGGCATAGGACGCACATGTGTTCCCCCTTTGATGGCGGCCCTGGCATGGGCCCGGCTCGGGTCGGTGCGCTCGGCGGCGAATCGGATCCCGTTCACGGAGGCCATGACAGCTTTGGCCGTGGTATCAGCGTCTGGCGATCAAGGTTTCGTCAGCTGGCGCCGGGCTTTGCCCGCCGCTCGCCTTCAGCGCGTCCGCGTCGCGCCCTGGGCATCACGGCGCTGACATCGTCCCGAAAACGGCTCCTGCGCCGGCGGGGACGATGCGGAACCCGTCGGAATCGATGCGGACACCAAGGAACGGCGCCGCGGCAGTCCCGACGTGGATATGATGCTCATGGTTGTCGATGTCCCCCTGTTTGCGGTTCGCAGTCCGTCGACACACCGGGCCGAGAAACGACACGCGTCACTCGGCCGACCGCTGCGGCCATTTCTTGACGGACGCCGACGGCAACGGCACCACGTCATGGCTCTTCCACCCCTCAAACGAGAGGTGAAGCGCGATTCAGCATCTCGACTGTCTGCGCACCTCTGGCCGTCATCCTTCGGCAATGTAGCGGCCGCCGCAATCAAAAAATGCTTTCGCTTCCGGTTGAATCCGGATCCTTCGTTGGTGTGCATACGAGTGCTGTCCAGAGCACGGGCCGGATGTTGCCGAGAAGGGCGTCTCGATATTTTGGAGATTATCTGAAATTAGATTCAAAATCGCGAGATGCCTTGAAGGCGCCAGGATATGTCATTTGAGACAAGGCTGTTGTCTTGACAATATGACTTACTTTTCTTTTGCAACCTGGTTGTCGTCGCGATTCCGATCGCCGGCTTCGGCGGGATCTCGGGAAACCTGGACGATGCGGAAGATTTCGCGTCGCCTGGCGGGGCTTCGGGCGGCAGGGGCGCCTCGGGGCCGGCCGGCCGCGGTCTCGGGATCCCAGCGCCACAACACCTAGCGCGACACTTGCCGCATTCGGCAACATCTTGTAGGGTCATCGACCCTGCGTCGCCGCCCGAGACCTCGACGTTCACGGTGCCGAGCCGAGGACCCCGACCATCACAACCGTGAGCCCAGACCCATGACCATGCTCGACTGGTCCGACACCCCCGCCGCGCCGATCCGGGTGAAGCGGGCCGACGCGTCCGCAGCCGATCTCGCGGGCGACGCCACCGGCCTCGGCGCCATCGACCGGTCCGGCGGCCGGGTCAGCATCGACGACAAGGCGATGATCAACTGCCGCGCCGACGTCAACCAGCTGCTGCCGATGAAGTACCGCTGGGCGTGGGAGAAGTACCTGGCCGGCTGCAACAACCACTGGATGCCGACCGAGGTCTCGATGCAGGCCGACATCGCGCTGTGGAAGTCGCGCGACGGGCTGACCGAGGACGAGCGCCGGGCGGTGAAGCGCAACCTCGGCTTCTTCGCCGCCTCGGAATCGCTGGTCGCCAACAACATCGTGCTGGCGATCTACCGCCACCTGACCAACCCGGAATGCCGGCAGTACCTGCTGCGCCAGGCCTTCGAGGAGGCGGTGCACACCCACACCTTCCAGTACGTGGTCGACAGCCTGGGCCTGGACGAGGGCGAGCTGTTCAACATGTATCGCGAGGTGCCGTCGATCACCGACAAGGCGGCCTGGGCGCTGGACTACACCCGCAACCTGTCCGACCCGTCCTTCAAGACCGGCACGCCGGCGGCGGACCAGGCCTTCCTGCGCGACCTGGTGGCCTTCTACGTCGTGTTCGAGGGCATGTGGTTCTACACCGGCTTCGCCCAGATCCTGTCGCTCGGCCGGCGCAACAAGATGGTCGGCATCGCCGAGCAGTACCAGTACATCCTGCGCGACGAGTCGATCCATCTGAACTTCGGCATCGACGTCATCAACCAGATCAAGATCGAGAACCCGCATCTCTGGACCGCGGAGTTCCAGCAGGAGCTGCGGCGGATGCTGGCCGAGGCGGCGGAGCTCGAGGCCGCCTACGGCCGGGACACCATGCCGCGCGGCTTCCTCGGCCTGAACGCGGCGCTATGCGAGCAGTACATGCACGTCATCGCCAACCGCCGCTGCGCCCAGCTGGGCCTGGCCCCGGTCTTCACCGAGGCCGAGAACCCGTTCCCCTGGATGTCCGAGGCGATGGACCTGAAGAAGGAGAAGAACTTCTTCGAGACCCGGGTGATCGAATACCAGAACGGCGGCGCGCTCAGCTGGGACTGATCTCCCGCGTTCAGCCGAAGGGCGGCGTTGCCTCCGGCCCGGGCCGGTCCTAGGGTTCCGGCCGGACCGGCGGGCGAGGGCGGGGGGATGCAGCGCATCTTGATCCTGGGCGCGGGGTTCGCCGGGCTGTGGGCCGCGGCCGGGGCGGCGCGGGCGCTCGACGAATTCGGGATCGGGCCCGACCGGGTCGAGGTGGCGCTGGTTAACCGCGATGCCTGGCACTGCATCCGCGTGCGCAACTACGAGGCCGATCTCGATGCGATCCGCGTGCCTTTGGCCTCGGTGCTCGACCCGATCGGCGTCCGCCGGGTCGAGGGCGAGGTGACGGGCATCGACCTCGCGCGGCGCAGCGTCGCTGTCTCGGGGGAGGGGCCGGCGCTGCCCTATGACCGCCTGGTCTTCGCGCTCGGCAGCTGCCTCGTCCGCCCGCCGGTTCCGGGACTGGCCGAGCACGGCTTCGACGTCGACACCTTCGCCGGCGCCCGCCGCCTCGCCGACCATCTGGCTGGGCTGGGCGGGCGTCCCGCCGCGCCGGGGCGCGACACCGTCCTGGTCGTCGGCGCCGGCCTGACCGGCATCGAGGTCGCGACCGAGATGGTGGGCCGGCTCCGGACGGCGGGCCGGGTGATCCTGGCCGACCGCGCGCCGCAGGTCGGCTCCGACATGGGCGACAGCGCCCGGCCGGTGATCGAGACCGCCCTGGCCGCGCTCGGCGTCGAGACGCGGATGGGCGTGTCGGTGGCCGCCATCGATGCGGGCGGCGCGACGCTGTCGACCGGAGAGGCGATCCCGGCCGCGACCGTGATCTGGTGCGCCGGTATGCGGGCCAGCTCGCTGACCGCCCAGTTCCCGGTCGATCGCGACCGGCTGGGCCGGCTGCCGGTCGGTCCGACCCTGAAGATCATCGGCCTCGACGCCGAGTTCGCCGTCGGCGATTCGGCGCGGGCGATGGTCGACGGCAGTCACGCCTCGGTGATGTCGTGCCAGCATGGCCGGCCGATGGGCCGCTTCGGCGGCTACAATGCGGTCGCCGACCTGCTCGGCCGGCCGCTGCTGCCGATGCGGATCGACTGGTACACCACCATCCTCGACCTCGGCTCATGGGGCGCCGTCTACACCGAAGGCTGGGACCGGCAGGTGGTGGCGCAGGGCGCGGCCGCGAAGCAGACCAAGCAGGTCATCAACCGCCAGCGCATCTACCCGCCGCTGACCGGGGACCGGCGCGCCATCCTGGACGCGGCCGCACCGGTGATCCAGGCGCCGCCGCAGCGGTTCCGCTGAGGGGCGGCGCATGCCACCGGCCGCCGCATCGACGCCGGGCGGGCGGAACATCGATCCCGGCGGGCCGGTTGAATGGGCATGCGCCATCCATCGATGGAGGGACCGATGCTGACCGGTCTTCACGTCGTGATCTACACCCGATACGCCGAGGCGGACCGCGCCTTCTTCCGGGACGTCCTCGGCCTGGCCTCGGTCGATGCCGGCGACGGATGGCTGATCTTCGCGGCGCCGCCCGCCGAGATTGCCTGCCATCCCGCCGAGGCCAACGACCGGCACGAGGTCTTCCTGATGTGCGACGACCTGACGGCCGAGATCTCCCGGCTGGGCAAGAAGGGCGTCGACTGCGCGCCGGTCAGCGACGAGGGCTGGGGCCTTCTGTCCGCCATCCACCTGCCGGGCGGCGGCCGGCTCGGCCTCTACGAACCGCGCCATCCGGTGCCGAGCCGGGCGGGCTAGCCCAGGCTCACCAGCGCCGAGGCCGCGGTCTCGTCGGTGATCAGCCCCTGCAGCAGGCCGCGGGTCAGCACGGCGCGGATCGCCGGCACCTTGACCGCGCCGCCGGCGATGGCGACGGCCGGGCGCCGGGCGACGGCGTCGAGCGGCAGCCCGACCACCCGGTCGCGCAGCGGCGAGGGCAGCACCCGACCCTCCGAATCGAGGAAGTTGCCCAGCACCTCGCCGATCGCGCCGGCCTGGCGCAGCGCCTCGTATTCGGCGCGGCTGATCACCTTGTCGTGCAGCACCGGCGCGCTGTCGTCGAGCTGGCCGATGCCGATCAGGATCGCGTCGGCCCGCGCCGCCAGCGCCATGATCTCGCGGAACGGCTTCTGCTCCTCCAGCACCTTGCGGTCCTCGGCGCTCTCGGCGATCAGCGGCGCCGGCATCAGGTAGCGCTGCGCGCCCAGCCGGTCGCCCAGGCGCATCACCACGTCGAACGGGTTGTAGGAGGAATCGCGGGCGATGTTGCCGGTGACCGAGACCACTTGGTGCTGCGGCCGCGGCGAGGACGCCATCTCCTCCACCGCCGCGCGCACGCTGCGGCCGTTGCCGACGCCGATCACCAGCGGCGTGTCGGTGTCGACCAGCCGCTCGATCCAGGTGGCGCCGGCGATCGCCAGCGCCGGCAGGTTGGGCTGGGCCGGCGCCACCGGGTCGGCCGGCACCACCTCGCAGAAGCGCAGACCGTGGCGGCGGGCGATGCGCTCGCCCAGCTCCATGCAGGCGGCGATCGGATGGTCGATGCGGACCTTGACCATGCCCTCCTGCGCGGCGAAGGCCAGCAGGCGCTGCGCCGCCATGCGCGAGACGTTCAGCCGCCGGGCGATCTCGTCCTGGGTCAGGCCCGAGACATAGGACAGCCATGCCGCCCGCGCCGCCTGATCGCGCTTCCTCTCCGCCTGATCCATCCCCGGCATCCGCCACGCTCCGTGCCGTTGTGCGGCCTTCCGCAACATCTCGTCCGATCGGGGCGTCCGGCGCAACGGTGGCGTGCAGCGATTGCGGTTCGCCGGCGGGACCGCTGCGGCGATGATGCCTGCTCCGACACGTGTCGAAAGGCTTGACCGCGGCGCGGCGAAGCGGTCGATTCCGGCCGCAAGGAAGCATGTGCCCGACCGGAAGATCGGCGGGGCGAGCGAAGGGGCAGATGATGATTCGGTGGGCCTTGGTTCTGGCGCTGGCGCTGGCGCCGCATGTCGCGACGGCCGCGACCAAGCCGACGCCGGTGCCGCCGGAGGACAAGATCCACGCCCAGCTGCGCCAGGCGCTGGAGCGGGCGGAGGCCGAGCTGGCCGCGGCGCCATCGGCCATTCCCCTCGGGACCATCAAGCCCAGCGCCGTCGACCCGCGCGTGCCGCTCCTGCGCCAGCGGCTCGACGCCATGGGGGTGGCGCTGCCCGAAGCCGCGGCGCCCGCGGCGGCCGAGCCTGCCCAATCCGAGGCGGTCCCCGCGACCGCCGTGACGACGGCGGAGCCGGAGCTGATCGGCCCGGTGGCGCCGGCCACCCTGGTCTATGACGAGGCGCTGACCCAGCGGGTGAAGCTGCTGCAGTCGCGCTGGGGGCTGCGCGACGACGGCGTTGTCGGCCGCCGCACCCTGCGGGCGCTGAACTTCACCCCGGCGGACGAGGCGGCGTCGCTGCGCCAGACCCTGGCCCGCTGGCAGCCTCCGCCGGCGCGCGGCAAGTCGATCACGGTCAACGTGCCGACGGCCGAGATCATCGCCTTCGAGAACGGGGTCGAGGTGCTGCGCACCCGCGCCGTGGTCGGCTCGCCCCTGACCCAGACGCCGCTGATCCAGTCCAACATGATCGCGGTCAAGTACAACCCGGACTGGACCGTGCCGCCCGGCCTAACCAAGAAGTACAAGGCCCTGATGGCGGCCGGCCAGTACACCGAGATGCGCAAGCACGGCGTGGTGGTGAAGACGCCGGAGGGCCAGACCTTCGACCCGGCCCAGGTGCCGCCCGACATGGTCGGCACCATGGGCTGGAAGTTCTGGCAGCCGCCGGGCGACGACAACGCGCTCGGCCTGCTCAAGTTCGAGCTCGACAACGACCAGGCGATCTATCTGCACGACACCAACAACCGGCGCCTGTTCGCCACCGACAACCGGGCGGTGTCGAATGGCTGCATCCGGGTCGAGAACTATCTCGGCCTCGCCGCCTGGGTGCTGGGCACCGACATCCCGGCGGTGGAGGCCGCGATCGCCACCGGCAAGACCCATTTCGCCCGGGTGCCCAGCCGGATCCCGGTGCGGATGACCTATTACCTGGCCTATCCCGACACCACCGGCGGCATCCGCTACGGCGAGGACGTCTACACCCTGGCCCAGGGCGGGTAGGGCGTAGATCTCGGCGGCATGGTGCCGACTGGACTCCCCGGACGGCCAGGACCGTCATCAGGCGGTGCCGCGCTCCCACCTCAGGCGTGCGCGAGGCCTGCGAGATAGGCGCAGAACATGTCGGCCATGACGTCGGCATAGGCTGCGATCTCCGCGGGGGTCCGAGGCGTCTCCGAGAAGCGCTTTCCCACCTGGTTCAGCGTCGTCGTGATCAGGTCGCCGGCCAGTTCGCGCGTCGCCACCGGGGCGTCGGGCAGCGCCTCCCGCATGAAGGCCTGGACGATGCCGTCCCCCGACGCTCTCGCCTCCCGCGCCTCGGGCGCGTCGCGGTAGAGCGGGGCGGCGTCGCTGAGCGCCAGGCGGATCCCGGCCTCCTCGCATTCCGAGCGGATGAAGGCGTGGACCAGGGCCCGCAGGCGTTCGGGCGGCGGCCTGCCGACGTCCTCGAGGATGCCGCGCAGCAGCTCCGTCGTCTGCCGCCACTCGTCGCTCTGCAGCCGGAACAGGATCGCCGCCTTGTTCGGGAAGTACTGATACACCGACCCGACGCTGACGCCGGCCCTCTCCGCCACCCGCGCCGTGGTGAAGCGTGGGGCGCCTTCCTTCGCCAAAACCTGAACCGCGGCCTCCAGGATCGCGGCGACCAGCTCGGCCGAACGGGCCTGCTGGGGCTGCTTTCGCGAGGAGATCCGGACGCTTCGGCGGTCGGTCATCAGGGGGCGCGGCAACGCGAATAGGGAACCTGACGAATTAGTCGTATTCCTCGTCCGGCACAAGGAACGCACCCCTATGGACCGGAGACCGGCATGACCACCCTGACCACCACCCCGCTCGCGCCGCTGCTGGACCGCCTCTTCGCGGAGGACGATGCGGCGTCGCCGGCGGCGAGCCCCGCGATGGCCGACCTCTCCGCCGAGGAGCGGGAGCGCCTGATGCGGAGCAGGACCGGCTATCTCGACTTGTACGGGCGCCTGAAGGACTTCCCTCTCGCCGTCTCGCGGGAGACCGGCGCGCTGCTCTACATGCTGGCGCGGGGCTGCGGCGCGCGGATGATCGTCGAGTTCGGGACCTCGTTCGGCATCTCGACCCTGCATCTCGCCGCGGCCCTGCGGGACAATGGCGGCGGCCGCCTGATCACCACCGAGTTCGAGCCGTCCAAGGCGGCGCGGGCCCGGGCCAACCTGACGGCCGGCGAGCTCCTCGACCTGGTGGAGATCCGGGAGGGGGACGCCCTGCAGACCTTGCGCACCGACCTCCCAGACACGATCGACCTGCTGCTGCTCGACGGCGCCAAGGCGCTCTATCCCGAGATCCTGGACCTGGTCGAGGGCCGCCTCAGGCCGGGGGCCTTCGTCGTCGCCGACAATGCCGACGACAGCCCCGACTACCTGGCGCGTGTCCGCTCGCCCGCCGGCGGCTACCTGTCCACGCCCTTCGCCGAGGATGTCGAGCTGTCGATGCGGCTCGGCTGAAGCCGGCCGGTTGCCGGATCGGGGCGGGTGGCGATACCCTCGCGCCGCGGCGGCTCGGCGACGATCGCCACCCGGCGCGATCTTCGACCCCTGAGGGCGAGGGGAAGCATGGCCTACGCGATCAAGGCCGCGATCCGCGATCCGCGGGCGGAGACATTCGCCTTCGCCGCGCAGAAGACCATGTATCGCGGCAGGCACGTCGCCGCGGGCGACACGATCTTCCTGTTCGCCAGCGAGACCGAGGGCGGGCAGGGCCTGGTCGCGCGCGGCGTCGTCACCGCTGCCGAGGCGGTCGCCGGGGTCCCCGGCGTTGCCCGGCAGACGCCGCGGGTGACCGTCTCCATCCGACGCACCGCGCTGGCCGGGCGGCCGCTGGGGCGACGCGAGCTGAGGCCTCTCACCGACTGGTATGACGGCCGGCCGGGGACCGAGCTCAACTTCAAGCTGTACCGCCAGGCCACGAACAAGATCATCGGCCTCTCGGACGGGGCGGCGGCGTTTCTCGACACCTTCTTCTAGTCTTTTTTTGCCGCCGCGGCCGGCGCCGCCCTTCATCGGCGCTCAGAACACCAGCGAGCGGTGCAGGGCGGTTCCGGCCATGACGCCGTCGCTGATCGCCCAGGTCGCGTTGTGGGCGCCGCGGGTGATGTCGCCGGCGGCGAAGACGCCCGGCACCGTGGTCGCCTTCTGCGGATCGGTGCGGATGATCGGGCCGGTGGGGGCGTCCTCCAGCTCGCAGCCCAGCTGCTGCGCGATGCCGCTGTTCAGCCGTGTGCGCGGGGCGAGATACAGCGCATCCGCCGCCGCCGTCCTGCCGTCGCCGAGCTCCACCGCGGACAGGCCGGCGCCGTCGCCGTGCAGGGCCCGCACCGGCGCCGGCTCGACGGCGACGCCGCGCCGCCGCAGCTCGGCCGCCGACTCCTCGTCGGGCTCGGGGCCGCCGTCGAGATAGAGCGTCGTCGGCCCCCATTCGGCGATCAGCATGGCCTGGTGCGCCGACATCGGCGAGGTGCTGAGCACCCCGAGCGGCCGGCCGCCGAACTCGAAGCCGTGGCAATAGGGGCAGTGCAGCACCGAGACGCCCCAGCGCTCGGCCAGCCCGGGAATGGCGGGCAACTCGTCCGACAGGCCGAAGGCCAGCACCAGCCGGGCGCCTTCCAGCACCTCGCCCGTCTCCAGCCGGACCGAGAAGCCGTCCGCCTCCCGCGCCGCCTCGACGGCCTTTCCCTCGATCACGGCGGCGGTGGGATAGGCCGCGACCTGCGACCGCGCGGTGGCGATCATCGCGCGCGGGTCGCTGCCGTCCTGGGTGAAGACCCCGTGCGAATGCGCGGCGAAGCGGTTGCGGGGCGCCCCGGCGTCGATGACGCGGACCGAGCGCCTGGCCCGGGCGATATACAGCGCCGCGGTAAGGCCGGCGAAGCTGCCGCCGATGACGATGGCGTCATGTCGCATGAACAGTCTCCAGGTCGTGGGATCCGCCGCGGGCGACGAGGCGGGCGTGGAAATCGGCGCTCAGCATCGCCAGCGTCACGTCGCCGAGGCGCGAGAGCAGCAGCGTCTCGGCCTCGTCGAAGGCCTGTCCGAGGGCCGCATTGACCGCCTGCTCGACCAGGCAGCCGGGCGACTCCGTGCGGTTGCCGAGGGCCAGCAGGGACGGGCGGCCGAGCGCATCGTAGACGTCGCGCAGCGTCACCCGCGACAGGTCGCAGGCCAGGCTCCAGCCGCCGCCATGCCCCTTGTCCGACCGGACATAGCCCTGGTCCCGCAGCCCGGCCATGATCCGCCGGATCACCACCGGGTTGGTGGTCATGGCCTTGGCCAAGACCTCGGAGGTCACGGGGCGATCCAGCTCCGCCATGTGCAGCAGGACATGGAGCACGCCCGACAATCGGCTGTCGCGTTTCATGTAACTATACATGTTGCATGATGCGGTGGAGTCAAGGGGCCGGTGCCACGGATCCTGCCCGGGGGCGGGTCGGCAAGCGGGCGATGTGGGTCCTGTCCAGCCTCACCGGAGAGCCGGCGCCACGGCGGTCCGGGGTGAACAAGATGTACACTAGCTTTAGTTTCGCATCGTGTTCATGCTATGTTCCATGGACGCGACGCAGACCGACCAGGACCTGGACCGGGCGGCCGCTCCCGAAGGGGAGCGGGCGGCGGATCTGCGCGTGCTCGACCGGCTGGTCGAGATGGGCATGGAGATCGCCGAAGCCACCCGCACCGAAGCGGTGGAGGCGCCGCAGCCCGGCGTCGACTACTGCCAGAGATTCGCTGTCGCCGCCCGCGCCGTGCGCCTGACCCTGCTGCTGAAGGACAAGCTGTCGCGGCAGGCGGAGGAGAAGCGCAAGGCGGCGGCGCAGCGTGAGGCGGCGCAGGAGGACTGGCACGGGCTGCGGGTGCAGCTGGCGATGATGGCGGCGGCCTATGAGGTGTCCGAGGACGGCGAGGAGGCCGACCGCCGTGAAGCCGAGATGCATGAGCGGCTGGAGCGGCCGGAGGTGGTGGAGCTGATCGAGGCCAGCCGGCCGGAGGTGGCGGTGGCGGCGTTGTGCCGGCGCTGGGGCTACCCGGTGCGGGTGGAGCAGTGGCTGGAGATGGCCGACGAGGCGATGGAGGAGCTCGGCTTCCTGCCGCCGCAGGACGGCGAGGACGCCCCGCCTGCGGATCCGCCCGAGCCCCGCCCGGTCGGCGCCGGCCGCCGCAAGCCGAAACCGCCGGACACGGGATGAGTGTGCGGTTCGTCGCGCGAGATGCCTTTGATGTCAGAGAACCGAGTGTTTTGCCTCTCCCGCCTGGCGGGAGAGGTCGGAGGCGCTTGCGCCTCCGGGTGAGGGGGCTTTGTCGAGGCCGGGACCCGCCCTCACCCAGTCTCGCTGCGCGAGCCCGCAGAGACCGTCTGGAAATGCGCTGGTGTGAGTCGGCTGGTGGTGGTTTCGAGAACTGGAGCGCAGAAACCGCCATCAGACGGCCGCGCCAGCGCATTTACAGGCGGTCTCTCAAGCTGCCGCGATGCGCCGGCCCTTCAGCTCGAAGCCGCCGCCGTCCAGCCGGTGCAGGGCCGGGGCCGCGGCCAGCAGCTCGCGGGTGTAGTCGTGCTGCGGGTGGTCGAACACCGTGTCGCGCGGCCCGGCCTCGACGATCTTCCCCGCCTGCATCACCGCCACCCGGTCCGCCACCTGCTCGACTGCGCCCAGATCGTGCGACACGAACAGGCAGGCGAAGCCGTAGCGGTCCTGCAGCGCCCGGAACAGCTCCAGGATCTGCTTCTGCACCGTCATGTCCAGCGCCGAGACCGGCTCGTCGGCGATGACGAAGGCCGGGCGGCGGATGATCGCCCGGGCGATCGCCCCGCGCTGGCGCTGGCCGCCCGACAGCTGGTGCGGATAGCGCCGGGCGTGGTCCGGCGACAGCCCGCAATCGGCCAGGGTCTCGGCCAGCCGGTCCGCCTTCTGCGCAGCGTTCATCTCCGGCGCCAGCCGCAGCGGCTCGGACACGATGGCGCCGATCTTCATCCGCGGGTCGAGCGAGGAGTAGGGGTCCTGGAAGATCATCTGGCAGTTCAGCCGATGGTCCCGCGCCGCCGCATCGTGCCGGTCCGCATGGACGTCCCGGCCGCGGAACAGGATGCGGCCGGCCGTCGGCTTCAGCAGGCCGACGATGGCGCGACCCCGCGTGGTCTTGCCGCTGCCGCTGCCGCCGACCAGCGCCACCGTCTCGCCGGGATGGATCGCCAGGCTGACCCCGTCCACCGCCCGCTTCGGCGGGGTGCGCGAGAACAGGCGTTGCCGGCCGGCATGGTCGATGGTGACCTCCTCGACCGCGATCAGCGGCGCGCTCTGGTCCACCGGCGGCCGCGCGGGTCCGCGCTTCGGCAGGGCGTCCAGCAGCTTGCGGGTGTAGTCGTCGCGCGGGCTCAGCAGCACCTGTTCCGTCGGCCCGCCGTCGACGGCGCGGCCGCGCTGCAGCACCACCACGTGGCGGGCGTAGCGGGCCACCATCGCCAGGTCGTGGCTGATCATCAGCACCGCGGTGCCGTTCTCTCGCGTCAGCTCGACCATCAGGTCCAGCACCTCGCGCGCCACCAGCGTGTCCAGCGCCGTGGTCGGCTCGTCGGCGATCAAGAGGGCCGGCTTGGTCAGCATCACCGAGGCCAGCATGATCCGCTGCCGCATGCCGCCGGAGAACTCGTGCGGATAGGCCGACAGGCACCGCTCCGGGTCGGCGATGCGGATCCGCTCCAGCATCGCCAGGCTGCGGCGCCGGATCTCGGCGTCGGGGAGGCGCAGATGCAGCTTCAGCGCCTCGGCCATCTGCCGGCCGATGGTCATCGCCGGGTTCAGCGACACCATCGGCTCCTGGAACACCATGCCGATGCGGGCGCCGCGGATCTTCCGCAGGGCCTTGGGCGTCAGCGCCGCAAGATCCTGGCCGTCGAAGCGGACCGACCCGCCGATCCGCTGCATCGGCGACGGCAGCAGATCCAGCACGGCGCGCGCCGCCATGGTCTTGCCGCTGCCGGATTCGCCGACCAGCGCCAGCATCTCGCCGGCCGGGAGGGCGAAGCTGAGGTCGTCGACCACCACCGGGCCGCCATCGCCGGCGCGGATGCTCAGGTGCTCGACCGAGAGGAGGGGGCTCATCGCTGCATCCTGGGGTCGAGGCGGTCGCGGATCGCGTCGCCGAACAGGTTGATGCCGAGCAGGGTGAGGGAGATGCACAGGCCGGGGAAGATGCCGAGCCAGGGCGAGGTGCCGATATAGGGCCGGCTGGCGGCCAGCATGTTGCCCCAGGTCGCGGCCGGCGGCGGCACGCCGAGGCCGAGGAAGCTCAGCGCGCTCTCCGACAGCAGCACCCAGCCGAACATGCTGGTGGCCAGCACGGTCAGCGGCGCGATGCAGTTCGGCAGCACGTGCCGGGCCATGGTGAACAGCTCGGAATTGCCCATCACCTGCGACGCCTCGACGAATTCGCGGCCGCGGATCGACAGCACCGTGCCGCGCACCACGCGGACGACCGAGGGCATGTAGGCGAGGCCCAGGGCCAGGATGATGCCGTACTTGTTCGCGCCCAGCACCGCCATGATGCCCAGCGCCAGGAGGATGCCGGGGAAGGCCAGCAGGGCGTCGTTGAACATCATGATGACGCGGTCGACCCAGCCGCGCAGATACCCCGTCAGCACGCCGATCAGGGTGCCGCCCGTCACCGCGGTGGCGACCGTCAGGAGGCTGATCCAGCTGCTGGTGGCGGCGCCGCTCATCGCCCGGCTCAGCACGTCGCGGCCGAACTCGTCGGTGCCCAGCCAATGCGCGGCCGAGGGCGGCTTGAAGCGCGACAGGATGTCGATCTTCAGCGGGTCGTAGGGCGTCCACACCGCGCTGACCAGGGCGGTCGCGACCAGCACGCCGATGATCAGCCCGCCGATCACCGCATTGGCGCGGATCCGCCGCCGCGGCCCGGCGACGGAGGAGGGGGAATGGGCCTGCACGCTCATGCCGTCACCCGCGGGTCGAACAGGGGATAGAGGAGGTCGACGAACAGGTTGACCACGACATAGATGCCGGCGACGAACAGCAGGCAGCCCTGCACCACCGGATAGTCGCGGGCGTAGATCGAATCGACCAGCAGCCGGCCGAGGCCGGGGATGGTGAACACGGTCTCGACCACGGCGATGCCGCCCAGCAGGTTGCCCAGCATCAGCCCGATCAGCGTCCAGGTCGGGGCGAAGGCGGTGCGGAAGGCGTGCCGCCACAGCACCGCGCCCTCCGACAGGCCCTTGGCCCGGGCGTGGGTGATGTACTCCAGCCGCATCACCTCGATCGTGCTGGCCCGGGCCATGCGGATGATCACCCCGGTCTCGACCAGCACCAGCGTCGCCACCGGCATGATCATGTAGACCAGGGCCGCCCCGGCATTCTCGGCGAAGGGGACATAGCCGATCACCGGCAGCCAGCCGAGCTTGAGGCCGAACAGCAGCAGCAGGATCAGGCCCAGCCAGAAGCTCGGGATCGACAGCAGCAGCGTGGCGCCGGAGATCACGGCGAGGTCCAGCGGGCTGTCCTGGCGCCAGGCGGCGACCATGCCGGCCGGCACCGCGACCAGGCTGGCCAGGGCCACCGCCACCAGCACGATGCTGGCGCTGACCGAGAACCGGTCCAGGATCAGCGGCAGCACCGCCTGGCCGGTGCTGATCGACGTGCCGAAATCGCCCGACAGGACATGGCCGAGCCAGTACAGGAACTGCACCGGGATCGGCTGGTCGAGGCCGAGCGACCGGCGCAGGTCGGCGACGGCGGACGGGTCCGCCATGTCGCCCAGCATCAGCGTCACCGGATCGCCCGGGATCAGGCGGATCAGGGCGAAGACGGTGACGGCGACGATCAGCAGCGTCGGCACCGCCATGCCCAGGCGTTGCAGCAGGAAGCGAAGCATCGCGGCCTCCCCCGGCAGGGCCGGTTCAGTTCTTGATCGCCACGTTCCACAGCCGCGGCTTCGACGCCGCCCAGGGCTTGTAGCCCTCGAGCCGGTCGGAGACGGCGGCGATCTCGGCCCCGTTATAGGTCACGATCAGCGGCACGTCCGCGATCTGCATCTGGTGCAGCTTGTCGAAGATCGCCTGGCGCTGCTTCGGATCGCTGGTCACCATCGCGTCCTGGATCAGCTTCAGCGCCTCCGGGTTCTCCCAGACCTTGCGCGGCTGCGTGTCCTTGGGGCCCGAGACCATCTCGTAGCTCAGCGCCGGGTCCATGCGGGCGGAGTAGCTGAACGACATGGTCTGGTACTGGCCGCTGGTGTAGCGGTCCAGCTGGGCGCCCCAGTCCAGCACCTCCAGCTCGATGTTGATGCCGGCCTGCTGCGCCAGGGCCTGGGCCAGGATCGCGGTGTCGTAGACGCTCTGGTACTTGCGGTTGACCAGCATCTTGATCGGCTGGCCGGTGTAGCCGGCCTCGGCGAGGAGCTTCTTCGCCTCCTCGACATTCGGCGTGTAGCCCTGCTCCTCCACCGCGGTGTGGTACGGGCTGGCGCTCGGGATGACGGAAGGGTTGGGCGGCGACGTGCCCTGGGTCACCGCCTGGGCGATCTGCGTGTTGTCGATCGCCAGCGCCAGAGCCTTGCGGATGCGCACGTCCTTCAGCAGCGGATCGCGCGTCTGGATCAGGATCGCGCTCATCGACAGGGTCTGCGCCAGCTCCGTGCGCACGCCCTTCTGGCCGTCGATCTCCTGCTTGTCGGCGATGCTGACGTCGGGCACCAGGTCGATGTCGCCGGACAGCAGCGCCGTCTTCGCCGCCGCCGGGTCGGCGATGATGTTGAAGCGCACGGTTTCGGCCAGCGCCTGCTTGCCGCCGGTATAGCCGTCGCGCTCGCCGCCGCGCGAGGCATAATCGGCGAAGCGCTTCAGCAGCACGTACTGTGCGGGTTCCCACTTCTCCAGCTTGTACGGGCCGGTGCCGATCGGGGCGATCCACTTGCCGTCGGGGCCTACCGAATCCGGATGGATCACGGCGCCCTCGGCGCAGTCGGTCCGGGCCATGGTGGTCAGGAACAGGGCGCTCGGCGCGTTCAGCCTGAACACCACGGTCTTCGGGTCCGGCGCCTCGACCGCCTCGATCTTCATCCGGCCGCGGCCGTCGAACTCCGGCAGGCAGCGCCACTCGGTCTTGGGGTCGAGCCAGCGCTTCCAGCTCCACACCACCTCGGCCGAGGTCATCGGCGCGCCGTTGTGGAACTTCACCCCGTCGCGCAGCGTGAAGGTGTAGGTCTTGCCATCGTCGGAGACGGCGACGCTGTCGGCCAGCATCGGCCCGACGGTGGCGTCCTCGCGATAGGCGACCAGGCCTTCGACGACGTGCAGGATCACCGCATCGGTGTTGTCGTCGCGCTTGGTGCCGGGGTCGGTCGAGCGCAGGTCGCCGTTCAGCGCCACGCGGATGGTGTCGGACGGCGGCGCCGCCCAGGCCGGGACGGTCGAGGCGAGCGCCGCCGTGAGCACAAGGAACGAGAGTCGGGTCATCAGGGCCTCCCTGTGTTGAGGCGATACGGGCAGCCGGACCGCGTTAGGCCGCGTTCTTCGTCCGGCGGGACAGGTCGAGCGAGTAGGTGGTGAAGGTCCGGTTCAGGGCGGGCAGCGGCGCCACCTCCATGATCCCTTCGGCCGGGCGCATGATCACCATGGCGACGGTGGCCGACAGGTTGTTCCGCATCGACGGCCGCGGTGGCCGGCACACGGCATAGGGCGCGCCGAAATCGTCGAAGAAGGCGGCCTTCATGTCCTCGGCGGTCAGCTGGCCGCGCTTGGCCTGGAGATGCTGCTGCACCCGCCAGTCGCGGTAGTAGCTCTCGGGCGAGCTCGGGATCCCGGCCTCCTTCAGCTTCGACAGAGCCACCGGGCTGCGCCAGTGGTTGGCGTGCACCAGGAGGCCGTCCTCCGGATACAGCGGGAAGGTCTCGTCCGGCGCGCATTCGAAGTCGATGGCGAAGCCGCCGGCATTGCTCAGGATCATGTTGTTCGAGGCCGATTTCGCCGTCGTCGCCACGATCCGCATCGACAGGGCGAAATGCTCCTGCTCCAGCGCCTTGCGCCGGATCAGCGGCAGCGGCACGCCGACCCCCAGCTTGTAGTCGCGGTCGGATTCCAGATAATTGGCCGTGATGGCGGTGCCGACCGCGTTCAGCCCGTTGCGGGCCAGGCCGCCGGCCTCGGTGAAGGTCAGCACGTCCGGCCCGTCCTCGCGCCGCACCCGCAGCACGATCGCGGTCTCGGCGCATTCCGCCCGCCAGTCCCAGTTCTGGCCGTGGATCAGCTGGCCGTCGGCGCTGGCCGACCCCATGATCACGGCGCCGGTGCAGCCGTCCGGATCGTCCTCGACCAGGCCCTTCCGCCGGTGCGCCAGCTGCATCACCTCGGTGCGGCAGTTGATCAGCGCCACCGCCTCGAACTCCAGCTCCGCGCCTTCGGCGATGCCGCGCATCTCCTCGATCAGCTCGGGCGCGAAGTCGTCCATCTTCGGCAGGAAGTCGGCGACGAAGCCGCGGATCTGCGCCCAGTCGTAGCCGAGATCGCGCAGCTGCCGGGCATAGACCTCGACGCTCTTGCGGGTGCGGTCGGCCGCGGCGGCGCCGTATTGCCGGCCGCGCTCGCGCGGCGTGCCGTGGATGTCGACGAAGGGGAAGGGCGTCATGATCGGGGACCCGTTGTCATCGGATGGTCACACCGTAATGCGCTTTATGGATATGAAAAACACATTTCTGCGGCATGCTGTGAAGTCGAAAGATTTTTACACGCTCGCCGCACGCCCTTTTCCCGCGTCGCGCGATCGCTATCATGAGAGGGCAGGGACAGCGTGGAGCACAGCGTGTCAGCGGCGGAAGCGGCGGAGCGGGCGAGCCCGCTGCAATTGGAACTGGCCCGGCAGATCGTCGAGCGGATGCGCGACGAGGCCTGGGGGCCCGGCATGCGGGTGTCGGAGCAGGCTCTGGCCCGCACGCTCGGCGTGTCGCGCTCGCCGATCCGCGGCGCGCTCGACCTGCTGGTGGCGCAGGGCGTGCTGGAGGCGGCGTCCGGCCGCGGCTTCGTGGTGCTGCGCCGGCCCGAGGGCGACGAGATCGCCCGGCTGATCCCGCGCTCGGAGGGCGAGGCGGTCTATGCCGCGATCATGACCGACCGGGCGAATGGCCGCCTGCCGCAGGAGGTGTCGGAGGCGGAGCTGATCCCGCGCTACGGCGCGTCGCGCGGCGTGATCCGCAAGGTGCTGATGCGCTTCGCCGCCGAAGGGCTGGTGCAGCGCCAGCGCGGCCATGGCTGGCGCTTCGTCGACAGCCTGGAGACCGACGAGGCGGTGAACGAGAGCTACCAGTTCCGCATGGTGGTGGAATGCGCGGCGCTGCGGCAGCCCGGCTTCCGCGTCGACCGCGACCGGCTGCAGCAGCTGCGCCGGGCGCATGAGGACATCCTGGCCCGGGCCGCGGGGGGCGTGGGCACCGACGAATGGTTCCGGGTCAACACCGCCTTCCACGAGATGCTGGCGGCCTCGTCCGGCAACCGCTTCTTCCTGCAAGCAGTGCGGCAGCAGAACGCCCTGCGCCGGATGCAGGAATACGCCGATTTCGTGCAGCTGCCGCAGGGCCGGGTCGAGCAGTCCTGCCGCGAGCACCTGGCGATCCTCGACGCGCTGGAGGCCGGCGAGGTCGAATGGGCGGCGGCGCTGCTGCACCGCCATCTGGCGCTGGCCGCCGGCACCTACGCCGGCGAGGCCGCGGCGGAGGGCAGGCCGCGCGCCGAGCTCAGCGCATGACGGCGTCGGCGTCCTACCACATCCGCCCGGGCCGCCCGGAGGAGGTCGAGACCGTCCGCGCCATCGAGGTCGCGGCAGCGTCGCAGTTCCGCGGCATCGGCCTCCCGCAGATCGCGGCGCTCGACCCGGCGGAGCGGCAGGAGGTGCTGCTGCGGGCGCAGAAAGGGCGGCTCTTGGTCATGGCCGACGCCGCCGACCGGCCGGTCGGCTTCGCCCTCTTCAGCGAGATCGACGGCACGCTGCATATCGAGGAGCTGGACGTCCATCCGGACCATGCCCGCCGCGGCCTGGGGGCGGCCCTGATCGAGCGGCTCGACGCCGTCGCCCGCGACCGCGGGCTGCCGGAGCTGACCCTGTCGACCTTCCTCGACGTGCCCTGGAACGCGCCCTATTACGCCCGGCTCGGCTTCCTGCCGATGCCCGACGAGGCGCTTGGCCCCGGCCTCGCCGCGATCCGCGACATGATCGCCGCCAAGGGCATCGACATCATCCCGCGCCTGTTCATGCGGCGGCCGGTGAGGGGCTGACCTCAGAAGGCCGTCAGCCCGGCGACGTCGCGGCCGAAGGCGGATTGCGGCTGCGAGGGCGGGAAGTCCTTCGCCCGCTCGCGCCGGGCGACGCAGCCGGAGACCTCGGCCGCGATCGCGGTCCAGGCGGCGCCCCCCTTCAGCGAGGCGAGGAAGCACTGGTCGTAATAGGTGTAGCGGTCGCCGCTGCCGCAGCCGAAGGACGGCCGGTCGGCCCGGGCGGCCGTCAGCACGATGCGGTTCGGCGTCGTCAGCGCCGGCGTGTCGCTGTAGATCCCGGAATAGCAGCCGGAGGTGACCAGGACGGTCGGACGGCCGGCGCAGGCGCCGTCCAGGGCGCGGGCCAGGTAGGCCGGCGGGATCACCGCATTCTCGGCGGCGGCGAACAGCCCGCGGCCCTCGATGCCGTGCGAGGTGAGATAGGCGAAGCAGCCCGTCCCGGCGGTGCCGGCCAGACCGGCCATGGCGCGGGCGAAATTCGCCTTGGTCGCGACCGCGTCCGGCTGCCGGGCATCGGCCTTGAGCACGACGATATCGGCCGGCGCCATGCCGAAGGATTGAAGGCTGCGCCGCAGCGCGTCGACGCCGTTGTCGAACACCGGCTCGGCGTCGTCGGCGGCGACCAGCAGCGCCTTCCAGCGCAGCGGCGTCTCCGCCGCGGCGACGGAGGGGGAGGGAACGGCCTGGCCGGCGCAACCCGACAGCAGCGCCGCGAGGACGGCGATGCGAAGCGACGGCGCCGATTTCATTCGTTCCCTCGTCCGGACTACCAGGCGCCGGTGTTCGGCATCGACAGCCAGGGCTCGGCCGGCGGCTTCGCCTCGCCCTTCTGCAGGATCTCGATCGAGATGTTGTCGGGCGAGCGAACGAAGGCCATGCGGCCGTCACGCGGCGGCCGGTTGATGGTCACGCCCGCCTTCTGCAGCCGGTCGCAGAAGTCGTAGATGTCGTCGACCTCGTAGGCCAGGTGGCCGAAATTGCGGCCGCCGGTATAGACCTCGGGGTCCCAGTTGTAGGTCAGCTCGATCGGCGCGTCCTCCTGCCCGGGCGGGGCCAGGAAGACCAGCGTGTAGCGGCCCTTCTCGTTCTCGCTGCGGCGGGTCTCCTTCAGGCCCAGCAGGTCGCGGTAGAAGTGCAGCGACTGCTCCAGGTCGGTGACGCGGACCATGGTGTGCAGGTATTTCATCTCCATCCTCCGAAAGGGCGCGGCCGTCGCGATGACGGCGTGTGTCGGATCGACGATCGGCTAGGGGATTCGGGACCGGGCTACCATCGTCGCCCGGGGGCGCTCTGGCAAGCCTGTCCGGCCAGGGTCGACGGCATCGCCGCGCCGTGCTGTGCTTCGCTTCGAGTCGGCCGGCCGGCCGGCGGCGATGCGTGGACGGAGACGATGAGCGCGGTTGAAACCCTGCTGCTGGACCGGTTCGAGCGGCATGTCGAGGAGCTGAAGCAGTACTGCTCGATCCCGAGCGTCAGCACCGATCCCGCCTATGCGCCGGAGGTGCAGCGGGCGGCCCGCTTCGTCGCCGACCGCATGGCGCGGGCCGGGCTGGAGCGGGTCGAGATGCTGCCGACCGACGGCCATCCGGCAGTGACGGCGGAATGGTGCCATGCGCCGGGCGCCCCGACCGTTCTGGTCTACGGCCATTACGACGTGCAGCCGCCCGACCCGGTCGGGCTCTGGACCTCGCCGCCCTTCGACCCCGAGATCCGCGACGGCCGCCTCTATGCCCGCGGCGCCTCGGACGACAAGGGGCCGTCGCTGATCCCGATCCTGGTGGCCGAGGCCTTCCTGGAGCGCGAGGGCCGGCTGCCGGTGAACCTGAAGTTCCTCTACGAGGGCGAGGAGGAATGCGGCAGCGCCCATCTCGAGGCGCTGGTCGAGGCGCAGGCCGAACGGCTGGCCGCCAATGTGGTGCTGTCGGCCGACGGAGCGATGTGGCGGCCCGACCTGCCGACCGTCACCGTCGCCAGCCGCGGCATGCTGGCGCTGGAGCTGGAACTGCACGGCGCCGGCAAGGACCTGCATTCCGGCCGGCACGGCGGCAGCGCCCCCAACCCGCTGCCGGCCCTGGCCCGGCTGCTGTCGACGCTGCACGACGAGGCCGGGGAAGTCGCGGTCGAGGGCTTCTATGACGGCATCACCCCGCCGGACCCGAAGCTGATCGACGCCATCCGCGCCTCCGGCTTCGATCCCCAGGGCTATTTCGAGGCGATCGGGGCGCCGGTGCCCCAGCCGCTGCCCTCGGCCGAGGATCTGCTGGTCCGGCAGTGGCTGAAGCCGACGCTGGAGCTGAACGGCGTTACCGGCGGCTATGGCGGGCCCGGCACCAAGACGGTGATCCCGGCCGGGGCCGGCGCCAAGATCTCCTGCCGCCTGGTCGCCGGCCAGGACCCGGAGCGGGTGTTCGCCGCGATCGAGGCGCATCTGCGGCGGCACGCCCCGGCCGGCTATCGCCTGGAGATCCGCCGCCACGGCCCGGGCTCGCCGGCCTTCTCCCTGCCGGCGGACCAGCCGGTGCTGGCGCTGACCGAGGCGGTGCTGGGCGAGCTGTTCGGCCAGCCGCCGCTGCGGGTGGCGATGGGCGCGACCATCCCGATCGGCGCCGTGTTCCGGCGTATCCTGGGGATCGAGACGGTGTTCTTCAGCTTCTCGACCGCGGATGAGGACTACCACTCGCCGAACGAGTTCTTCCGGCTGGAGCGGTTCCGCGACGGCATGGTCGGCTGGGCCCGGCTGCTGCCGCGCCTGGCCGGGCACAGCCCGGGCTGACGGCCGGCGGCGCCGGCCCGGCATGTGGGCGGAGAAAATTTCGTAACGCCACATATCAAAGGTTGTGATCGGCCCCTTCGTTCATAAATGATAGGCACCGTGTCGGCCCGGCCGATGCATCCCCGACCATCTCTGCTTCCGGAGGCCGAGGCGCATCCATGCCGCACGACACCCCCCTGATCGCCACCATCGTCGCCGGCCTCGGCCTCGCCTTCGTGTTCGGCGCCATCGCCAACCGGCTGAAGGCGCCGCCGCTGGTCGGCTATCTGCTGGCCGGCATCCTGGTCGGGCCGCACACGCCGGGTTTCGTCGCCGACCAGGCCCTGGCGCCGGAGCTGGCGGAGATCGGCGTCATCCTGCTGATGTTCGGCGTCGGGCTGCACTTCTCGCTGAAGGACCTGCTGTCGGTGCGGGCGATCGCGGTGCCCGGCGCCGTGGTCCAGATCGGCTTCGCCACGGCGCTCGGCCTCGGCCTCGCCCTCATGCTCGGCTGGACCGTCGCCGGCGGCCTGGTCTTCGGCCTCGCCCTGTCGGTCGCCTCGACCGTCGTGCTGCTTCGGGCGCTGCAGGAACGACGGCTGGTGGAGACCGAGCGCGGCCGCATCGCCGTCGGCTGGCTGATCGTCGAGGACCTGGCGATGGTGCTGGCGCTGGTCCTGCTGCCGGCCCTGGCCGGGCTGGTCAATGGCGGCATGGATGTCGGTTCCGACCCCCTCGCCGTCTCCCTCGGCCTCGACCTCGGCGTCGGCGGCATCCTGGTGCTGACCCTGGTGAAGGTCGCCGCCTTCGTCGCCCTCATGCTGGTCGTCGGCCGCCGGGTGATCCCCTGGGTGCTGCATTACGTCGCCCACACCGGATCGCGGGAGCTGTTCCGCCTGGCGGTGCTGGCGATCGCGCTGGGCGTCGCCTTCGGCTCCGCCAAGCTGTTCGGCGTGTCGCTGGCGCTCGGCGCCTTCTTCGCCGGCATGGTGCTGAGCGAATCCGAGCTGAGCCACGCCGCGGCGCAGGAGACGCTGCCGCTGCGCGACGCCTTCGCGGTGCTGTTCTTCGTCTCGGTCGGCATGCTGTTCGATCCGACCAGCCTGTGGCGTGATCCGCTGCCGATGCTGGCCGTGGTGTTCATCATCGTCATCGGCAAGTCGGTCGCCGCCTTCGTCATCGTCCGCCTGTTCGGCCATCCGGTGACGACGGCGCTCCTGATCTCCGCCAGCCTGGCGCAGATCGGCGAGTTCTCCTTCATCCTCGCCGAGCTCGGCGTGAAGCTCGGCCTGCTGCCGGAGGCAGGGCGAGACCTGATCCTGGGCGGCGCGATCCTGTCGATCCTGCTCAACCCCGTCGTGTTCACTGCCTTCGGCAAGCTGCGGCCGCTGCTCGAGCGTGCGGCGCCGGCCCCGGCCGCCCCGTCCGAAGAGGTGCCGCCGGCCGAGGTCGCGGCAGCGCCCGACGCGCCGCCCCCGGCCGAGGCAGCGACGCTGGCCGAGCCGGCGGTGCCGACCGCGCTCGCGGATCACGTCGTCCTGGTCGGCTATGGCCGCGTCGGCAGCCTGATCGGCGCGGCGTTGCAGGCGGCCGGCCGGCCCTTCCTGGTGATCGAGGATGCCGACCAGCCGGTCGCGCGGCTGCGCGAGGCCGGGATCGAGACCATCATCGGCAACGCCGCCGTGCCGGAGGTGCTGGCGCTGGCCAACCTGCCGGGCGCCCGGCAGTTGGCCGTCGCCGTCCCGAATGCCTTCGAGGCCGGCCAGATCGTCGCCCAGGCCCGGGCCGCCAATCCCGGCATGGCCATCATCGCCCGGGCGCATTCCGACGCCGAGGTCGAGCACCTGCGCACGCTCGGCGCCGATGCCGTGATCATGGGCGAGCGCGAGATCGCCCGCGGCATGGCGGAAGCCCTGACGACAGGCGAGGCGAGGTCACCCGAAATCACGCAGACGGCGTGATCCTCTCGACCCGGCTGCAAATCTGTTGCATGACCGGGCGGGTTCAGACATATTACATTTTGTATACCAGTTGGAATCCTGCCGATCATGACTGGTCGTGGGCGGACCCGCCGACGAAGAAGAGAGTGTCGGCCCGCACCGTCGCCGATCGCGCATCCGGGCGACGCGGCATGTCGGCCCGGCTTCGATGCCCAAGCGGCGCTCAGCGCCGGATTTCCTCCATGACTCGATTGGCGCTCAGCGCCCTACGCCTTTGCAGGCCCTGCCCGACGGCTCGGGATCAGGCAGGGCCGGTTCTCCGGAGGCCCCGGAGGACCGGCCCGATGCCGCAGCCGCCGCCGAGGTAGGGCACGGGAGGCCAAAGAACCGCCGGCAATCAACGACCGGCCGAACGAGTGCAACGAGACACTGGGAGAGCCATCGCCATGAGTGCGATTTCCAACGCGAGCGCGGGGACGGGAAGGGCTCCGACGAATCGCTGGATTCAGCTGATCGCCGGCATCGTCTGCATGGTCGCCGCCGCGAACATCCAGTACGCCTGGACCCTGTTCGTGCCGGAGATCCAGGAGACCTATGGCTGGAGCCGCGCCGCGATCCAGACCGCCTTCACCATCTTCGTCATCGTCCAGACCTGGCTGACCCCGATCGAAGGCTACTTCATCGACAAGTATGGCCCCCGGGCCCTGGTGCTGGTCGGCGGCGTGATGACCGGCCTGTCCTGGATCGTGAACTCCTACGCCACCTCGTTGACCGGCTTCTATGTCGGCGCCGCGATCGGCGGCATCGGCGTCGGCTGCGTCTACGCCACCTGCGTCAACGCCGCGCTGAAATGGTTCCCGGACCGTCGCGGCCTGGCGGTCGGCCTGACCGCTGGCGGCTACGGCGCCGGCTCGGCCTTGACCATCATCCCGATCGCCAACGTCATCGCCGGCTCGGGGTACCAGGCGGCCTTCTTCTGGTTCGGCCTGATCCAGGGCGCCATCATCTTCGGTGCCGCCTGGTTCCTGCGGGCGCCGGCCAAGGAGGAGGTGACGCATTCGACCAAGGTCGCCCAGGTGCGGCGTGACTACACGCTGGGCGAGGCGCTGCAGACCCCGGTGTTCTACGTCATGCTCGGCATGTTCATCTGCACCGTCACCGGCGGTCTGATGGCGGTCGCGCAGCTCGGCGTCATCGCCCAGGACCTGGGCGTCAAGGACATGCCGGTGAACCTGTTCTTCTTCACCATGGCGGCGCTGCCCTTCGCCCTGATGCTGGACCGCATCATGAACGGCATCTCCCGGCCGTTCTTCGGCTGGGTGTCCGACCATATCGGGCGCGAGAAGACGATGTTCATCGCCTTCGCCATGGAAGGGCTCGGCATCGTCGCGCTCGGCACCTTCGGCCACAACCCGTGGGCGTTCCTGATCCTCTCGGGCGTGGTGTTCCTGGCGTGGGGCGAGGTCTACTCGCTGTTCAGCGCCACCGCGGGCGACACCTTCGGCACCAAGCATCTCGGCAAGATCTACGGCGTGCTGTACTGCGCCAAGGGCGTCGCCGCCCTCCTGGTGCCGTTCGGCAACCTGCTGATGGAGGCGACCGGCACCTGGTCGACGGTGCTGTACACCGTCGCGGCGATGGATCTGATCGCGGCCTTCTCGGCGGTGCTGATCCTGCGGCCGATGCTGCAGCGGCACCATGCGCGCAACGCCTCGGCCCTGGCGACGGCCGAGCCGCAGCGGGCCACCAGCCATAGCGGCCGGCTGGCCCGCGCGAACTAGGCTCTCATCGGGCCGGCGCTTCGCCGGCCCTGCAGGACCTGACCCGGCCGCACATGTCCGTCCCAAAGGCGGCCGGGGATTTTCGGAGCGACCGCCCCGCGGGATGGAAGAGCCGGGCCGGGAGGGCAGCCTCCCGCCCGGTTTTCCGTTTTCGTCAGCCCTCGAAGACGAGCTGGATGCGGTCGCTGGCGAAGCTGGACAGGCCGAATTCGACCACCGTGCCTTCGGCGTCGACATTGATCGCCTCGGTCGCCATCACCGGCCGGGTCCGCGTGATCTCGAGCAGCCGCTGCTCCCGCGCATCCGGCAGCCGGGCAGAGACCCGGGTGCGCCGGCGGGTATAGTCGGCGACGCCGAGGCGGGCGAAGCTGGCGGTCACCGAGCCGGTCTCGCGGAAGATCTCGACGATCCCCGGGAAGCGCGCGGCGGGGAAGTAGTGGCTGGCCAAGCTCAGCGGCAGCCCGTCGGCATGCGATCGGGTGTCCAGCCGGATCACCGGCGTCCCGGCCGGCACCTCCAGCTCCCGCGCGATCTGGGCGGAGGCCGCCTCGGTCGCCGCCTCCAGCAGCTCCAGCCGGGCGGCACGGTTCTCCCGCTTCATGTTCTCGTGGAAGCGGGTGCGCCGGCCGATCAGATAGGCGATGGCTCCGAGATGGACGAAGGTGCCGCGCCCCTGGGTGACGTCGACCAGCCCTTGCTCCTCCAGCTCCGCCATCGCCCGCCGCACCGTGTGGCGGTTAACGCCAAACCGCTCCGACAGCTCCGCCTCCGTCGGCAGCCGGGCTCCGGCGGGGGGCACGCCGGCGCGGATCTCCCGTTCCAGCGTCTCGCTGATCTGGCGCCACAGCGCGACGCCGGCACCGCGGCTGAGCGAGGGATGCGCAGTCATGCCATTCCCGTCACGCAAATTTCATCCTTCCCGACTTGCGATCGTCGTCGAATCCCGTCCATGATCTAACCATACGGATGACTAGATGAATAGGCAATAGGTCTATCAGCCTATGATCAACAAAAATGAACAGCGCCGGGACTGGATGGCCGTGCTGGCCAAGGCCGATCCGGCGACGCTGCAGCGCCTGTGGTCCGATCTCGGGGACGAGGCCGGCTTCACCACGCTGCGGCCGGCCGAGACCGGCATGGTGATGGTGCGCGGCCGCGCCGGCGGCGACGGCATGGCCTTCGCGCTCGGCGAGATGACGGTGACGCGCTGCACGGTGCGGTTGGACGGCAGCGAGGTGCTGGGCTCCGCCTATGTCGCCGGCCGCGGCCGCCGCCATGCCGAGATCGCGGCGCGGGCCGACGCCCTGCTGCAGACCGACCGGCGCGAGGCCGTCGAGACCGCGCTGATCGCGCCGCTGCGCGCAGCGCAGGCCGAAGCCCGGGCAGCGGCCCGGCGCAAGGCGGCGGCGACCCGCGTCGACTTCTTCACCATGGTGCGGGGGGAGAATCCGCGATGACCGCCATCCTGGACGCCGCGGCGCTGCTGCCCGGCTTCGCCGACCCGGTTCTCGGCAGCCAGTCGGTGTTCCGCGCCGTGCTCGACGCCATGTCCCGGCCGGGACGGCCGGTCGCCTGCCCGGAACCGCTCACCGCGCCGGCCCCGCTCGGCCGCGCCATGGCGGCGGCGGCGCTGACTTTGGTCGATTTCGACACGCCGGTCTGGCTCGATCCCGCCCTGTCGACTCCGGCGGTGCAAAGCTTCCTGCGCTTCCACACCGGTGCGCCGCTGGCCGCCGACCCGGCCGGGGCCGCCTTCCTGCTCGTCGCCGACGCCGCGTCCCTGCCGCGCCTCGGCGGCCTGGCTCTGGGCGAGGACCGCTACCCCGACCGCTCGGCGACGCTGGTGGTCGAGGTGCCGGCGCTGGACGGGCCGGAGGCGGGCCGCTTCAAAGGCCCCGGCATCGCCACGGCCGAGCCCGCCCGCATCGCCGGCCTGCCGGCCTGGTTCCGCGAGGACTGGGCGGCCAACGGCGCCGCCTATCCGCTGGGCGTCGACCTTCTGCTGACCTGCGGCGACCGGATGCTGGGCCTGCCGCGCACCACCCGCTGGGAGGGCTGATCCGATGTATGTCGCCGTCAAAGGGGGCGAGCGCGCGATCGAGAACGCCCAGAGGCTGCTGGCAGAGACCCGCCGCGGCGACCCGGCGGTGCCCGAGATCGCCCCGGACCAGATCCGCGAGCAGCTGGGCCTGGCCGTCGACCGGGTGATGGCCGAGGGCTCGCTCTACGACCGCGACCTCGCCGCGTTGGCGATCAAGCAGGCGCAGGGTGACCTGGTCGAGGCCATCTTCCTGCTGCGTGCCTATCGCACCACCTTGCCGCGCTTCGCGGTGTCGGAGCCGATCGACACCGCGACGATGACAGTGCGGCGCCGCATCTCCGCCACCTACAAGGACATCCCGGGCGGACAGATCCTGGGTCCGACCTACGACTACACCCATCGCCTGATCGACTTCGCCCTGGCGGCGGAGGGGCGGCCGCCGGCGGCCGCGGAGGGCGAGGCCGGGCCGGACGGGCCGGTGCCGCGCGTGGTCGACATCCTCAACCGCGAGGGGCTGATCGAGCGCGAGGCCGAGGCGCCGGAGGGGCACGAGCCGGTCGACCTGACCCGCGACCCGCTGACCCTGCCGGCCGATCGCGACCAGCGGCTGCAGAACCTTGCGCGCGGCGACGAGGGCTTCCTGCTGGCCCTCGGCTATTCGGTGCAGCGCGGCTATGGCGGCAACCACCCCTTCGCCGGCGAGATCCGGCTGGGCGAGGTGGCGGTCGAGATCGTGCCGGAGGAGCTGGGCTTCCCGATCGAGATCGGCGAGGTCACCGTCACCGAATGCCAGATGGTGAACCAGTTCGCCGGATCGAAGACGGCGCCGCCGCAATTCACCCGCGGCTATGGCCTGGCCTTCGGCCATTGCGAGCGCAAGGCCATGGCGATGTCGCTGGTCGACCGGGCGCTCAGGGCCCGCGACCTGGGCGAGGCCGCGCGGTACCCGGCCCAGGACGAGGAGTTCGTGCTGGCGCACAGCGACAATGTCGAGGCCTCGGGCTTCGTGCAGCATCTCAAGCTGCCGCATTACGTCGACTTCCAGGCCGAGCTGGAGCTGATCCGCCGGCTGCGGGCGGAGCATGAGCGCCGCGCCCGCGAAGGGGACGAGGCGGCGACCCGGAAGGAGGCGGCGGAATGAGCGCCCAGACTGTTACGACGGGCGTCGGCCGCGACCCCGGCTACAACTTCGCCTATCTCGACGAGCAGACCAAGCGGATGATCCGCCGGGCGCTGCTGAAGGCGGTGGCGATCCCCGGCTATCAGGTGCCGTTCGGCGGCCGCGAGATGCCAGTGCCCTATGGCTGGGGCACCGGCGGCATCCAGGTGACCGCCAGCATCATCGGCCCGGACGACGTGCTGAAGGTGATCGACCAGGGCGCCGACGACACCACCAACGCCGTCAACATCCGCCGCTTCTTCGCCCGCGTCGCCGGGGTGGCGACCACCGAGGCGACCTCCGAAGCCACGGTGATCCAGACCCGCCACCGCATCCCGGAGCAGCCGCTGTCCGAAGACCAGATCCTGGTCTACCAGGTGCCGCAGCCGGAGCCGCTGCGGCGGCTGGAGCCGCGCGAGACCGAGGCCCGGATGATGCACGGCTATGCCGATTACGGGCTGATGCATGTCCGTCTGTACGAGGACATCGCCCGCTACGGCCACATCGCCACCACCTACGACTATCCGGTGATGGTGCATGGCCGATATCTGATGGCGCCTTCGCCGATCCCGAAATTCGACAATCCGAAGATGCACATGAATCCGGCGCTGCAGCTGTTCGGGGCGGGGCGCGAGAAGCGGATCTACGCCATTCCGCCCTACACCCAGGTGGTCAGCTTGGATTTCGAGGACCACCCCTTCACCATCCAGCATTGGGACCAGCCCTGCGCCCTGTGCGGGGCCGAGGACAGCTATCTCGACGAGGTCGTGCTCGACGACGCCGGCGGCCACATGTTCGTCTGCTCCGACAGCCATCACTGCCGCACCCGGCGCGAGGCTGGCCATCACGGCGCCCTGAGCGGCGAGGCCCTGGCCGCCTATGACCGTGCGGTCGATCAGGCGCACGACCCCAAGGGAGCCGAAGCATGAGCGGCGACATCCTGCTGCGGGTCGAGGGCCTGACCAAGCTGTACGGCGACACCGTCACCGGCTGCCGCGACGTGTCCTTCGAGATGTCGCCCGGCGAGGTGCTGGGCATCGTCGGCGAGAGCGGCTCGGGCAAGACCACGCTGCTCAACTGCATCTCCGGCCGGCTGCCGCCCAGTTCCGGAACGGTCGCCTTCGATACCCGCGTGCGCGGCCTGACCCACATCTACGCGCTGTCGGAGCCGGAGCGGCGCATGCTGGCCCGCACCGACTGGGGTTTCGTGCACCAGAACCCGCGCGACGGGCTGCGCATGGACGTCAGCGCCGGCGCCAATGTCGGCGAGCGGCTGATGGCGGTCGGCGCCCGGCACTACGGCCGCATCCGCGGCCAGGCGCAGGACTGGATGGCGAAGGTCGAGCTCGACCTCGGCCGCATCGACGACCGGCCGGCGACCTATTCCGGCGGCATGCAGCAGCGGCTGCAGATCGCCCGCAACCTGGTCACCAACCCGCGCCTGGTGTTCATGGACGAGCCGACCGGCGGCCTCGACGTCTCGGTCCAGGCCCGGCTGCTCGATCTGCTGCGCGGGCTGGTGCGCCGGCTCGGCATCGCCGTGGTGCTGGTCACCCACGACCTCGCCGTCGCCCGCCTGCTGGCCGACCGCCTCATGGTGATGCGGCACGGAAAGGTGGTGGAGACCGGCCTGACCGACCAGGTGCTGGACGACCCGCAGCACCCCTATACCCAGCTTCTCGTCTCCTCCGTCCTGCAGGTCTGAGCCATGCCGAACGCGACTCCGATGATCGAGGTCTCCGGCCTGTCCAAGACCTTCGTGCTGCACAATCAGGGCGGAGTGCGGCTGCCGGTGTTCGCCGGCGTCGACTTCGCCGTGGCCGCGGGCGAATGTGTCGTGCTGGGCGGCGCGTCCGGCGCGGGCAAGAGCACCTTCATGCGCACCCTCTACGGCAACTACCTGGCCTCGGCCGGGCGGGTGCTGATCCGGCACGAGGGCGCGCCCGTCGACATCACCGCCGCGACGCCGCGCCGGATCCTCGAAGTCCGGCGCCGGACGCTCGGCTATGTCAGCCAGTTCCTGCGGGTGATCCCGCGCGTGCCGACGCTGGAGATCGTCAAGGAGCCGATGCTGGCCTCCGGTGTCGCCGAGGCGCAGGCCGACCGCCGCGCCCGCACGCTCCTGGCCCGGCTGAACCTGCCGGAAAGCCTGTGGTCGCTGCCGCCCGCCACCTTCTCGGGCGGCGAGCAGCAGCGGGTCAATCTCGCGCACGGCTTCGCGATGGAGTATCCCATCCTCCTCCTCGACGAGCCGACGGCCTCGCTCGACGCCGACAACCGGCGCGTGGTCATCGAGCTGATCGAGGAGGCCAAGGCACGCGGCGCCGCCATCGTCGGGATCTTCCACGACACGGCGGTGCGCGACCGGGTGGCGACCCGGATCTTCGACGTCACGCTCTACAAGGCGGCCGCATGAGCACGGAACTGATCTTCTCCAATGCCCGGATCGTCACCCCCGAGGCCGTCGTCACCGGAACGCTGCGGGTCGAGGACGGCCGCATCACCGGGGTGGAGCAGGGGGCGTCCCGCGCCGGCGACGACGCCGACGGCGACTACCTGATCCCGGGCCTGATCGACCTGCACACCGATCACCTGGAGCGGCACATTGCGCCGCGGCCCGGCGTGATGTGGAACAGCGTCTCGGCGGCGCTGGCGCATGACGCCCAGGTCGCCACCGCGGGCATCACCACGGTGTTCGACAGCCTGTCGCTGATGAGCGAGCACAAGGGCGTGCCGCGCGGCACCCTGCTGCGGCCGATGGTCGACGGGCTGGAGGCGGCGCGGCGCCAGGACATGCTGCGGGCCGACCACTTCCTGCATCTGCGCTGCGAGGTCGCCGACCCGCATGTGCTGGACTACCTGTCGGTTCTGGTCGAGGACCCGGCGGTGCGGCTGCTCTCGATCATGGATCACACGCCGGGCCAGCGGCAGTACGCCCAGGTCGAGAAGTGGCGCCAGGCCAATCGCCATCGCTACAGCGAGGCGGAGCTGGACGTGCTGATGAAGGAGCGCCAGGCGGCGCAGGAGGCGCATGCCCACCGGCACCGCCTCGCCATCGCCGAGCTCGCCGCCCGCCGCGGCGTGGCGCTGGCCAGCCATGACGACGAGACTCCGGCCCATGTCGACGAGGCGGTGTCGCTCGGCGTCTCGATCTCTGAGTTCCCGACCACCGCGAGCGCGGCGGAGGCGGCGCGCAGCCATGGCCTGTCGATCCTGATGGGCGCCCCGAACGTGGTCCGCGGCGGCTCGCACAGCGGCAATGTCGGGGCGGCGGATCTGTCGGCGGCCGGGCTGCTCGACATCCTCGCCTCGGACTATGTGCCGATCAGCATGCTGCATGCCGTCTGCCTGCTGGCCGAGGCGCCGGTCGGGCTCGGCCTGCCGGGGGCGGTGGCGCTGGTCAGCGCCAATCCGGCCAAGGCTGCGGGGCTGGACGACCGCGGCCGTATCGCGCCCGGGCTGCGGGCCGACCTGGTCCGCTTCCGCCTGATCGATGGCGTGCCGCACATCCGCGGCGTCTGGCGCGCCGGCCAGCGGGTCGCCTGAGCTGGTCTTCTTGAGTCCCCCCTCCCTCTGCGGGAGGGAGGGACTCGGTACTTTCGCCGGACGTCGATAGCCCCATGAACGCCTGAGACGACATGACCCGACGCTATGCCATCTACTACGCCCCGCCCACGGGTTCGGCTCTGGCGGAGGTCGGCGCCGATCTGCTCGGCCGCGATCCGGAAACGGGAGAAGCCCGGCCGCAGCCGCGGCTCGACGGCATCGACCCCGACCGGTTCCACGCGATCACCGAGGACCCTCGCCATTACGGCTTCCACGCCACGCTGAAGGCGCCGTTCGCGCTTGCCGAGGGCGTGACCGGCGAGGCGCTGCACGCGGCGGCCGAAGCCTTCGCCGCCGGCCGTGCCCCCGCGGCGGGGCCGGCGCTGGCGCTCGCCTCGATCGGCGGCTTCCTGGCCCTGGTGCCCTCGGCGGCGGCGCCCGAGGTCCATGCCCTGGCCGATGCCTGCGTCGAGACGTTCGACCGGTTCCGCGCCCCGCTCACGGCCGCGGAGCTGGAACGGCGGCGCCGGTCGCCGCTGACGCCGGCGCAGGACCGGCATCTCGAACGCTGGGGTTATCCCTATGTGTTCGACGAGTTCCGCTTCCACATGACCCTGACCGCCCGCCTGACCGACAAGGCCGAGCACGAGCGGGTCCACGCCGCGTTGGTGGAGCGGACCGCGCCCGTCTGCGTCGATCCGCTGCGGATCGACGCCATCGCGGTGTATGAGCAGGACGACCGGCAGTCCCCGTTCCGCATCACCGGCCGCTACAAGCTGACGGGGGCGCCGGCATGACCGCCGTGGTGACGGCGGTCGGCCTCAGCCCCACCCACGACTTCAGCAAGCCGGTGCTGGACGCGATCCGCCTGCTCACCGGGCTCGGCGTCGAGGGCGACGCCCATATGGGGAAGACGGTGAAGCACCGGTCGCGGGTGAGGGTCGACCCGACCCAGCCGAATCTGCGCCAGGTGCATCTGATCCAGGGCGAGCTGCATGACGAGCTGGCGGCGGCCGGCTTCACCGTGCGGCCCGGCGACCTGGGCGAGAACGTCACCACCCGGGGCATCGACCTGCTGGGCCTGCCGACCGGCGCCAGGCTGCGCCTCGGCGCCGAGGCGGTGGTCGAAATCACCGGCCTGCGCAACCCCTGCAGCCAGATCGATGGTTTCCAGCAGGGGCTGCTGAAGCTGGTCGTCGGCCGCGACGAGGCCGGCAACCTAGTGCGCAAGGCCGGGGTGATGGGCATCGTCCTGGCCGGCGGCGTGGTCCGCCCCGGCGACCCGATCGCGATCGAGCTGCCGCCGGAGCCGCACCGCCCGCTGGAACGGGTGTAGCCCGCGCTCCGCGACCACCGCCGCAGATTGGTCTTCGGCAGCTCGATCAGCTCGCTGCCGCGACCTCCTCGTGCCGCACGTGGATCCAGTCGATCGTCTTCTTCCGCCAAAGGCTGTCGGTCAGCCCGTTCAGGGAATTGCCAACGATGCCGTAGATCCGCTGGATCCCGGCATCGGCCAGCATGTCGGCGATCAGATCGGCAACCGTTCTCTTGCCGGTCCTCCTGCAATCGGGTTGGGCGGCATGATAGCCGGAAGAGGCACTGTCCGAAGCCAGAACGATTCGATGGCGGCTGCAACAGGTTTCGTGGACCCCGGCATGCGGGCGTAGCGCTGCCCGGCCGGACCGCACTGCTCTAGGGTCCCGATCTTGCACCCTTTGGTAAGACAAATCGATCATCGAACGGCAGAGCCGACATGACCCATGCCATCGCCGCCGACCTTCCGTCGAGGCGCCTCAACGCCGGTGACTACAGGACCCTCGGCCTGGCCGCGCTCGGCGGCGCGCTGGAATTCTACGATTTCGTGGTCTTCATCTACTTTGCGGCCGCGGTCGGGCAGCTGTTCTTCCCGGCGGAGATTCCGGACTGGCTGCGCCAGTTCCAGACTTTCGGAATCTTCGCCGCCGGCTATCTGGTGCGGCCGCTGGGCGGGATCGTCATGGCGCATTTCGGCGACCGACTGGGCCGAAAGCAGATGTTCACGCTCAGCATCCTGCTGATGGCGGCGGCCACGCTCGGCATGGGGCTGCTGCCCACTTATGGCCAGATCGGCGTCTGGGCGCCGGTGGCCCTGCTGCTGCTGCGCATCCTGCAGGGTGCCGCGATCGGCGGCGAGGTCCCGGGCGCCTGGGTGTTCGTGGCCGAGCACGTGCCGGCCGACCGCATCGGCTATGCCTGCGGCACGCTGACCGCCGGGCTGACCGCCGGCATCCTGCTGGGATCGGTGGTGGCGACGGTGGTCAACGGCAGCTTCAGCCCGGCCGAGATCTCCGACTGGGCCTGGCGGCTGCCGTTCCTGCTCGGTGGCGCCTTCGGGCTGCTTTCGGTCCATCTGCGCCGGCTGCTGCACGAAACCCCGGTCTTCCAGGAGATGCAGGCCCGCAAGTCGCTGGCGGCGGAGCTGCCGCTGAAGGTGGTGGTGCGGGACCATATCGGCGCCGTGGTCGTATCGATGCTGCTGACCTGGGTGCTGGCGGCCTCGATCGTGGTGGTGATCCTGATGACGCCGGCGCTGCTGGCGAAGTTGAACGGCGTGCCGCTGCCGCTGGCGCTGGAGGCGAACACGCTCGCCACGCTGTGCCTGCTGATCGGCTGCATCGCCGCCGGCGCGATCATCGACCGGGTCGGCGCCGGCCGCTTCTTCACGATCGGCAGCCTGCTGCTCGGCCTCGGCATCTGGCTGTTCTACACCCGGGGCGCGGCCGACCCCGGCCTGCTGCTGCCCAGCTATGCCGCGACCGGTCTTCTGGTCGGAGTCGTCGGCGGCGTGCCCTTCGTCATGGTCCGCGCCTTTCCTGCGGCGGTCCGCTTCAGCGGCCTGTCCTTCTCCTACAACGTCTCTTACGCCGTGTTCGGCGGGCTGACGCCGCTGGCGATCCCGGCGCTGCTGGCGCTGAACCCGCTGGCGCATCTCTACTACATGCTGGCGCTCTGCCTTCTCGGCTGCGCCATCGGCCTGTGGCTGATGCGGCGGGAGGCCTGAAGCTTCAGCGCAGCATCAACACCGGGATCAGGCAGGACCGCACCATCGCGGTGGTGGTGCTGCCGATGATCAGGTTGCGGATGCGGGAATGGCCGTAGGCGCCCATCACCAGCAGGTCGATCGACGCCTCGGCCACCTCGGCCGCGATCACCGCCTCCGGCTCGCCGGGCAGGATCCGGGCCCGGATGTCCCAGCCGGCGTCGCGCAGCCTGGCCTCGGCGGCATCCAGCCTGGCCTCGGCCTCCTCGTCCGGGCTGCCGGCCATCAGCAGATGACCCTCCAGCCCGCGCAGCAGCTGGCCGCTGGCGATCAGCTCGACCGCCTTGGTCACGCTCGGGCCGCCGTCGAAGGCGATCAGGAAGCGCCGGATCGGCTTGAAGGCGCGGGCGGCGACCAGCACCGGCTTCTTGGCGGCGCGCGCCACCCGTTCGAGATTCGAGCCGGGATGCAGCTTGGCGAAATCCGCCGCCTCGCCGCGCTTGCCGATGACGATGACGCTGGCGTCGGGCTCGAACTCGCCGACCGTCTCGACCAGATCGCCGTTGTAGAGATGGGTGTCGACATCGGCGACGCCGGCCTCCTTCAGCCGGGCGCGGCCTTCGTCGAGGATCAGCCGGCCGCGCTTCTGCGACAGGCCGGCCCGCTGCTCGTCCATCGCCGCCAGCTCGGCCAGGATGTCCTGGGAATAGGCCACCAGCGTGCCGCTGATGTCGACCGGGATGGTCGACACCTCGCGGCGGCCCAGAACGTGCAGCAGCTCGACCGGCTGGTTCAGCCGCGAGGCGGCCCAGGCGGAAAGATCGCAGACGCTGTGGGAGTAGATCGAGCCGTCGATACAGGCGAGCACCTTGGCCATGCCATCGACTCCATGTTGGCCGCGCCCGCTCGGGGCCGATCGGCGACGATGGAAGACTGACTCAATGCCGATACCGACTCAACAATCTGGGGCGGGTTCGCTGCGTTCCAAGATGGGAACGCAGTCCGGCCTCCCGGCGCGCGGCCTCGTTGGAGCCGATGCCGGCCGATGCGATCAGCCAAAGGGGAGGGGAACCGCGGATCGCTCCGGCCTGTACACCCGGAAACGATCCACGACATGACCGGCAGGAGGACACCATGCCCGACGCCAGGGAAAAGCTGGTCGATTTCGTCACCAGACGGGCCTTCGACCCGGTCCTCAAGGCCCAGGCCGAGGGGAGGTCGGAGGCCGAGAAGCGCAAGCTGGAGCACGCCCAGGAGGCGACCCGGACCGAGATCGAGCGCTATCGCGGCTACGGCTCGGCGAAGGAGGTCGTGGTGAACTTCAAGCGGGACCTGGATTCGGAGCCGGCGCGCAAGGTGCATGCGGAGCTGAAGGCGCTGGGCCTGCCGACGGTCAACGACATCCGCGACGAGTTCGAATCGATGGCGAAGGAGCTCGGCGTCGACGCATCGCGCTGAGGATGCTGCGCGTCAGGCGGCTTCCGACAGCGGCGCCGAGGAGGCGGGCAGGGGGATGGCCAGGTCGATCACGGCCCGCAGCGGCAGGTGGTCCGACGCGATCCGCGACAACGGGCTGCGATGGACCTCGACCTGGCGAAGAACGCCCTGCGGCCAGCCCAGGATGCGGTCGAGCGAGACCAGGGGCAGCGGCGCGGGGAAGCTGGGCGGGCTCGCCTGCAGCGGCCCGAACAGGGCGCCGAGCGGCCGTAGCGAGGAGCGCCGCCCCGGGCGCCATTCGTTGAGGTCGCCGACCAGGAGCGTCGGCATGCTCTCGCCCGCGGCGATCTCGTCGAGGATCATGGCGGACTGGCGCATCCGGCAGCGGCGCAGCAGGCCGAAATGGGCCGCGACCACCCGCAGGCGGCCGGCGGGCAGGGCCAGCTCGGTGACGATGGCGCCGCGCGGCTCCGCCCCCGGCAGGTTGAGGCGACGCAGGCGGGTAACCTCGCCCTCGCGCACCAGCAGGGCGTTGCCGTGCCAGCCATGACCGTCGGGGAGATCGGAGACATGCACCAGATGCAGGCCGCTGTCGCGGCGCAGCGTCTCGGCATCGAGCAGGCCGGAGCGGCGGCCGAACCGGCGGTCCACCTCCTGCAGCGCGACCACGTCGGCATCGAGCTCCGCGACCACGGCGGCGATGCGCAGCGGATCGAAGCGCCGGTCCAGTCCGACACATTTGTGGACGTTGTACGAGCCGACGACGATCGGACGGGCGGAGGCCGTCTGGATCGGAGTCTCGGGCAGGATGCCGGTGCGGCAGGGTGCGTCGTACAGGGCCATCTGGGTTCCGAAGCCGGGACCGTCAGACAACGCCCGGAGACCACTCGGATGTAATATAATCGCCCGGCGGTGCCAAGACACCGCGACCGAATGTACCGGCCGTATGATCGAAGGGATGGGGAAAAATGGCTCCCTGGACTGGACTCGAACCAGTGACCCGCTGATTAACAGTCAGCTGCTCTACCAACTGAGCTACCAGGGAACATGGGCGCCGGATCGCTCCGGGCTGTTGGTGGCGCGGCTTATAGCAACCTCGCCCCGCCCTGCCAAGCCTGACGTGCACCCCCTTGTCACTTTTTGGAGATGCTGTCCCGACCGGCATTTTCGGCAGGCCGTTTGGAGGCGCGAGCCGGAATCGAACCGGCGTGCACGGATTTGCAGTCCGCTGCTTGACCACTCAGCCATCGCGCCCCGACGGCGGCCCCCGTATATCGTCCGCCGAGAAGCGGGGTCAAGAGACGAACGCGCCGGATTTCGGCAATGTTGCCGGGCTCGACGCCTCCGGCCGGCATCAGACCGATTGTGTTGCGAGCGCGAAGGCCGATATAACCGCTGCGTTTGAGAGCGCGGCGGCCGCCCGGTCGCTGCGCCTCGCCGTCCTCAGATGCGGAATCCCATGGTCGACTACGCAGCCGCCCGCCTGAACATGGTCGAAGGGCAGATCAAGCCCAACAAGGTCATCGACCAGGCCCTGATCGACGCCATGATGGCCGTCCCGCGTGAGCGCTTCGTGCCGGCCGACCGGCGGGGCGTCGCTTATGTCGACGAGGATGTGGCGATCGGCGGCGGCCGGGTGCTGATGGAGCCGCGGGTCCTCGGGCGTCTGCTGAACGACGCCCGGATCAAGCCCGACAGCCGCGTGCTGATCGTCGGTGCCGGCACCGGCTACAGCGCTGCCGTCGTCGCCCGGTTCGCCGGCAAGGTGGTGGCGCTGGAGGAGGACAAGGCGCTTCTCGCCACGGCGCGCGGAACCCTGTCGGAGCTCGGCGTGCAAGGCGTGACCCTGGCCGAAGGACGGCTGGCCGAGGGCTGGCCGGCCGAGGGACCCTACGACGTCATCCTGATCGACGGCGCCGTCGCCGAGGTGCCCGAGGCCCTGATCGCGCAGATGGCGCCCGGCGGCCGCCTGCTCACTGTGGTGGATGACGGCAACGGCGTCGGCCGTGCTATGCTGGTCAGCGCGGTCGATGGAGTCGCGTCGCAGCGCCCGCTGTTCGACGCGACGACGGCGATCCTGCCGGGCTTCGAGCGCAAGCCGGCCTTCCAGTTCTGAGCGTGGCAACGGGGCATCGGGTGCAGCAGTTCGAGATCGACGTGGCGACCCTGGCGGATTGGCGGCGCGACGGCACGGGGCATGTGCTGGTCGACGTGCGCGAGCCGCAGGAGCTGGCGGTGTGCCGGATCGAGGGCTCGCTCGACATCCCGATGGGCGAGATCCCGGGCCGGGTGGAAGAGATTCCGGGCGATCGCCCGGTGGTCGTCATGTGTCACCACGGGGGGCGCAGCGCGCAGGTGGTGCGGTGGCTTTCGGCGAGGGGCATGGACAACGTGGTCAATCTGCGCGGGGGCATCGACGCCTGGGCGCGCGAGATCGACCCAACCATGGGACGGTATTGACGATGACACGATATGGACGGTTCGGGCTCTCCACCGCGGTGTTGTCCGCCGTGCTGGTGCTGGGGGCCGGCCCGGCCTCGGCCCAGTCGATGACCGAGGCGCTGGCGTCGGCCTATGCCACCAATCCGGACCTCGCCGCCGACATCGCCAATTTGAAGGCGGTCAATGAAGGCGTCGCCCAGGCGCTGTCCGGCTACCGGCCGAATGTGAGCGCCAGCGCCAGCATCTCAAGCCAGTTCACCAACACCACCAGCGACAACGTCCCGACCTCGGGCGGCATCATCGATCAGCTGCAGCCCAGTGGCCAGAGAGGCGATCCTCTGAACGGCGGCGGCCGCGAGGGCTACTGGCACGAGGTCAACCCGGCCACGCTCGGCATCACGGTCACGCAGAACGTCTACAATGGCGGGCAGACCGAGGCCGCGGTCAACCAGGCCGAGAACACGGTCATGGCGACCCGCGCCGTGGTCCAGACCACCGAGCAGACGGTGCTGCTGGACGCCGCCACCGCCTATGCCGACGTGGTCCAGGCCCAGGCGGCGCTGGACGTGCAGCGCAACAACGAGGCGGTGCTGCGGCGGCAGCTGCAGGCGACCCAGGACCGGTTCAATGTCGGCGAGGTGACGCGCACCGACGTCAGCCAGGCCGAGGCCAGCCTGGCCAGCGCCACCGCCGGGCGGATCGAGGCCGAGGGCACCTTGCGCGCCAGCCGGGCCACCTTCGAGCGCTTCATCGGCCAGCCGCCGGGGACGCTGGAGACGCCGGCGGTGCCGGCCGGGCTGCCGACCTCGATGCAGGACGCGATCCCGAAGGCCCAGGCGAACTATCCGGGCATCGTCGCGGCGGTGTTCACCGAGCGCGCTGCGGCCGACAACATCGACCTGCAGTTCGGCGCGCTGCTGCCGCAGCTGAGCCTGCAGGCGCGGATCCAGCGGCAATATTCGACGGTCTCGCATCCGAAGAGCAGCAGCGGGGCGCAGAACCGCATCGATTCCGCGGCGATCGTGGCGCAGCTGACCATCCCGCTGTATTCCCAGGGCAACCAGGAATCGCTGGTGCGCCAGGCCCGCTACACCCATGGCCAGCGGCGGATCCAGATCGAATCGCAGCGCCGCACGGCGATCCAAGGGGCGGTGCAGGCCTGGCAGGCGCTGGTGACGGCGCGGGCGGCGATCAAGTCGTTCCAGGCCGCGGTCAAGGCCGAGCAGCTGGCGGTGGAAGGCCTGCAGCAGGAGGCCCAGGTCGGGTCGCGCACCGTGCTCGACGTGCTGACCGAGCAGCAGAACCTGCTCGAGGCCCAGCTCAGCCTGGTGCAGGCCCGGCGCAACGAGGTGGTCGCGGGCTATCAGCTGCGCAACGCGATCGGCACCCTGACGGCGCAGGACATGGGCCTGCCGGTCAAGGTCTACGACCCGGAGCCCGACTACCAGAAGACCCGCGCCCGCTGGTTCGGCACCTCCGTCGACGAGTGACGACCGTGCCTTCCGCGCGGCGGGTGAGATAGGTTTCCGTCGTTGCCGGGCTTGACCCGGCAATCCGGGGGTGTCGACAATCTCCGGATGCCCGGGCCAAGCCCGGGCATGACAATTTGATGGAAGTGAAAGACGATCGAGAGGATGAGCGAGACGCGGGCACAGCAGGAGCCGTCGATGGAGGAGATCCTGGCCTCCATCCGGCGCATGATCACCGAGGACGATCCGGCGCGCGGCCGGGCCGTCCCGGCCGACTCTGCGCGAGCCCAGCCGACGCCGTCCGCCTCGTCCTCTCCGGCCGATGACGACGTGCTGGAGCTGACCGAGGCGCTGGACGAGCCGCAACCGGCCGCGCCACCGCCGGCTGCAGCCGCGGAGGACGATTCCGTGGTCTCCCCGGCCAGCGCCAGCGCCGCGCTGGCCGCCCTGGCCCGGCTGAGCGCCGCGGCCCCGCCGGCGGCGACGGTGCACAAGAGCCAGACGGTGGACGATCTGGTGCGCGAATTGCTGCGGCCCATGCTGAAGGAATGGCTCGACGCCAACCTGCCGCGGCTGGTCGAGCAGGCGGTCGAGCGGGAGGTATCCCGCATCGCCCGCGGCGCCGTCCGGCGCTGACCCGCCCCTCCGCTTCACCGCTCCATCGTCAAGATTTCGAGAATACGGAAGGTTCAGCCATGCTGGACAAGACTTACGGGCCGCGCGAGGTCGAAGCCAAGCTCTATCCCGAATGGGAAGACAGCGGCGCCTTCGCCAACAACGTCCAGTCGAACGCGGCGCCCTTCACCATCATGATGCCGCCGCCGAACGTGACCGGCAGCCTGCATATGGGCCATGCCTTCAACATGACCCTGCAGGACGTGCTGACGCGCTTCAACCGGCGGCGCGGTCGCGACGCGCTGTGGCAGCCCGGCACCGACCATGCCGGCATCGCCACCCAGATGGTGGTCGAGCGCGAGTTGGCGAAGCAGGGCGTCAAGCGCCAGGATCTCGGCCGCGAGGGCTTCCTGGAGAAGGTCTGGGAGTGGAAGGCGCAGTCCGGCGGGGCCATCACCAGCCAGTTGCGCCGCCTCGGCGCCACCCCGAACTGGACGCGCGAGCGCTTCACCATGGACGAGGGCCTGTCCCGCGCCGTGGTCAAGGTGTTCGTGCAGCTGCATCGCGAGGGCCTGATCTACCGCGACAAGCGGCTGGTGAACTGGGATCCGAAGCTGCGCACCTCGGTCTCCGATCTCGAGGTCGAGCAGAAGGAGACCAAGGGCCATCTCTGGCACTTCCGCTACCCGATCGAGGGGCAGGAGGGCCAGTATATCGTCGTGGCCACGACCCGGCCGGAGACGATGCTGGGCGACGCCGCCGTCGCCGTGCATCCGGATGACGAGCGCTACAAGGACCTGGTCGGCAAGCACGCGATCCTGCCGCTGGTCGGCCGCCGCATCCCGATCGTGGCCGACGAATACTCCGACCCAGAGAAGGGCTCGGGCGCGGTGAAGATCACCCCGGCGCACGACTTCAACGATTTCGAGGTCGGCCGCCGCCACGACCTGCCGCTGATCAACATCCTCGACGAGGAGGCGCGGCTGAACGACCAGGTGCCGGAGGCTTATCGCGGCCTCGACCGGTACGAAGCGCGCAAGCGCGTGGTCGCCGACCTTGAGGCGCTGGGGCTGGTCGAGAAGATCGAGGACCATGTCCATGCGGTGCCGCATGGCGACCGCGGCGGCGTGCCGATCGAGCCGTTCCTGACCGAGCAGTGGTATCTGAAGGCCGAGGTGCTGGCGAAGCCGGCGATCGAATCGGTCGAGCAGGGCCGCACCGTGCTGCTGCCGAAGATGGCGGAGAGCATCTTCTTCGAGTGGATGCGCAACATCCAGCCCTGGTGCATCAGCCGGCAGCTGTGGTGGGGCCACCAGATCCCGGCCTGGTACGGGCCGGATGGCACGATCTTCGTTGAGGAGAGCGAGGCCGAGGCCAAGGCCGCCGCCGAGAACCACTACGGCGAGCCGGTCGAGCTGCGGCGCGAGACCGACGTGCTCGACACCTGGTTCTCCTCCGCCCTGTGGCCGTTCTCGACGCTCGGCTGGCCGGACCGGACGCCGGAGCTCCAGCGCTACTATCCCGGCGACGTGCTGGTCACCGGCTTCGACATCATCTTCTTCTGGGTCGCCCGGATGATGATGATGGGCATCCATTTCATGGGCGAGGTGCCGTTCCGCACCGTGTACTTCCACTCCCTGGTCCGCGACGAGAAGGGCCAGAAGATGTCGAAGTCCAAGGGCAACGTCATCGACCCGCTAGACCTGGTCGACCGCTACGGCGCGGACGCGCTGCGCATGACCCTGGTGTCGCTGGCCGCCGGCCGCGACATCAAGCTGGGGCCGCAGCAGGTCGAGGGCTATCGCAACTTCGCCACCAAGCTGTGGAACGCGGCACGTTTCTGCGAGATGAACGAGTGCCGGCCGGTGCCCGGCTACGACCCGGCGGCGAACAAACTGACGCTGAACCGCTGGATCGTCGGCGAGGTGGTGAAGACGGCGGAGAAGGCGGCCGCGGCGCTGGAAGGCTTCCGCTTCAGCGAGGCGGCGCAGGCGCTGTACCAGTTCACCTGGGCCGGCTTCTGCGACTGGTATCTCGAATTCGCCAAGCCGGTCTTCTCGGGCGAGGACGCGGCGGCCAAGGCCGAGACCCGGGCCACCGCGGCCTGGGCGCTGGAGCAGATCCTGCACCTCTTGAACCCGATCATGCCGTTCGAGACCGAGGAGCTGTGGCGGCATCTCGCCGACCGCGGCGACGCCACGCTGGTGACCCAGCCCTGGCCGGACTATCCGGCCGGCCTGGTCGACCCGCAGGCGGCGGCGGAGATGGACTGGGTGATCCGCCTGATCTCGGCGGTCCGCACCATCCGGTCGGAGATGAACGTGCCGCCCTCGGCCGAGCTGGCGGCGACGCTGCGCGGCGCCTCGCCGGAGACCAAGGGCCGGCTCGAGACCCATGGCGCGCTGATCCGCCGCCTGGCCCGGCTGGCCTCGATCGAGGCCTCGGAGGCGGAGCCGGCGAAGGGCTCCGCCCAGGCGGTGGTTGACGAGGCGACGCTGGTGCTGCCGCTGGCCGGGATCATCGATCTCGACAAGGAGCGGGCGCGGCTGACCAAGGAGATCGAGAAGAACGCCTCCGAGGTCGAGAAGATCGACCGCAAGCTCGGCAACGCCCAGTTCCTGGAGAAGGCGCCGGACGAGGTGGTCGAGGAGCAGCGCGAGCGCCGCGCCGAGGCCCAGGCCGCGATCGAGCGGCTGCGCGACGCCCTGGCCCGGGTCGCCGGCTAGCGGCCGGCCGTCGCCGCGGACCGATATCTCATCGGCCGCCCGGGAGCGATCCCGGGCGGCCGCATTGTTGTGTGCTCTCCAGTCGGAAGCAGGGAACCGGCCGCGGATGGCGGCTCGTTGACCTGATGAGCGGGTCGCGCGGAGACGCCCCGCGGGGCATCGCCCGACCCGCCGCCTGCCTGCAACCGGACGGCCATGGGCCGAGGGAGAGCGTCATGAGAATAGCCGAGGTGATGACCAGCGATGTCGCGGTGGTGCGGCCGCGGGACAGCATTCGCCATGCGGCGCAGCGGATGGACGACCTGAACATCGGGTCGCTGCCGGTGTGCGACGGCAAGCGTCTGGTCGGCATGATCACCGACCGCGACATCACCGTCCGCGTGACCGCCGCAGGGCTGGACCCGGAAAATACGGCGGTCTCGGACGCCATGTCCCAGGATGTGCGCTGGTGCTGGGCGGATGACGACGTCGAGGAGGTGTCGGAGCTGATGGGCGAGGCCCAGGTCCGCCGCGTCCCCGTGATCAATGCCGACAAGCAGCTGGTCGGCATGGTCTCGCTCGGCGACTTGTCGACCAAGCACGCACCGGGCGCGGCGGAAACGCTGGAGGAGGTATCGACTCCCTCCGTCCCCGATCGAAGCGGGAGAGAGACATGAGCGCGACCGGCCTGGAAGTCTTCGACAAGACGCTGCAGACCACCAACATCTGGCTGAACGAGATCGGCGAGACGCTGGGGCCCGACCGGCAGCGCTGCTACCACGCGCTGCGCGCCGTCCTGCAGACGCTGCGGGACCGGCTGAGCGTCGAATCGGCCGCCCATCTCTCGGCCCAACTGCCGATGCTGGTGCGCGGCATCTTCTATGACGGCTACCACCCGAGCGGCACCCCCGAGACGGTGCGCAGCCAGGACGAGTTCCTGCAGCGGGTCTCGGCGCGGCTGGACAGCGGCCGGGCGATCGATTCCGGCGATGCGGCCCGAGCCGTGTTCGCTGTCCTGGCCCATCACATGCCCGAAGGCACGGTGCGCCACGTGACCGACACTCTGCCGGACGAGATCCGGCGGCTGTTCCCGCAGCAACCCGCGCACTGACCGCGCTTCGGCGCCCGCGATTCAACCTTGACAAAAAAAGTTGTCAAGGTTGGAATGGGGCATGCTGGACGTGGATGTCATCGATGACCCGGCGGCCGCAGCGGCCGCGCTCGAGCCGGTCCGCAGCCGCCTGCTGGCGGAGCTGGCCGAGCCGGCGTCGGCCGCCGGGCTGGCGACCCGGCTCGGGATCCCGCGGCAGAAGGTGAACTACCATCTGCGGGCGCTGGAGGCGCACCGGCTGGTCCGCGAGGCGGAGACGCGGCGCTGGGGCGGCCTGACCGAGCGGCTCTATGTTGCCACCGCCACCTCCTATCTCGTCTCGCCGCAGGCGCTGGGACCGGTCGCCGCCGATCCCGGGCGCACCTCCGACCGGCTGTCGGCCAGCTACCTGATCGCGCTGGCCGCCCGCATCGTGCGCGAGGTCGGCGGCCTGTGGCGCGCCGCCCGCCGCGCCGAGAAGCGGCTGGCCACCCTGTCGATCGACACCGAGATCCGCTTCGCGTCGCCGGCCGACCGGGCCGCCTTCACCCAGGAGCTGACGGCGTCGATCGCCGCCCTGGCGGCGCGCTACCACAACGCGTCGGTGCCGGGCGGGCGGGACCACCGCCTGGTCCTGATGGCCTATCCCAAGCCCGCCGACTTATCGAAAGGGGAGCAGGCATGCCATTGAAGAGCGACGCGACGCGGCGCTGGGTCGAGCTCGACGTGCTGCTGCCGGGGACGCCGGAACAGGTGTGGCAGGCGATCGCCACCGGCCCCGGCCTCAGCGCCTGGTTCACCGCCACCCAGGTCGAGGAGCGGGTCGGCGGAGCCATCCGCTTCGAGTTCGGCGAGGGCATGGCTTCCGCCGGCACCGTCACGGCCTGGGAGCCGCCGTTCCGTTTCGCCTATGAGGAGACGGGCTGGAACGGCGAGGCTCCGCCGGTGGCGACGGAATGCGTCATCACCAGCCGGTCCGGCGACACCTGCGTGCTGCGGCTGGTCCACACCCTGTTCACCACCGACGGCCGCTGGGACGACGAGCTGGAGGGCTTTGAATCCGGCTGGCCGGGCTTCTTCGTCATCCTGCAGCTGTATCTGAAGCGGTTCGCCGGCCTGCCGGCGGCGCCGGCCCGGGCCATGGCCATGCATCCGGGCCCCGACCTCGCCGCCTGGACCGACCTGGCCGGCCGGCTCGGCTTCGCCGGCGCGAATGTCGGCGAACGATGGGCCACGCCGGCCGGTGTCCCGGCGCTGGCCGGGACGGTGGAGCGGGTGCAACAGGACGCCAAGTCGCGCGAGGTGACCGTGGCGCTGGACCAGCCGGCGCCCGGCATCGCGTTGATCGGGGTCCATGGCTGGCAGGGCCGGGCCCGGGTGGCGGCGAGCGTCTTCTTCTACGGCGACCGCGCCGCCGACACCGCCGCCCGGTTCGAGGCCGAGCTGCGCCGTTGGACCCGCGAAACCTATCCGGACAAGGAAGAGGGTTAGCCATGCCCGTGAAGAAGGACGAGACCGGTCGCCGTTATGTCGAGGCCGAGGTCGAGGTGCCCGGCACGCCGGAGGAGGTGTGGCAGGCGATCGCCACCGGGCCCGGCATCACCTCCTGGTTCGTGCCGACCGAGGTGGAGGAGCGGGTGGGGGGCGCCGTGACCGCCAATTTCGGGCCGGGGATGGATTCGCTGGCCACCATCACGGCATGGGATCCGCCGCACCGCTTCGCCGCCGACAGCCGCGACGGCATGGGCCCGGGCGGCCCGACCATCGCCACCGAATGGAGCGTGGAGGCCAAGGCCGGCGGCACCTGCATCGTCCGGGTGGTCCACGCCTGGTTCGCCGACGGCGACGACTGGGACGCCCAGTTCGAGGGGCACGAGCACGGGTGGCGGTCGTTCTTCCGCATCCTGCGCCTGTATCTCGCCCACTTCCGTGGTCAGCACGGCGCGAACCTTCAGCTGATGGGCGTGGGATCGGAACCGACCGCCTCGGAAGCTTGGGTTGCCCTGACCGGGCGGCTCGGCATTGCCGGGGCCGGGCCGGGCCGGCGGGTGCAATCGGCGGCCGGCGCACCGGCTTTGGCCGGGCAGGTCGAGAGCATTGGCCCGGACGAGCATCCGGAGCTGCTGCTGCGGCTCGACGCGCCGGCGCCCGGCATCGCCCATCTCTTCGCCTTGCCGATGGCCGGCCAGGTCTTTCTGCCGGTGCGGCTCTATCTGTTCGGCAACCAGCCGGCGGCCGTCGCCGCGCGGGAGGGGCCGGCGTGGCAGGCCTGGATGGCCCGCCACTTCCCGATGCCGGCCCAGCCGGGCTAGATGAATTGCCGATGCAGCGAAGCCTCAGACCTGTCGCATGCCACCGTCGACGCAAAGCTCGACGCCGGCGATGAAGCTCGCCTCGGTGCTCAGCAGGAAGAGCGTCGCCGCCGCCACCTCAGCAGGCTGCGCCATACGGCCAAGTGGAATCGATGCGATCACCGCCGCGCGCATCTCATCAGGAGTTCTTGCCATCATCTCGGTGTCCGTCGGCCCTGGAGCGACGACATTCACGCGGATGCCGCGCGGTGCGAGCTCGGCCGTCCAGGTTCGGGCATAGGAGCGCAGCGCGGCCTTGGTCGCGCCGTAGGTGCCATAGGAGGGAAAGCCGGCCGCCCCTGCGATCGACCCGACGAGGACGACCGAGCTGCCATCGGCCAAGGCGTCGAGCGCCGCTTTCAGCCCGAAAACCGGACCACGGACATTGACCGCGAAAAGACGGTCGAAATGGTCCGTCGTCTCGGCGGCCAGGAGCGCCGGCTCGGCCATGCCGGCATTCAGCACCAGCGCGTCGATGCGGCCGCAAGCTTCCTTCACGGATGCCACGACTCGCGTCAGATCCTCCGGCGCGCTTGCATCCGCAACAAGACCGCGCGCGCCGCCACCGATCTTGGAGGCTGCGGCCTCAACCTCACCGGCGACTCGACCGGTGAGAAAGACGGTCGCTCCCTCCTCCGACAGCCGCTCGGCAATAGCAAAGCCGATCCCCTTTGCGCCGCCAACCACGAGCGCCACCTTGTCCATCATCCGAGCCATCACAAGTCCTTCAAATGAGTGATGACGTCCCATATATACGGTGTATATCTGATATCAAGAACGCACCTTGAGTAGCCTAGATATGGTGGACGATACCGACCTCGCGCTCCTGTCAGATCGGGTGCTCTCCGATATGGCGCGCATACGCCCGGTGCTCGACAAGATCGCCGACAAGTGGACGATCATGATCCTGACGGTGATCTGTCCCAAGCCGTCGCGCTTCAACGAGATCAAGCGGCGGCTGGACGGGATCACGCACAAGGCGCTCGCCGATGCCCTGAAGCGCTTGGAGCGCAACGGTCTGGTTACGCGGACCGTGCTGCCGACAGCGCCGATCGGTGTCGAATATGCCATAACTCCGCTGGGGCACTCGCTGCGCGAACCGTTCGAGGCTCTGTGTGCTTGGGCACTGCAATATGGTGACGCGATCGAGGAAGCTCGGGTCGCCAGCGAGCGCGCGAGTGCGAGGAATTGAGCTTCGTTGAATGATGGCTGACGGGGCGTCGGCCTTTGGCGTAATGGCGGCCTTCGGGCGTTTTCCGCCACAACACTGGTCGGTTCAGCGCTCGAAGGTGCCGACCAGCTCGGCCTCGCCGACGACATGCGGCCGGGCGGCGCGCCAGATCTGCTCGACCGTCGCCTTGGGCGGCAGGTCCAGCCTCGGCACGTCCAGCGCGGCCAGCCGGAAGTGATAGTGGTGCCGGCCATGGCCCCGCGGCGGCTGCGGCCCGTCCCAATGGGCGTTGCCGAAGTCGTTGACGCCATGGCCGAGGCTTTCGGTCTTGGCTCCCGCCGTGGTGCCTTCCGGCAGGCGGTCGCGGCTGCCCATGATGTTGTAGACGGCCCAGTGGCGGAAGGTGCCGGAGGGCGCGTCCGGATCGTCCACCACCAGGACATAGCTCTGCGTGGTGGGTGGCGGATCCTGCCATTCGAGCGGCGGCGAGACGTTGTCGCCGTCCCGGGAATATTTGGGCGGGATCGGATCACCGTCGCCGAAGGCCGGGCTGTTGAGGATGAAGGCCATGCTCGTCTCCGTTCTTCGGGGCCTCACTTGGCAACCCGACGGGGGCGAGCACGGTTCCGCGGCCAGGGCGCCTCAGTCCGCGCGCCTCAGCTGGCCTCGCGCTCCAGCAGGGCGCGCTTGCGATCGACGCCCCAGCGGTAGCCGGACAGGTCGCCGTCGGAGCGGACCACGCGGTGGCAGGGGATGGCGACTGCCAAGTCGTTGGCGGCGCAGGCCTGGGCCACCGCGCGCACCGCCTTGGGCCGGCCGATGCGCTTGGCGATCTCGGCGTAGCTGGCGGTGCTCCCGGCCGGGATGGCACGCAACGCCTGCCATACCTTCTGCTGGAAGGCGGTGCCGCGGATGTCGAGCGGAAGATCCAGCATCACCTCCCCATTGGCGGCCGACGGCGCCTCGACGAAGCCGACCACCCGGGCCACCAGCTGCTCGAACTCCGCGTCGCCGCCGACCAGCCGGGCCTTGGGGAAACGATCCTGCAGCTCCTCCAGCAGCGCCTGCGGGTCGTCGCCGAACTGGATGGCGACGATGCCCTTCCCGGTCGCCGCCACCAGGATGGCGCCGAGATGACATTGCCCGATGGCGAAGCGGATCTCCGCCCCGGTGCCGCCGTCGCGGAAGGCGGTCGGGGTCATGCCCAGCCGTTGCGGCGCCGCGGCGTAGAATCGGCCGTTGGAGTTGAAGCCGGCGCCGTAGATCGCCTCGGTGACGGTCCCGGTCTGCTCCAGCTCGTCGCGCATGCGGTCGGCGCGATGGGCGTCGGCATAGGCCTTGGGGGTGACGCCGGCGACCGACTTGAACATGCGGTGGAAGTGGAAGCGGCTCAGCCCGGCGGCCTCGGCCAGCTCGTCCAGGCTCGGCATCTCCTCGGCCGTCTCGATCTTGCGGCAGGCCGCGACCACCAGGGCGGTCTGGCGTTCGGCCAGCGACATCTCGTTCGGCTTGCAGCGCCGGCAGGGACGGAAGCCGGCGCGCTCGGCCGCAGCGGGGTCGGCATGGAAGCTGGCATTCTCGCGCCGCGGATGGCGCGAGGCGCAACTCGGCCGGCAATAGATCCCGGTGGTGCGGACGGCGAAGACGAAGACGCCGTCGGCGGCGCGGTCGCGGCGCAGCACCGCGGCCCAGCGGACCTCGTCATTGGCGAAGGCCGGGGCGGGGACGGGAGGCGGGGGAATGAAGCCCATGGGTCGCTCCTGTTCGACGGTGGGATCGACAGGTCCCGCTGATATGGGGATGCCGATCGTCCCCTCGAAGATGGCGGGCCGCGCGTCCGCCGACACTCCGGCCCTTGCTCTCAAATTCGAGGTCCGGCTGCGACCCGGTTCTTGCGATCGAATTCGGCGGCAACAAGCGGAGCGCGGGGCGGAGCCTGCGCGAGGATGCTCGCGCTCCCGTCTCCATCCGCGAGCACTTGATGTCCGCCACCGCCCCGCTTCCCGCGCCGTTCCGCCGCTTGGCCTGGTCCAACCTGGCCGCGCAGTCGGCGGAGCAGATCGGCCTGGCCGCCGCGCCGATCGTCGCCGTGCTCGCCCTCGGCGCCGGGGCCGGCGGCACCGGCCTGCTGCAGACCGTGCAGACCTTGCCGTTCCTGCTGCTGTCCCTGCCGGCCGGGCTCCTGGCCGACCGGTCGTCGCGCCGCCGGATGATGGCGGCGGCGGAGGCGCTGCGGGCACTGTCGCTGCTGGCCGTGCTGCTGCTCCTCTCGACTGGCGGCCTCAGCCTCGGCCTGCTGGCGGCGCTCGGCTTCCTCGGCGCCGCCGGCACCGTGGCCTACAGCGTGGCGGCGCCGTCCCTGGTGCCGGACCTGGTGCCGCGGGCGGATCTCCCGGCCGCGAACGGACGGATCGAGCTGGCGCGCAGCGCCGCCTTCGCCGCCGGTCCGGCCGTGGCCGGCGCGCTGGTGGCCTGGACCGGCGCCGGCCCAGCGTTCGCCATGGCCGCGGCCCTGTCGGTCCTGGCCGCGATCCTGCTGGCCGGCATCCGCGAGCCGCAACGGCCGGCGATGCCGCGCCGCCACGCCCTGCAGGACCTGCGCGAGGGCGCCTCCTTTGTCCTGACCCATCCGCTGCTGCGGCCGGTGCTGCTGACCGCGGTGTTCTTCAACATCGGCTGGTTCGTGCTGCAGGCGATCTATGTGCCCTATGCGGTCGGCCATCTTTGCCTCGGCGCCTCTGCAGTCGGCGCCACGCTGGCGGTCTATGGCGTCGGCATGGTGCTGGCCGCGCTGGCGGCGCCGCGGATCGCCCGGCGCATGCCGTTCGGGCCGCTGCTGCTGGTCGGCCCGTTCTCCGGCCTTGCCGGGGCGCTGCTGATGCTGCTGACCGTCTGGCTGCCCTTCGCCCCGATCGCAGGCCTGGCCTTCTTCCTGTTCGGCGCCGGGCCGGTGCTGTGGGTGATCGCCTCGACCACCCTGCGCCAGGCGGTGACCCCGCCGGCGATGCTGGGCCGGGTCTCGGCGATCATCACCATGGCCACCTTCGGCGCCCGCCCGCTCGGCGCCGCCATCGGCGGGCTGGTCGGCGACAGCCACGGCGCCGCCGCCTGCCTGGCCATTGCCGCGATCGGATTCGTCGTCCAGGCCCTGGTGATCGCCGGCTCGCCGGTGCCGCGCCTCGCCGCTCTGCCGACAGGGTAGGGGCATCAGCGCGACCGGTCGCGCCGCCCCGCCACCAGGGCCACCGTCCCGAAGCCGGCGCCGATCAGGCAAATCAGCGGCCAGCCGCCCGCCGCCCAGGCGGCGCCGGCGGCGGCCGAGCCGACCGCGCCGCCCAGGAAGAACAGGCCGACGAACAGCCCGTTCAGCCGGCCGCGCGCCTCCGGCCGCAGCAGGTTGACGGCGCGGCGGCCCAGCGTCTGGTCGCCGGTGACTCCGATGTCCAGCACCACGGCGGCGAGCCCCAGGACCACCAGCGGCAGCAGCATACCGCCCGGCGGCGCCGCGCCGGCCCAGGCGGCCAGGGCGAAGGCGCCGATCACGGCAAGATGCGAGACCAGGGTCGCCGGTCGGGTCCAGCCGCGGTCGCCGGCCCGGCCGGCCAGCGGCGTCACCGCGGCACCGCCGGCGCCGACCAGGGCGAACAGCGCGATGCCGCCTTGGCCCAGGCCGAAGGGCGGCATCGCCAGGCGCAGCGCCACCGCGGTCCAGAACAGGCTGAAACCCGCCATTACCAGGCTTGCCGTCAGCGCCCGGGCGCGCAGCACCGGCTCCTCGCGCAGCAGGCGCCACAGCGAGGCGATCAGTGCGGGATAGGTCGTCCCAGCGGCCGGCTGCCGCCGCGGCAGGCGGGCGGCCAGCACCAGGGTCAGCAGCGCCATGGCGGCGGCGCTGGCCAGGGAGAAGCCGCGCCAGCCGGCGATGCCGGCGATGGCGCTGGCCAGCGGGCGGGACAGCAGTATGCCGACCATGAGCCCGCCCATGACGTCGCCGATGACGCGGCCGCGCCGTTCCGGCGGCGCCATGGCGGCGGCGATCGGCACCAGGATCTGGATGGCGGAGCAGGCGGCCCCCAGCAGCATCAGTGCCGGCAGCAGCGTGGCGGCGGTCGGCGCCACGGCGGCCAGCCCGGCACAGACGGCGGCGGAGGCGAGCATCCGCAGGATCAGCCGCCGATTCTCGGCCAGGTCGGCCAGCGGCACCAGCAGGAACAGGCCGGCGGCATAGCCGAGCAGCGTCGCCATCGCCATCAGCCCGGCCGCGGCGGCGGACAGACCCAGCGACGGGCCGATCAGCCCGGCCAGGGTCTGCGGCGCGAACAGGTTGGTGACGATGATGCCGACCGAGGTGCCGAACAGCAGGATCAGCGGACGGGTGAGGGAGGCTTCGGGCTGCGCCGGGGCCTGGGCCGCAGAGTCGCTGGTGACTGACATGATCCGCTTGAATGATGAAAGGGAATATCAGCCGTAAGCTTTATTCGTCGCTCGCAAGATGATACAATTCAATTCTTCCTATAAAGATTATGCGGACTTGGTATGAATATCCCGGATCTGGAAGCCTTCGTCGCGGTGGTGGAGACCGGGTCGATCGTCGGCGCCTCGGCCCGGCTGAACCTGCCCGACGGCGAGGTACGCGGTGAGTTCCGGCTGGGCGTTATGCCGTATCTGTCGGAGGCGGCGCTGTCGGTGCCGCTCGACCGGCTGCGCGCCGAATTTCCGCAGCTCACGCTCCGCGTCACCTCGGGCTGGTCGGTGCGGCTGGTCGACCAGGTGACGCGCAGCGAATTGGACGCCGCCGCGCTGTGCCTTCCGGATGGCATCAGCCCGCCGGAGGATCTGGTCGGCGAGGATCTCGGCACCCAGCGCGTGCTGCTGGTGGCGGCGCCGTCCCTCGGCGTGCCGAAGCCGGCGAGCCTGGCGGAGCTGTCGCGCTTTCCCTGGATCATGAACGAGAGCGGCTGCGGCTTCCGCGCCTATCTGCGGCAGCGCTTCGAGGCCGAGCGCCTGCCGTTCCAGGTGGCGATCGAGGCGCTGAGCGCCGATCTGCGGATGTCGCTGGTCGCCCGGGGCCTCGGCATCGGCATCCTCACCCCGTCCGCCTTCGCCGACAGCCGCTGGCGGGACGCGGTGGAGGTGGTCGAGGCCGTGGACTTCCAGCCGCGGGTTCGGGCCTGGATGCTGCACCGGCCGCCGGCGGGCCGCCTGGCCCAGCCTATCGCGGCGTTCCGCGACGGGCTGGCCCAGGCCCTGGCGCTGCCCGGGCCGTTCCTGGCCTGACGGCGCGGAACGGCCCGACGACGAGCCCGCTACTGTGCCGCTCGATTGACCGTCGGGGTGATGTCGATCGAGACCGGCTGCGTCGGCAGCGGATAACGAGTCTCGACGGGATCCGACAGGTTCAGCTTCTTGAGGTCGATCCGCATGACCGTCGGGTTGTCGTAGGTGCGGAAGTTGAAGATCTTCTCCGTCAGCTCCTTGACCACGACCACCTGGGGGTAGTCGTACTCCGGCGTCCCGCCCTCCTGCGTCCTCGAGGCGCTGGTGCCTTTCGGGATGTCGACGGTGTTGAGCAGGTGCAGCGCCAGGTTGCAGGCCTCTTCGCTGTTCTTCGGCCGCTGGGCATGCTCCGCGAAGTGCTTGTTGAAGACGGTGCGGATGAAGCGGGACGGCGGGGTCGAATCCCCCGGCACCCCCCGCATGCCGCTGCCGTGCCCCGCCTGCGCGAAGCGCTTCAGGCCGATCTCGATCGGCTCGGCGTCGACGTTGGACAGGCCGACATAGTTCTGGATGTTGGTGATCTGCCAGGGGAAGGGCGGGTCGTTGGTCACCACGCCGACCGGGTTGTCGTAGATATGGGTCTCGCGGTCGGTGAACTCGACGACGATGCTCCGGCCAGCCTCGTCATGGATCGGGAAATGCAGCGGCGACTTTTCATCCAGCACCAGATCCCCCCAGACCTCGATCTCATGGTTGTGCAGCCTGTGCTTGACCTCGTCGACGGTGGCGCAGGTGCCGAGCACCCAGCTGGCGAAGAGCTCGGCGATCACGGCCTTGTCGTGAGGCACGTCGTGCTTGTAGCGCGTGGTGGGCAGCCACAGGGCGCCGATGCTCAGCCCCCTCTCGTTCATGCCGTCGGAGATGATGTTCCTGTTGTAGGCGCTGGTGCCGACATAGCCGTACTTGGCGTTCCAGCTGTAGCCCTGCCTGCCCTCGGGCGCCGGGCTTTGCTTCAGGGTGCCTCTGCCGCCGACCAGGATTTGGGATTGGAGGTCCGTTCCGAACTCCACGCTGCGCCCGTTGACGACGCTGGCATCGCGCGCCACCAGCAGAAAATCGGTGCACATAACTGCCTCCTCGGGTGAGGGATCCCGCCCGGAACCGGCGAAATCGGCCGGCCGGCAAGTCTCCGTGCCAGGACGGGACCCGGGTGACGTCAGGTTCAAAGGAGCGCGGCGGCGATGTCTTCGGGCCAATCGCCCATTGCCGTCCGAGCCGAGGCCAGGATGGCATCTGTCCGCCCGAGCCGGTAGGTCCAGATGACTGCTATCGTTGGATCCAGATCTGTAAAATCCAATACTATGATTTTAGTCTGATATCAGGTGGATATGGTGCCTATTGCCGTACATATGCTGCCCCTTCGCCCGTGACGCACACGGCCGGCTTTCTTCGTCTCCAGTTGGACGAGCCACGCCGAGACCCTCTTCTCGGTGGGGTCATCCTTCACGGGAGGCACCATTGGGTCGCGACAACCGGCCAGGATGCCGGACGATGTCCGGCCGGCCGTCCGTCGCCAGGATCGCCGACCGATCGGGATCGGCGATCGGCTCCGTGCCTAGCCCTTCTTGTCGGGCGCTTGGGTCTGCGGGATCGGCGTCTGGCTGGACTGGATCTGGCTCTGTTCGCCTTTCGCCTCGGCCTGGGCGCTGTAGGGGCAGGCGAGGGCTGGTGACGCGACCAGTAGCGCTGCGACGGCAAATGCGATGAGCTTCATATCGGCCTCCCGTTCCTGCGCCGGAGCGCCGGATCGGGGATCCGGGCCGCAACGCGATGACATGAGGGATCGATCGGGCTCATCGTACCTGTTTGGACCGGATCTGGAAAGCCGTCGGCCCGGACGGCCAGGGCTCCGCATCCAAGTTTCAGAGACCAGAACGTTGCTCCCCTTTTCTGTCATTGCCCGGCTTGAACGGGCAATCCAGGGACCACCGAGAGCCGCTCCGGCGGCCCCTGGATCCTCGGGTCAAGCCCGAGGATGACAGTTTTCTTTCACGCCATTGCCGCTCAGGAGCACATATAGGTCGCCTGTAACACGAGTTTGTCGCCCTGCCCGGACGGCCGCGAATCCGGGCTCACGCCCGCTGCTTCTGCCGGGCCTGCTGCAGATAGGGCGCCAGGTACTGGCCGGTGTAGCTGCGCTTGGCGCGGACCACGTCCTCCGGCGTGCCCGCGGCGATGATCTCGCCGCCGCCGTCGCCGCCCTCGGGGCCGAGGTCGACGATCCAGTCGGCGGTCTTGATCACCTCGAGATTGTGCTCGATCACGATCACCGTGTTGCCCTGGTCGACCAGCTCGTGCAGCACCTCCAACAGCTTGCGCACGTCGTCGAAATGCAGGCCGGTGGTCGGCTCGTCCAGGATGTAGACGGTCTTGCCGGTGGCCCGGCGCGACAGCTCCTTGGCCAGCTTCACCCGCTGCGCCTCGCCGCCCGACAGGGTGGTCGCCGCCTGGCCGATCTTGACGTAGTCGAGACCGACCCGGTGCAGCGTCTCCATCTTGTCGCGGATCGAGGGCACGGCGCGGAAGAACTCCGCCCCTTCCTCGACCGTCATCTCCAGCACCTCGGCGATCGACTTGTCGCGGTACAGCACCTCCAGCGTCTCGCGGTTGTAGCGATGGCCCTTGCAGACGTCGCACTGGACGTAGACGTCGGGCAGGAAGTGCATCTCGATCTTGATGACGCCGTCGCCCTGGCAGGCCTCGCAGCGGCCGCCCTTGACGTTGAAGGAGAAACGGCCGGGGCCGTAGCCGCGGGCCTTCGCCTCCGGCAGCCCGGCGAACCAGTCGCGGATCGGGGTGAAGGCGCCGGTATAGGTCGCCGGGTTCGACCGCGGCGTGCGGCCGATCGGCGACTGGTCGATGTCGATGATCTTGTCGAGGAACTGGACGCCCTCGATCGCATCGTGCGGCGCCGGGTGCTCATGCGCCCCCATCAGCTGCCGGGCCAGCGCCTTGTACAGGGTCTCGATCACCAGGGTCGACTTGCCGCCGCCGGACACGCCGGTGACGCAGGTGAAGGTGCCCAGCGGCACCTCCATGGTGACGTTCTTGAGGTTGTTGCCGCGGGCGCCGACCACCTTCAGCACCTGGCCCTTGTGGCCGGGGCGGCGGCTCGACGGCACCTCGATCCGCTTGGCGCCGGTCAGGTACTGGGCGGTGATGCTGTCGGCGCTGCGCATCACCTCCTCGGGCGTGCCGTGCGCCACTACCTCGCCGCCGTGAACGCCGGCGCCCGGGCCCATGTCGACCAGGTAGTCGGCGCTGCGGATGGCGTCCTCATCATGCTCGACCACCAGCACGGTGTTGCCGAGGTCGCGCAGCCGCTTGAGGGTGCCGAGCAGCCGGTCGTTGTCGCGCTGGTGCAGACCGATCGACGGCTCGTCCAGCACGTACAGCACGCCGGTCAGGCCGGAGCCGATCTGCGACGCCAGGCGGATGCGCTGGCTCTCGCCGCCGGACAGCGAGCCGGAGCCGCGCGAGAGGGTCAGATAGGTCAGGCCGACGGCGCTGAGGAAGGTCAGCCGCTCGTTGATCTCCTTCAGGATGCGGTAGGCGATCTCCTGGTCCTTGGCCGACAGCGTGTCGTTCAGCGCCGCGAACCACTGCCCGGCCTCGGCGATCGACTTCTCCGCCACCTGGCTGATGTGCAGCCCGCCGATCTTCACCGCCAGAGCCTCGGGCTTCAGTCGGGCGCCGTCGCAGGTGTCGCAGGGCCGGGTGCCCTGGTACTTGGCCAGCTCCTCCCGCGTCCAGGCGCTGTCGGTCTCGCGGAAGCGCCGCTCCATGTTCGGGATCAATCCCTCGAACGGCTTCTCGGTCTTGTAGGTGCGCAGCCCGTCATCGTAACGGAAGACGATCGAATCCTTGCCCGAGCCGTACAGAAGCGTGTTGCGGACCTCTTCCGGCAGGTCGCGCCAGGGCGTGGTGGTGCTGACGCCGTAATGGGCGGCGATCGCCTCCAGCGTCTGGTGATAGTATTTCGAGGACGAGCCTTCCCACGGCGCCACCGCGCCCTTAGCCAGGGTCCGGCCCTCGTCCGGCACGATCAGCTCCGGATCGAACACCAGCTTGGCGCCCAGCCCGTCGCAGGCCGGGCAGGCGCCGTGCGGGCTGTTGAAGGAGAACAGCCGCGGCTCGATCTCCGGGATGGTGAAGCCGGAGACCGGGCAGGCGAATTTCGAGGAGAACAGGGTGCGGTCGCCGCTGTCGGCGTTCTCGGCGATGGCCAGGCCCTCGGCCAGGCCCAGCGCGGTCTCGATCGAATCGGCCAGGCGGTTGCCCAGGTCGTCGCGCACCACCAGCCGGTCGACCACCACCTCGATGTCGTGCTTCAGCTTCTTGTTCAGCGCCGGCACGTCCTCGATCTCGTAGAGGGTGCCGTCGACCTTGACGCGCTGGAAGCCGCGGGCCCGCAGCTCCTGCAGCTCCTTCCTGTACTCGCCCTTGCGGCCGCGGACGATCGGGGCCAGCAGGTACAGGCGGGTGCCATCGCCCATCGCCATCACCCGGTCGACCATCTGGCTGACCGTCTGGCTCTCGATCGGCAGGCCGGTGGCGGGGGAATAGGGGATGCCGATGCGGGCGAACAGCAGCCGCATGTAGTCGTAGATCTCGGTCACCGTGCCGACGGTCGACCGCGGGTTGCGGCTGGTGGTCTTCTGCTCGATCGAGATCGCCGGCGACAGGCCCTCGATCGAATCGACGTCCGGCTTCTGCATCAGCTCGAGGAACTGGCGGGCGTAGGCCGACAGGCTCTCGACATAACGACGCTGGCCCTCGGCGTAGATGGTGTCGAAGGCGAGAGAGGATTTGCCGGAGCCGCTGAGGCCGGTGATCACGATCAGCTGGTCGCGCGGCAGATCGACATCGACGTTCTTCAGGTTGTGCTCGCGCGCGCCGCGGACGCTGATGGACTTGTGCATCGCCAGGATCACTCATGCGGGAAGGGCGTCCCCGGGCTCCGGGCACGCCGATGTGCAATATGGGGCGGGTGAAGCCCGAAAGCGACTCCGGCCCGGCTGCCGGATCGCTGCAAGGGCTGCGGCCGCGCTCCGCCCCGCAGCGAGTCCGATGGCAGGACTCGAACATATCGGGAACGTTGCGGTCAAGCGGAAAGCAAGATAGGATGCCTGTCCAGAGCCTTCCAGGGGCATGAATCCCCGAGGCTTCGGTGCTTCGCAGGCGATGCGGCAGGGTGCGGAGCGATCGGATCCGCCGCGCCGGAGAGTCCATGATCCGTCGGGTCGGCCTGGTCGCGCTTCTGCTGCTGCTGTCGGGGGCCGGCCATTCGATGGCTGCGGCGCTCGACTGCAGCGACGCCGGCAAGCGGCTGTGGAGCCGCAGCGACCCCCAGGTCAATCTCAGCCACATCTTCTGCGGAGAGATCGGCCGCAACGGCGACCCCAAGGGGTTCCACTCACGCGCCGCCGGGCTGCCGACCGGCGCGGTCGACCGGGTGGAGGAGACCGCGCATCGTGATGGCGAGGTCTATGACGCGACCGTGATCTTCAGCAACGGCCGGCGCAAGCGGTCGACCTTCTATCCCGACGACTGCTCGGCCGAGGCGATTCTGCGCTCGGTCCTCTATGCCTGGCGCAACCAGACCGGTGAGCATCCGGCGTGGGGTGTGCTCGGCCCGTCTGCACCGGACGGGGGGAGCCGGGGGGATGGCTATTGCCGCGACGACCGCGGCCGGCCCTTCGAGATCCGCATCGGCACGGTCCAGCGCCGCGGCCAGGACGCGGTCAACACCGCGTTCCCGAACTGAGAGGCCGGGATGAAGGGAAAGCACAGCACCATCGAGGTCACCCGCGACGCCCAGGGCCGGCCCCGGGTCGTGCCCGGCACCGCGGCGCCGATCCTGGCTGATTTCCTCGAGACCGACCTGCGCGGCGACGCCGCCTGGGCGGCCCGGGTGGCCGAGCGCCTGGGCGAGGCCGGGGAGGGGGGAGAGCCGATCACCGGCAATCTCTATGCGCTGGAGATCCGCGGCGCCCAGTCGGTGCTGCGCAACATCCACGACGCCAAGGTGCCGGCGCTCGTGCTGCCGACCCGGGATCTGGCTGCGGCGGTCGGTGCCTGGCTGGCGGCGCTGCGCAGGCCCGGACATGCGGCGCCGCCGCGTCGCAAGAAATGAGCCTGGCGGGGGCTCGAACGTGATTGGAATCGGTGGACCTTCCGTCTAGGGTCCGCCCCGGATTTGAGCAGTGAGTGAGGTCTGGATCATGGCTGGCAGCGTTAACAAGGTCATTCTGGTCGGCAATCTCGGCCGCGATCCGGAGATCCGGTCCTTCCAGAACGGTGGCCGCGTGGCGAATCTCTCGGTCGCGACGTCGGAGAACTGGAAGGACCGCAACACCGGCGAGCGCAAGGAGCGCACCGAGTGGCACCGCGTCGTGGTGTTCAACGACGCGCTGGTCGGGGTGGTCGAGCGGTTCCTGAAGAAGGGCTCGAAGATCTACATCGAGGGCCAGCTCGAGACCCGGAAATACACCGACCAGAGCGGCGCCGAGCGCTACACCACCGAGGTGGTGCTGCGCCCGTTCCGGGGCGAGCTGACCATGCTCGACGGCCGTGAAGGCGGCGGTGGTGGCGGCGGCGGCTTCGAGGACGAGGGCGGCTCGGGCGGCGGCTACGGCGGTGGCGGCTATGGCGGCGGTGGTCGGTCTTCCGGCGGCGGTGGTTATGGCGGCGGGTCGTCGGGCGGCGGCTCCTCCGGTGGTGGCGGCGGACGCGGCCCGATGGCGGACGACCTCGACGACGAGATCCCGTTCTGAGTGGTTCGAATCGGTGGCGCCCCGCAAGGGGCGTCACCAAGCTGTTCAGATCCTCGCAGGTGAGAGTCCTGCCACAGTAGGAGGTTAGTTGACTGTGTAGCTATGGCGTACGCGTGGAGGGTGACCGAAGCGCGGGAGCGACGCCGGAAAAAGGTGGCCCCCGACCCAGACAGTGGGTGCCCGCAAGCATGCAGCCCGTAATGCAAGTGAACCTTCATAAGCCTCGTAAATGTCAGCCGTACGGTGATGCTGGGAGAGTGCGGTGTAGGATGGTTTCGTCGAGCCTTTAGAATGGGGGCGAAGACCAGTGGATGCCGGTGGATGAACTGACCACGTGAAGCCGGCATCGGAACCCGGGGTATAGAGGATGGGATGCATGCACAGGACTGAACGGAACGAACGAGACCTTGCCCCGTCGCGGAATAACCCGCCGCGTAACTGACGGTATAAGGCAACCACCGAAATCCGGAGGGATGCGGGGACAAGGAGTCGGAGGAGGTCATAGTACTGACGATGGGCAGGACAACAAAACCTGTTCGGAGGGAAGGACCTCTGCTTCTGCCATGGGTATCGATGCAGGAGGCACTGTGTGATTGCGAAAGCTCAAAACACACCGTTTGAAAGGGTGCGAGTACTTCAGCGGTCCCTATACCGAGCAGCCAAGGTGAATCCGACGCGGAAATTCGGGGTGCTCTATGACAAGGTGTGCCGGGAAGATGTCCTTGCGCTCGCCTACGGACAGGTCAAGGCCAATGGCGGTGCCGCTGGCATCGACCATCAGACCTTCGCACATATCGAAGGCCGGATTGGTGTTGACCGCTTTCTCGGCGAGCTTCAGGGAAAACTTCTGGCAAAACGCTATCGTCCCCAGCCGGTCCGACGGGTCTATATCCCGAAGGCCGACGGATCGAAGCGTCCGCTTGGCATTCCTGTCATAGAAGATCGTGTAGTACAGGCAGCAGTGAAGCTGGTCATCGAACCGCTGTTCGAGGCCGACTTCAAGGATTTCTCCTATGGGTTCCGGCCTCGCAAGAGCGCCCATCACGCCCTGCGGGAAATCTACAAATGGATCAACTTCGGTTGCGTCCATGTTGTCGATGCGGACCTCAAATCGTATTTCGATACGATCCCGCACGACAAGCTGCTGCTCTCCGTAAGGTCGCGGGTCATAGACCGTTCAATTGTGAAATTGATCGGGATGTGGCTCACAGCCGGAGTCATGGAGGAAATGCAGGTCCGGAAGGAGACGACCGGCACGCCACAGGGCGGTGTTATCTCGCCGCTCCTGGCCAATCTGTACCTCAACTGGCTGGACCGTTTTTGGGAGAAGAAGGCGTTCGGCAAGCGTCCGCACGATGCACATATTGTGCGGTATGCCGACGACTTCGTCATTCTGTGCAGCAAGGAGCCGGAAGCCTATCTGGACGAGGCCCGCAAGGTACTCGACCGGCTGGGTCTCACTCTGAATGCGCAGAAAACACGGATCGTGGATGTCCGCAGCGAGCCGTTCGACTTTCTCGGCCATCGCTTCGCGGTGCAGCCGTCGAAACGCGACGGGAAGATGCGCACATACTACTATCCGGCTCCCAAGGCGATGGCGGCGGTCAAGAAGAAGATCAGGGAAGTTGTCCGAACGGGACAGCACCGTGACCTACCCGTCCTCATCAAGGAGCAGGTCAATCCGATCCTGCGAGGATGGGGAAACTACTTCAAGACCGGCAATTCGAGGCTCCACCTCAAAAGCATCGCCAACTACACGATGTGGACGCTCTGCATCATGCTGAGGAAGAAGCACAAGAAGCGGTCGAAGGGGTGGAGGGACCACCCGCCGTCATGGTTCTACGACTATCATGGCCTGTTCAAGCTTCCGAGCTTATCGGTCACGGGAGAGGAAACCAGCCGGTATGGCCGTCTTGTCGCGCCGTAATGCTGCCGGATGAAGGCAGTCGGAAAGCCGTGTGCGGGAAAACTGCACGCACGGTTTGATGAGAGGCCACTGTGGAGATCACTTCAAATCAGGGGCCTACTCTACGACACCAGCGGCGACGGATGGCTGCGGGATGCGAGGCCCGACGCCGCGCATCCTGCTGATCAACCCCAACACCAACCGCGCCACCACCGAGATGATGGTGGCGATCGCCCGGGCCGAGGCCGGCGACCGGATGGCGGTCGAGGGCGCGACCGCCGCATCCGGCGTGCCGATGATCCTCGACGAGGCCGCGCTCGCCGCCTCGGCGGAGCAGGTCGTCGCGATCGGCGCCGGAGCCGCGGGGATGGCCGGGATCATCGTCGGTGCGTTCGGCGATCCCGGGCTGGAGATGCTGCGCGGCAGCTTGGCGGTGCCGGTCGTCGGCCTCTGTGAGGCCGGGATGCTCGAGGCCTCATCCGGCGGGCGACGCTTCGGCGTCGCCACCACGACTCCGGCGCTCGCCGGCGCAATCGATGCCAAGGCCCGGACCCTGGGGCTGGGCCCGCTTTACACCGGCATCCGCCTGACACCCGGCGACCCGGCCGCTCTGGTCGGCGATCCGGAGCGGCTGGAACAGGTCCTGGCCGATGCGGTCGCCCTGGCGGTCGGGCGGGACGGGGCACAGGCGGTGGTGATCGGCGGCGGCCCGCTCGGCCGCGCCGCCAGCACCTTGGAGCGGCGTTTTGCGGTCCCGGTCATCGGTCCGGTTCCCGCTGCCATCCGTCGCATGGCCCTGCTGCTGGAGAAGTGACGCCGATGCTCAGGCGGTCAGCCGCACGCAGCGGGCCCAATGTCCCGGCGCCAGGTCGACCGGCGTGGGCTCGGCGGCGGTGCAGCTGGCGGCGAAGCGCTGGCAGCGCGGCCCGAAGGCGCAGCCGGGCGGCGGCGCGCTGAGGTCTGGCGGCGCGCCCGGGATCGCGTCCAGCCGCCCGCCCTTCGCCAGGGCATGGCTGGTGCGGGTGGCCAGCAGCCCTCGGGTGTAAGGATGCGCCGCCTCGCGGATCACCGCGGCGCAGGGGCCGGTCTCGACGATGCGCCCGGCATACATCACCGCGATCCGGTCGGCGACCTCGACCGCCACGCCGATGTCATGCGTGACGAAGATGATGGCGAGGCCGAATTCGCGCTGCAGCTCCCGCAGCAGCAGCAGCACCTGGATCTGCACCGTGGCGTCAAGCGCGGTGGTCGGCTCGTCCGCCAGCAGCACCTTGGGCCGGCAGGCGAGGGCCAAGGCGATCATGGCGCGTTGGCGCATGCCGCCCGACATCTCGTGCGGATAGTTGTCCAGCCGCTGCTCGGGCGAGGGGATGCGCACGCGCTCGAACAGCTCCAGCGCCCGGCGGCGGCCCTCGGCGCGGGAGACGCGCTCGTGCCGGACCACCGCCTCGGCGATCTGGTCGCCGATCCGGTACACCGGGTCGAAGGCCAGGCCCGGATCCTGGAACACCATCGAAGCGATGCGGCCGCGATGGGCGGACAGCTCGGCCGACGACAGGGCAAGGACGTCGCGCCCGTCCACGGCGACGGTGCCGCCGATGCGCGCAGTCTTCGGATGCAGGCGCAACAGCGTCCGCAGGGTGACGCTCTTGCCCGAGCCGGATTCGCCGAGCAGGGCGACGGTCTCGCCCGGGGCGAGGCTGAGGTCGACCCCGGCGACCGCCCGCACCCGTCCGCCGCCGGCGGCGAAATCCACGGTCAGGTTCTTCACGTCGACGATAGGGGCTGCGGTCATGCGGCGGCGCTTTGCGGATGGCCGGAGGCCGGGTCGGCGAGGTGGCAGGCCGCCCGATGCGTGCCGCCGACGCCGTGCAATGGCGGCTCGATCCGGGAGCAGGGAGCGGCAGCGGCTCGGCAGCGGGGATGGAAGCGGCAGCCGGGCGGCGGGTCGATCGGGTTCGGCGGATCACCGGACAGCGGCGCCTCCTCCGTGCGCCGGTCCGGGTCCATCGACGGCATCGAGGCCAGCAGCGCTTCGGTGTAGGGATGGCGTGGGGTGTCGAAGATCGACGCCGCCGCGCCGACCTCGGCGACTTTGCCGAGATACATCACCATTACCCGGTCGCAGATCAGGCGGACCGTGTGCAGGTCGTGCGAGATGAACATGTAGGTCAGGCCGAACTCGTCCTTTAGGTCGAGCAGCAGGTTCAGCACCTGCGCCTCGACCGATTTGTCGAGCGCCGACACCGCCTCGTCGAGGATCAGCAGGCGGGGGTTCAACGCCAGCGCCCGGGCGATGTTGACGCGCTGCCGCTGGCCGCCGGACAGCTCATGCGGGTAGCGCCCGGCGAAGCGGACCGGGTCGATGCCGACGCGGTGCAGCAGGTCCTGGGCCCGGGCGCGGGCCGCGCGGGCGCCCAGGCCCTGGATGCGCGGGCCGAAGGCGATGGTGTCGAGCGCCGTCAGCCGCGGGTTGAGCGAGGCATAGCTGTCCTGGAACACCATCTGCGCCTGCCGGCGGAAGGCGGCGACGCCCAGCGCCGCCGACCCGACCTCCTCGCCGTCGAACAGGATGGCGCCGGCGTCGGGCCGGATGATCCGCATGATCAGCCGCGCCGTGGTCGACTTGCCGCAGCCCGACTCCCCGACGACGCCCAGCGTCTCGCCCTTGGCGATGTCGAAATCGACCCCGTCGACCGCGCGCACCACGGGACCGCCCTTGCCCAGGAAGCCCGCCTTCCGGCCGAAATGCTTGACCAGGCCGCGGACGGACAGCAGCGGCGTCCCCGGCCCGCCGCGGTCGCGTGGATCCGGCGCGCTCACGACTTCACCTCCATGGCCGTGCGCAGCCCGTCGGAGAACAGGTTGAAGGAGATGGAGGTGAGAAAGATCATGGCGCCGGGCAGCGCCGCGACCAGCGGCTGGGAATAGATCGCGGTGCGCAGGGTGTTCAGCATCAGGCCCCATTCCGGCTCCGGCGGCTTGACCCCGAGGCCGAGGAAGGACAGCCCCGAGGACAGGATCATCGACACGCTGATCAGGCTGGTGGCGTAGATGAAGATCGGGCCCAGCACGTTGCCGAGCACATGGACCCGGATGATGGTGACCGGGCCGGCGCCGGACAGGCGGGCGGCCTCGACATAATCCCGGCTGCGGATCTGGGTGGTGACGCTTTCCGCCACGCGGGCGATCTGCGGCACGAACACCACGGTCAGCGACACGATCGCGTTCAGGATGCCGGCGCCGAGCGCGCCGGACAGCGCGATCGCCAGCAGCACCGACGGGAAGGCGAAGAACACGTCGATGGCGCGCATCACGAGCGTGTTGATCCGGCCGCCGGCATAGCCGGCGGCGATGCCGATGCCGGAGCCCAGGACGAAGGCGAGCAGCACCGGCGTCACCCCGAGGAACAGCGACAGCCGGCCGCCATAGATCAGCCGGGTCAGCATGTCGCGGCCGAGCTCGTCCGACCCCAGCGGATAGCCGGGGAAGCCCACCGGCTTCAGCCGCCGCGCCATGGCGCCCTTGACCGGATCGCCCGGGGCGATCCAGGGCGCCAGCACCGCCGCCAGGACGATCGCGACGATCACGGCCAGCGCGATCATGGCGACCGGATCGCGCAGCAGGCGCCGCCCGACATTCGTCCAATAGCCGCGCCGCGCGGGGCTCCGGGGCATGGTTTCGGCGAGTGCCGTCATCAGTCAGCCCCGCTGGATGCGCGGGTCGAGCGCCGTCTGCAGCACATCGACCAGGAGGTTGAGGAACACGAAGATCAGGGCCAGCACCAGGATGGTGCCCTGCAGCAGCGGCAGGTCGCGCTGGAAGATCGCGGCGTTGAGCAGGAAGCCGGTGCCCGGCCAGGCGAACACCGTCTCGATCAGGATCGAGCCGCCGAGCAGGTAGCCGAGCTGCAGCCCCATCACCGCCAGGGCGGTCGGCGCGGCGTTGCGGACGACATGGGCCAGCACGCTGCGCTCGCCCAGGCCCTTGGCGCGCAGCGCCTGGACGAAGTCCTGGTTCAGGATGTCGCCGACCATCGCCCGCACCGTGCGGGCGATGATGCCCATCGGGATCACCGACATGGTGACGGCGGGCAGGATCAGGTAGCGGAGATGGTCGAGGTCCGGCCGCCAATTGCCGGAGCCGTCCGGCCCGGCCCCGGTCGGGGGCAGCCAGCCGAGCGTGGCCGAGAACACGATCACCAGCACGATGCCGAGCCAGTAATGCGGCACGCTGACCCCGAAGACGGAGAGGGCGGAGGCCGCCTTGTCCAGCGGGCTGCCGCGGAAAGTGCCGGCGACGAAGCCGAAGAAGGTGCCGAAGGTGAAGCCGATCAGGGTAGCGGCGGCGGCGAGGATCAGGGAGTTCCCCACCGCCCGCCCGACCTCCGACGCGACCGGGCGGCCGGTCGCGATCGACCGGCCGAGATCGCCCTGCGCCACCTTCCACAGCCACAGCCCGAACTGCACCGGCAGCGGCCGGTCGAAGCCGTAGGCGGCCCGCATCTCGGCCTGCTGCTCGGCCGTCGCGTCGATCGGCATCACCGCGGTCAGGGGATCGCCCGGCGCCAGATGGACCAGCAGGAAGCAGACCAGGCTGACGCCGAGCGCCACCGGCAGGACGTACAGCAGCCGTCGCAGGATGGTGAGGAGCATCGCTCGGTTCCCGCTGGCGTCAGGGTTCCACGGTGATCGGCGAGAAGTCCTGGAACCAGTTCTGCGCCTGGACGAAACCCTTCACCTTGCCGCTCATGGCCCGGGCGTTGACGTCATGCGCCACCATCAGGAACAGGGCGTCGTTCACGTATTTCTCGTGAATCTTCTGCAGCACCTTGGCCTGCTCCGCCGGGTCGAAGGTCTGGCGCACCTGGTCGAACAGCGTGTCCATCTCCGGATCGCAATAGGCGCCCCAGTTGGTGCCGGCCGGCGCCGCCAGGTTGCACTGCAGGTGCCGGATGAAGCCGGTGAACGGATCCTGGATGAAGTAGGAGTAGTTCATGCCGGTGGCGCCGCGGGCGCTGGTGTCCTTGGCGCCCGCCCGCCAGATGTTGATCAGCTGGTTCCACTCCACCACCTCGAACTCGACCTGGATGCCGATCTCCGCGAGGTTCTGCTGGATGAACTCGTTCATCGGCAGCGGCTGCATCTGGCCGGAGCCGGAGGAGGAGATCAGGATCTTGGTCTTGAGCGGATGGTCCGGGCCGTAGCCGGCCTCGGCCATCAGCGCCTTGGCCGCCTCGGGGTCGTATTTCAGCTCGAAGCCGGGATGGCCGAACCAGGGATGGCCCGGCGGCAGGAAGCCCTGGGCCGGGATCATCAGGCCGGACAGCATCTCCGCCATCCCGTTCCGGTCGATCGCCAGATTGGCCGCCTTGCGGATGCGGATGTCGTTCCAGGGCGAGCCCTCGACCCGCGACAGATGCCAGGTCCAGTTGTGCGGATAGGCGTTGGTGACGATCTGGAAGCCTGCGGCCTTCAGCGAGCCGACCGCGTCCGGCGCCGGCGCCTCGATCCAGTCGACCTGGCCGGAGCGCAGGGCGGCGACCCGGGCATTGGCCTCGGGCAGGGGCAGCAGCACCAGCTTGTCGAGCTTCGGCACCCGGGCCTCGTCCCAATAGTCCGGATTTGGCACCAGCTCGGCCCGCTCGCGCGGCATGAAGGCGGTGAGCTTCCACGGGCCGGTGCCGGACGGGGTCTTGGCGAAGGCTTCCCAGCTGCGCCCGACCTTCTCCCACTGGGCGGGCGAGGACATCATGATCCAGGCCAGCTGATAGGGCAGGGTGGCGTCCGGCGCCTTGGTGACGATCTCGACCGTCAGGGGATCGACCGCTCGGTACGACGCGACCGACGGGATGCGCGACTTGCCCTGCGCCGCCTGGCGCTGGTCGTATTGCGGGCTGTCGGTCTTCAGCAGCTTGTCGAGGTTCCACACCACCGCTTCGGCGGTGAAGTCAGAGCCGTCATGGAACTTGACGCCCTGGCGCAGCTTGAACAGCCACTTGGTCCTGGTCGGATCGCCGGGCTCCAGGCCCCAGGAGGTGGCGAGGCCGGGGATCAGCTCCGACGGTCCGGTCGCGCTCGACAGGTCCCAGTTGATCAGCGCGTCATAGACCGTATAGCCCATGAAGCGCATGCCCTCGCCGCCATTGTCCGTCTGCCCGGTGGTCAGCGGGATGTCGGACGCGGTCATGCCGATGCGCAGGGTGCCCTGCGCCTGGGCGCCGCCGCAGGCCGTGACGGCGAGCATGGCCGCCACGGCCGCCTTGAGGATGAAGTGTCGCATGTCGCTGCCGGCTCCCGGTTGTCGTCGGGCAGCGCACAAGCAAGCGGCGGGCCAGGATCAGCAGCGGGCTGCCGGTACCGGCGATCCCGGTCCGGTCTGCCCGGATTGGATGCAATTTCCGGGTCGGATTGGATACATTTTATGCGGCCGGCGACCCGATCGCCTCGATCGGGTCCCGCCGGGCGTTGTCCGGCGGCGTGCGGCGGACCCCGGGCTGGGCCGCCCATGACGCGGCGTTGGCGATCACCGTCTGCACCTCGGCGTTGTGGTAGCTCGGGAAGGTCTCGTGTCCCGGGCGGAAATAGAAGATCCGGCCGTAGCCGCGGCGATAGGTCAGGCCGCTGCGGAACACCTCGCCGCCCTTGAACCAGCTGACGAAGACCAGCTCGTCCGGCTCCGGCACGTCGAAGAACTCGCCATACATCTCCTCCTGCGGGATCTCGATGTAGCGGTCGAGCCCGGCGGCGATCGGATGGGCGGGGGCGGTGACCCAGATCCGCTCGGTCTCGCCATCCTTGCCGTGCACCCGCCAGTTGACGCTGCAACTGGTGCCCATCAGCCGGCGGAAGATCTTCGAGTAGTGGCCGGAATGCAGCACGATCAGGCCGAGCCCGCCCATGACGTGGCGGCGCACCCGCTCGACCACGGCGTCCGACACCTCCTCATGCGCCTTGTGGCCCCACCACAGCAGTACGTCGGCGCCGTTCAGCACCTCGTCGGTCAGCCCGTGCTCGGGCTGGTCCAGCGTCGCGGTGGCGACCGGGAAGCCGCGCTGGCGCAGCGGGTCGGCGATCGCCTCGTGGATGCCGTCGGGGTAGATGGCCGAGACCTCGGGATTCTGCAGCTCGTGCCGGTACTCGTTCCAGACCAGCAGGCGGGGAAGGGCCATGTCGCTTGTCTCCGGGATTGCGCGGTCAGGGCAGGATCTCGGACAGCGACACCCATGTGCCGTCCTGGGCGCCCGACCGCATGCAGGCGAAGCTGGTGGCGAGGGAATGGATGTTGTCCTCGCCCGAGGTGAAGTAGCGCGGCGGCTTGCCGCGGACAGCCGCGGCGAAGGCGTTCAGTGTGCCGGCCCGGTCGATCAGCGCCAGCGGTTTCATCGGCAGGTCCCGGACCGAACCGTCCGGCTTGCGCAGCGCCAGCTTGTCGGCGATCTCGCCGCCCATGCCGCGGGCCTGCCACACCAGCTGCCCGTCCTCGCACTCGATCGCCCATTCGCCGGTCCAGGTGGTCGGCGTGCCGCGCGACACCCAGGAGCCGTTGTAGGACACCATCAGCCCGCTCTCGAGCGCCAGCAGCGCATGCGCCGCCGCATGGTCCTTGAACGGGCTGTCCGGCGTGTTCCAGCTGCGGCAGGCGACCCGCTGCACGTTCTCCCCGAAGATCATGCGCATCAGGTCGAAATGGTGGATCGCCATGTCCAGCAGCAGCGGGCCGGGGATGTCGTGGTAGCGATGCCCGGTCACCTTCCAGTTCTGCCGGAAATCGATCAGCGCCGACAGCGGCCGGCCATAGGTGCCGTCGCGGACCAGGTCGGCCACGGTCTGCACCGCCGACATGTAGCGGTAGTTCTGGCTGACCATCAGGATCCGGTCGACCCGCCTGGCCAGGTCGATCAGCTCCTGCGCCTCCTCCAGCGTCGAGGTGAAGGGCTTCTCGACCAGCACATGCTTGCCGGCCTTCAGCGCGGCCTCGCTGACGCTCTTGTGCCCCGCGGTCGGCAGCACCGCCAGCACCGCCTCGGCCTCGACCGCGGCGATGGCGGCGTCGAGGCTGGGGAAGCACCTGTCCTCGGCCAGGCCGAGCGTCTCCTCGGCCCGTTTCAGCGCCTCCGGGCTGGCGTCAACGAAGCCGACCACATCGACCGCCTTGACCTGCGGCAGGATGGTGTGGGCCCAGTTCATGCCCCAGCCGCCGAGGCCGACCTGGATGACCTTGACCGACATTCCGTTCCTCGTCCTTCTCGTATCGGGTGATGCTTACCAGCGGCCGCCGCGGCTGAGCCGGTTCAGGTCCTTCTGCAGCTGGGCCAGGTTGGCGGCGCCGTCGCCCTGCTTCGACAGGGTGTTGTGCACGGCGTTCCAGAACAGCGACGAGACTTCGCTGTAGCGCTCGCCCGTCACTGCGGACGGCCGGGCCACGGCGCTTTCCAGGATCTGCCGCGTCGTCTTGAAGAAGGGCCGCTTCTCCAGCAGCTCGGCATCCTCGTACAGCGCCGGAATGGTCGGCTGGTAGCCGCCTTCCATCGCCCGGCGCTTCTGCTCGTCCCTGGAGGTCAGGTAGAGGGCGAAGGCTGCCGCCTCCTTGGGGTTCTCGGAGTATTTCGAAACCGCGATCTGCCAGCCGCCGAGCGTCGCCGCGTGGCGCGCGCCCTCGCCGTCGCCCTTCGGCAGCGGCGCATAGCCGACCTTGCCCTTGACCGGGCTGTCGGCCGATTCCGCCAGGCTGGCGGCATAGGGCCAGTTGCGCATGAAAGCGGCGTTGCCGGACTGGAACACGCCGCGGGCGTCCTCCTCGATATAGTTCAGCACGCCGTCGGGGGCGATGGTGCCGACCCAGGAGGCGGCGAGGTCCAGCGCCTTGGCCGCCTGGGGGTTGTCGACGGTGATCTTGCCGTCAGGGCCGACGACGGTGCCGCCGCCGAAGCTGACGATCCATTCCAGCGCGTCGCAGGTCAGCCCCTCATAGGCGCGCCCCTGGAACACGAAGCCGAAGAAGCGGTCGTTGCCGGCCTTGCGTTCGCCCTCCTGGATGGTCTTGGCCGCTTCGGTCAGCTGACCCCAGGTTTCGGGCACCTCGAGCTTGTATTTGTCCAGCAGGTCCTGGCGGTAGTACAGCAGCCCGGCATCCGTATACCAGGGCAGGGCCAGCAGCTGGCCGTTGCGGGTCAGGCCCTGGACGATGTTCGGGAAGTGCTGGTCGATGGTGGCCTGGTCGACATACTGCTTCAGGTCGACGAAGTGGCTGCCCAGGATGCCGGGCCAGATCACGTCGACCTGGAACACGTCGATGTCGCTCGACTTGCCGGTGAGGAACTGCTGGTAGAGTGCCAGCTGCTCCGATGTCGATTGCGGGGCGGCGACGACCTTGACCATGTTGCCGGTCTTGGCCGACCAGGCCTTGGCGGCCTCGTCGCACAGCCTGGACTGGATGCCGGTGGAGCCGCAGGCGAAGGTGATCTCGGCGCCGAAGGCGGCCGAAGATGCCGCCGCGGTGAGGGCAAGGGCGGCGAGAGCGGTCAGGTGTCTCCCGGACATGGTTCCTCCTGTGGTCTCGACGAACGGCTTCTGTTGTCCGCTGCAATCGTTTGCAGATTAGTGGCGCGAGGGCGTTTGGCAACCGGCAATCGACGTCGCCGGCCGGCATTCGCCGGGACCGTCGCCGGCTGGGCACGCGAAGGCGGGCCGGTGGCTGATGAGGGACGAAAAGGGACGGCAGGGCTGGAGCGGAGGGGTCTAAGGAGTATTTAAGGACTCGCATGAAGGCAGGGATCGCCCGAGGTCTGCAACCAATGGTCGTGGCCGACATGACACGGCCAGAGGTTTTCTTGAAGTGAGGTTAGATAAAAAAATGGACATAAATAAACATTCCATATATTTCGATATAGTTTGCAACTCATGGTCGGCCGTCTAGGAATTCACTCCGAGATATCGAAGATCCTTTCCCATGCATAATATATTATGCAGGTTTCTCTGTTTCCTGATTTCTAGTAAGATTCGTCGTTATTTTGTTAAAACCAAATAAAGCTTGTGTCATGGCTCGATCTGTGTTACATAATAGGCTATTAAAGCTAGTTTAGCTAATCTTTTAAGGAATGGAGGAAATGAACAAATATTCTGGAGTTCTGAGGCGGTAGGCGGGTAGGTTCGAAAAATGCCGTCCTCGTCCGGATGGGCCGTAGTTTTGATATCTCCATTGAAGCCCTATCGCCGATGAACACGAATGCGCTGACACGAGCTTATCTGGTCCTCGGCGGGCTGGGGGCGGTGTCGCTGATTGCTTATGGCGTCTATAAGAGTTCGGTGCCGGCGAACACGGTGCCCGCATCGGCGCCGGTCGTGCAGCCTGCACCTGTCGACATGAAGGTCTTCGGCGTCATGACGGCCGCCCGGTTCATCGCCCGGGGGCAGGTGATCGCCCGGGAGGATGTGGCCACCACCTCGATCGCCGGGGCGGTGCCGTCGGGGGCCCGGACGGCGATCGGCGACGTGGTCGGCAAGGTGGCGACGGCTGACATCATGCCGCAGCAGCTGCTGCTCGATTCCACGATCTCCGCGGATCCGGCCCGGGCGGGCCTCGCCGCGCTGGTTCCGGCCGGCTACCGCGCGATCAGCATCCTGACCAATGACGAGATCGCGGTCAGCCAGTTCGTCCGGCCCGGGGACAAGGTCGACATCCAGCTGGTGCTGCCCGACGGCGTCCTGAACAAGCAGAACGGGCTGGAGCGGCCGGACAGCGATCTGAGCGAGGCGCGCACGGTGCTGCAGGACGTGCTCGTGCTCACCGTCGGCTCAACCCTGGGCGATCCGAGCCTGGCCCAGGCCGCCGCCGAGCAGGCGGCGAACACGGCCGGGCGCCGGAGCGAGCCGTCGCGGACCATCAGCCTGGCCATGACCCCGAACCAGATCGCTCAGTTCGCCCTGGCCCGCAGCCTGGGCTCCTTCTACCTGTCCCTGCGCAGCCCCGAAGACCTGCAGCTGATCGGGGACAACACCGCCAAACTCTCCGACATCCGCGGCCCAGCCCCGCCACCGGCCGCCCCGGCGCCGCCGCAGAAGAAGCCGATCGAGCTGATCGTCGGCGACAAGACCCAGCTGATCTATCCCAAGACGTCCGGAGAGCCGCGATGAGGTTTGTGGTCCGTATGCTGTGCGTCGCAGTTCTCGTCCTGGTCGCCCAGATCGCCGGGGCGGAGGAGCTGCGGCTCGGCGTCGGGGCCCAGCGCGTGCTCAACCTGCCGGCGCCGATCACCCGCATCGTCGTCGGCCAGGGCGGCATCATCGACGCGACCGCGCTGAACGAGGACCAGCTGCAGATCACCGGGCTGCAATCCGGCAAGACCACCCTCAGCATCTTCACCGCCCAGTCGGACCAGGGGGTCTCCTACGACGTCACGGTCGGCGGCGCGGCGGTCGCCCTGCCGACCATCCCCGACCGCGGCGATCCGGCGCGGCAGATCCGCGGCCAGCCCGGGCTGCAGGGGGTGCGGGTGAGCCGCGACGGCGACACGCTGGTGATGTCCGGCACCGTGCCGGATCTCGACGCCCATGCCCGGGCGTCGAGCATCGCCCGCGCCTATGGCGGTGGCAACGTCGTCGACCTGACCCGGGTCACCGGCAACCAGATGGTGGCCGTCGACATCCAGTTCGCGGCGGTGTCGGCGACCACGTTGCGCGCCCTCGGCTTCAACTTCGCGGCACTCGGCGGCAGCGATTTCCAGGGCGCGATCGTCGGGCCGAACTCGCTGCAGAGCTTCGAGTTCAACGGCGCCGGGCTGTCGCTCGAGGCCTCGGCGCCGCTGGCCAGCGCCTTCAATCTCTTCCTCGGCGATCCGCGCAACGGCATTCTCGGCATCCTCAGCGCCCTGTCTCAGGCCGGGCTGACCCAACTCCTGGCCCAGCCGACGCTGCTGGTGCGCTCCGGCGACCAGGCCGAGTTCCTGGCTGGCGGCGAGGTGCCGATCCCGGTGCCCCAGGGCGGCGCCTCGATCGGCACGGTGACGATCGAATACCACGAATACGGCGTGAAGCTGGAGATCGCGCCGGTGGTGATGTCGGACAAGCGCATCGTGCTCAAGGTCGCGCCGGAGGTCAGCGAGCTGGACTTCGCCAACGCGCTCGAGTTCCAGGGCTTCAGCGTGCCGGCCTTCCGCCGCCGGTCGACCTCGACCACGGTCGAGCTGGGCAACGGCCAGAGCTTCGTCCTGGCCGGGCTGATGTACAGCAACAGCCAGATCAACGAGAGCAAGTTCCCCTGGCTCGGCGACATCCCGATCCTCGGCGCCCTGTTCAAGAGCACCAACAACCAGCAGGAGCGGCAGGAACTGATCATCGTCGCAACGCCGCGGCTGGTCACGCCGCTGTCGCCCGGGCAGATCCCGCCGCTGCCCGGGGTGGACACCCGCAAATACAACCCGACGGTCGGCGACATGATCCTGAACGTGGACCAGGTGCAGGATCATCTCGCCCCCTACGGGCTGATGCGCTGAGGCCCGCCGATGTTCCGGATCGTCGCCGCCACCGCCGACACCACCCTCGCCGCCGGCCTGATCGCCGCCCTGGAAGGGACGGCCGCCATCATCCGCTCGGCCCCGGACACGGCATCGCTGGCGGAGTTGTGCGGCAAAGCGAAGCCGGATCTGATCCTGCTCGATGCCGATCCGGTCGACGGCTTCGGCACCGTTCTCACCGAGGCGGTACGGACGGTGGCCGGCGCCGATCCGGAAGCGCCCGTCATCGTGCTCGGGGACGAGGCCGACGCGCGGTCCGTGCTGCGGGTGATCCGCGCCGGGGCCGCGGATGTGGTGGACCGGGCCGGCGACGGCGAGGCGCTGCGCGGGCAGCTCGGCCGGCATCTCGCCGGCACGCCGCGCGGCGATGCCGGCGGCAGCGGCGCTCTGACCCTGGTGCTCAGCGGCCAGCCGGGTGGCGAAGGCCTGTTCGCGGTCAATCTCGCGGTGCTGCGGGCCAAGGCGGCGGGCGGGGCGCTGCTGGTCGACGGGGCGCTGCCGTCGAGCGAGGCCGGCGCCGCGCTCAACGTGCCGCTCAACTACACCATCCGCGACGCGGTCCAGGACCTGTCGCGGCTGGACCGGACGCTGCTGTCCTCGGCGCTCGGCCATCACGTCGCGTCTGGGCTGCATGTCCTGCCCCTGGCTGTGGCGGGGGAGGAGGTGCACGACATCGCGCCCGACGCCATCGTCTCGATGCTGCTGGTGCTGCGGGCGCTGTTCGGCGAGGTCGTGCTGAATGCCGGCGGCATCCGCCATCCCGGCCTGCTCGACGAATTCGTGCGCGCGGCCAGCCGCATCTACCTGGTCGCGCCGCAGAAGTTCACCGCGGTCAAGGCCTGCCGCGACCTCCTGGTCCGGATCGGCTCGAGCCCCCAAGTGCTCGACCGCGTCACCCTGGTGGTCGAGGACCACATGCCGGGGATCGGCCTGACCGAGGAGCAGATGCGCGAGGCGCTCGGCCTAAAGCGCTCGGTGCGCCTGCCGGCTGCCAGGGTCGAGCTGGTTAATGCGCTCAATGCCGGCCACCCGCTGGTGCTGGAGCAGCCGCGGGCGCCCTACAGCAAGGCGATGGCGAAGCTGGCCGAAGGCGTGGCGGCGCCGGTCGCGGCCGCCCCGCGGCCGGCGCCGCGCGGCATCGGCCTGTTCGGCCGGCTGCGGACGTCGTGAGGGGACAGGCGATGGCGGGGCTGATCAACGGTGTCGGCGTGAAGGTTGCGGCGGATCCGGAATCGGCCGCCGCCCAGCTGCGCGTAACCGATGGCTATCAGCGCACCAAATTCGCCATCTTCAACCTGGTGTTGGAGCAGCTCGAGGCGCTCGGCATCACCGCTGAGACCGCCAGCCCGGCGATGGTCCGCGACGGCATCGAGCAGGCCATCACCCGCTTCGCCGCCAAGGAAGGACTGGCCTTGAACGCGGCCGAACGGGCGCTGCTGGCCGCCGAGGTGCAGAACGAGGTGGTCGGCCTCGGCCCGCTCGAGCCGCTGCTGAAGGACCCGTCGATCGACGACGTGATCGTCAACGGCCCCTACAGGATCTATGTCGAGCGCGGCGGCCAGCTTTCGGCGGTGCCGGTCCGGTTCCGCGACAATGCGCATCTGATGAACATCATCCAGCGCATCGTCAGCCCGATCGGCCGCCGGGTGGACGAGGCGACGCCCTATGTCGACGCCCGGCTGCCGGACGGGTCGCGGGTCAACATCGTGATCCCGCCGATCGCGCTGGACGGGCCGATGGTGTCGATCCGCAAGTTCCGGGTCCAGGCCATGGGCGCGCAGGACTATGTCCGGCTCGGCTCGATAAGCCAGGAGATGATGGGCTTCCTGGCCGCGGCCGTGCGCTCGCGCCTCAACATCCTGATCTGCGGCGGCACCGGCTCGGGCAAGACCACGCTGCTGAACATGCTCAGCGGCTATATCGACGAGAAGGAGCGGCTGATCACGATCGAGGACGCGGCGGAGCTGCAGCTGCGGCAGAGCCATGTGGTGCGGCTGGAGACGCGGCCGCCGAACCTTGATGGCAGCCGGGAGGTCACCGCCCGGGACCTGGTGCGGAACGCGCTGCGGATGCGGCCCGACCGCATCATCCTGGGCGAGGTGCGCGGTGCCGAGGCGGTCGAGATGCTGCAGGCGATGAGCACCGGCCATGACGGGTCGATGGCGACGATGCACGCCAATTCCAGCCGCGACGCCTTCGGCCGGCTGGAGATGCTGCTCGGCTTCGGCGGGCTGAGCGGCGATCCGAAGACCCTGCGGCGCTACATCGCCAACAGCATCCAGATCATCGTCCAGGTCAACCGCATGGCGAACGGCAAGCGCCGGATCACCTCGGTGTCCGAGCTGACGGGGCTGGAGGGGGAGAGCTACAGCCTGAATCAGCTCTTCACTTTCGAGGAGCAGCCGCCGCTGAGCGGGCTGGGCGAGTTCCGGGTCCATTCGGCGCGCCCGTTCTACGCTCATCGCCTGGTCGGGGCGCCCGACCTGCGGGCTGCCGTGGGGGCATCGCCATGACCGGCTTCGGCTTTCTCCTGCTCGGCGTCCTTGCTCTGCTGGTGATGGCCGGAGTCAGCCTTCTGGCCGGGCGGGCGCAACGCCGCCGGCAGCAGCAGGTGCAGGAGCGGCTGCAGTCGCTTCGCAGCGTGTTGCCGGACGGCGGAACGACGGTGGCCCACCGCACCATTGCTGATCCGGCCCGAATGCCTCGTGTGCTGCGGCTTTGGCTGGATCGAGCCGATGTGACCCCGTCGCCCCGCCTGATCGTCACTGCGGGCCTGCTGACGGCGGGCGGCGCCGCCGGGTTGGCGTGGCTGTTCGGCCCGATTCCGGCCGCCGCCGTCGCGGTAGCGGTTCCGGCGGGAGCTCTCTATGCCCTCTGGTTTCTCGCCAGCCGGCGCCTCAACGCCTTCATCACCGCCTTGCCGCTGTTCCTGGATGCCACGCGCCAGCTGCTGATGGTCGGCAACTCGACGCAACAGGCACTGCTGAAGGCGGCAGAGAACGCGTCACCGGCGCTGCAGCGCTACCTGCAGCCGATGATCCGCCGCATCAACAACGGCGCGCCGATCCCGGAGGCGGTGTCCTGGCTCGCGGCCCGGCTGGGGGTGCCCGAGCTGTACATGCTGGCGACGGCGATCGAGACCAATTTCCGCTTCGGCGGCCGGCTGTCGGCGGTGCTGGCCAATCTGGTGCAGATTCTGCGCGACCGGGCGCGGGTGGGACGCGAGCTCAAGGCGGCGACGGCGGAGATCCGTTTCAGTGCGATCGTCCTCGGCCTGATGCCGATCATCGCCGGGGTGATGATCTGGCTGGTGAAGCCAAGCTACATGTTGTTCTTCGTCGAGGCCGAGCAGGGCCCCCGGCTGGCAGCGATCGCGGTTGGCCTGCAACTGATCGGCATGCTGATCATGCGTCGCATCATGCGGCTGGAGTTCTAGGCCATGCCGATCTCCAGCCTCGAACCCGCCATTCTCGTCCTTACTGCAGCCTCGACCCTGCTTCTGCTTGGGCTCGGCCTGCGCGGTACGGTGGGCGAGGCGAAACTGCGGCGCCGGCTGACCGGGATCTCCAGCCAGTCTGGCAGCGACGATGGCGGTGCCGTCGGCTGGTTGAAGCCGTTCGAACGTATCCTGGTCGGCGGCGGCAAGGATCGTGAGGAGATCCTGCAGTTCCTGCGAGCCGCTGGTTACTACGACCTACGCAGCCTGATCGTCTTCGCCGCATTGCGCTTCGCGGCGGCAATCGCCACCATCATTGCCGTCGCACTAGCAGTATGGCTGACGGGCCGCTGGTCCGGCGTGGCGCAGTTCTATCCGTTGGCCGCCGGCGGCGTCGTTTATGTCGGCGCCAAATTCGTGCTGCGATCACTGGCCTCCAGAAGACAGCGCCGGGTCGGCGCCGAGCTTCCTTTCGTCTTCGACGTCCTGCTGTTGATGTTGGAGAGCGGCGTCAGCCTCGACCAGTGCTTCCGGTCCCTGGCCCAGTCGGACGGGGGCGCCATGCCGCACATTCACCGGTCGGTACGGATCCTGGTCGACGACCTGCAGCGCGGCATGAGCTACGACCAAGCGCTGGACCGCTGGGCCGACCGGTTGGCCGTGACTGGCATCCGCGAGATGGCTTCGCTGTTCAAGCAGACCCTGCTTTACGGCACCGAGCTCGGGCCGGCGCTCAAGGACTTCGTGCGCGAATTCTCCGACCGGCGGGTCTCCACCGCCCGCGAGAGCATCGGCCGCAAGACCACGCAAATGACGATGGTCATGATCGTGTTCTTGATGCCGGCCCTGTTCATCGTGCTGACGGCGCCGGCGGTCGTTTCTTTCATCAAGACCTTGACCGAGGTGGGCCGATGACGCGGATGGCACTTCGTCTCTCGATGCTGGCGATGCTGCCGTGGCTGTCGGCCTGCTCCGGCCTGTTCGGCAGCGACAGCGCGCAGCGCCGCGAACCGTCGCCGGCCGACCAGTTGCCGCAGGCGCAACCGCTGAACGCCGAGAATTCGCGCGACCTCTATCTCGGCATCGTCGACAAGCTGCGGCAGGGGGGCAAGTCGCGCGCCGCGCTGGCCTATCTCGACGATTACGACAACCGACATCCGGGTGACCTCCGGGCGCAGGTGCTGCGAGCCGACGCCTTTCTCGACATCCAGGACTTTGACCGGGCCGAGGCGATCTATCGCGAACTGTTGACCGGCGACCAGGCGGCGGCGGCCTATGACGGCCTCGGCCGTGTCGCCGCCGGGCGCGGCGACTGGGCCAAGGCCAGGGCGCAGTTCCACGAGGCGGTGCGGCGCGAACCCATCAATGTCAAATACCTGAACGATCTCGGCTTTGCCGAGATGCGCGTTGCTTCCTACAACGAGGCGCTGTTCACGCTGCGCCAGGCCAATGAGCTGGCGCCAGACAACGCCCAGGTCCGCAACAACCTGATCCTCTGCCTCGATGTCGCCGGCCAGGGCGATACCGCGAAATCCATGATCGCCAGGATCGCCGACGCCAAGGAACGGCGTGCGGTCGAGCAGATGGTCAAGGCCGCCCGCGCCCAGATCCGGGCGCCGACCACCGCCGGCACCAACCCCGCGGCCGCGCCGCGGCGCCTGGCGCAGGCTTCGGAGACCCAGCCATGATCCGATCGGCCCCGACGAGAGCCCGCCTGTCGGCGCTGTGCGCTGCCCTCCTGCTGCTTCCGGCTGCCACGGCGGGGGCGCAGCAGGCGCTGGTGCCGGCCCGGCCGGCTGCGCAGCCCGACTGGTTCGAATCCAACCGCACCCTTCAGGTTCTCCGGGCGCAGCAGCAGCAGGGGCTTCGCCCGGCCGGCCAGGGCGGCCTTGCGGCCGGCGAGGCGGAGCAGATCTATCACAACTACATGCAGCAGATCGGCAAGCCGCTTCCGAGCGGGACCGGTCGATCTTATGGCGGGTCTGATCTCGGCTTCGGATCGGGCATGAACGAGTCATCCGGGGGAAGGCCATGAGGCCCAGCGTCCTGCGATCGTCCCTCGGCGACCGGGGCGCGATCGCGCCGTTCGCCGCCCTCATGCTGATGCCGCTGATCGGCGCGACAGCTCTGGCGACGGATGTCGGCCTCTGGTACGCCCAGCGCCGGCACTTGCAGGCGGCCGCCGACATGGCGGCGCTGTCGGCCGTGCAGAACCCGGCCGAGGCCTCGGCCATCGCTGGCGACCTGCTGCAGCGCAACGGTTTCGACACTGAGGCGCTGGAGTCCACAACTCTCGGCACCTACTGCCCGGACGTCGCCATTGCTCCCTCCGTCCGATTTGTGCCGGGCCTCGCTACCTGTCCGGACGGGACCAACCCGCCGGCGGCGAACGCGGTCATGGTATCGGCCAAGACGACCGTGCCGGGCTTTCTGTCCCGCGCCCTGCTGCAGGACGACGGCGGTGGGCAGATCGGCGGCACGCCGGGCTCGGATGATCCGAATCTCCACCGGGTCAGCGTCCAGGCCACCGCCGCGCGCATCGACGAAGCCGGATTCCAGGCCGGGACCGGCTTGGTCGAGGTCGATACGCAGAGAAGCGCGCTGCTCAACGCAGTGCTGGGCAATGTACTCGGCACTCAGATCCAGCTTACGGCAGTCCACTACCAGGGACTCCTGAACACCAATATCGACGCGCTGACCTTCCTCGATGCGCTCGCGGTCCGCGCCGATATCTCAGCAGGCACCTATGACGGGCTGCTGGACACGGATGTCGGCGTCGGCGTGCTGCTGCAGGCGGCGATCGATGCCTTGAACAAGGCCGGCAACATCGCCGGCATCGGCCTTCAAGCCATTGAAGGCTTGGTGGTGCTGCAGGGGCAGCTCGTCGGCAACCCCGACCTCAAGATCGGCGACCTGATCGATCTCGGAGTCTGGAAGAACCTCCCGATCGGCGGATCGACGACACCGACGGCGCTGGCCGCCGACCTGAACGTCTTCCAGCTCGTCACGTTGGCCGTCCAGGTGGCCAACAAGCACAACGCCGTCTACATCCCGGCGATCAATGTAGGGCTGCCTGGGATTGCCTCGCTGCAGATCACGGCGACGGTGATCGAGCCGCCGCAGTCGCCGCCCTTCGCTTTCGGGCCGGAAGGCATGCGGGTCCACACAGCACAGGTACGGCTGCAGCTCAAGCTGCAACTGCTGGACCTGTTCGGCCTTCTCGGCCAGGGCGTCCAACTGCCGCTCTACGTCGAAGCCGGCGAAGGCGATGCCGTGCTGAAGGACATCTCCTGCGGGATCGAACCGGCCAAGGACGCCACCGTCACCGTCGCCGCCAAGAGCGGCGTGGCCAAGGCCTATATCGGCACGCTGCCGCCCGGTCTGATGAAGAATTTCGACCATGAGGTCTCGGTCAACGACATCCAGCCAGCGCCGCTGGTCGATGTCAGCGTGCTGGGAATCATCGGTCTTGTGCGGATCAACGGCCGGGCGAAGGTCGAGCTCGGGAGCGGTTCATATCAGGATCTTGTCTTCGACCGGGAGGACATCGACAACCACGTGGCGCAGTCGGTCGCCAGCGCCGGCATGGTCGACAATCTTCTCGCCAGCCTGGGCGGCGTCGATCCGTCCACCGGAAAGGCCAACCTGCAGCTGAGCGCCTGCGTCGTCAGCCTCGGCGGCCTCTGCCTGATCCCGGTCGCCCCCGAGGCGCTCGGCAAGACGGTCGGCGCACTGCATCAGCTTCTCAATCCTGTGATCAATGGGCTCCTCGATCCGTTGGTCGACAACCTGCTCGCCGCCCTGGGCATCCGCCTGGGCGTCATGGATGTCGTCGTCACCGGCGTGCGCTGCGGCGTGCCCGTGCTGATCCGATGACGGGACACCGCCGGCGGCGCCGGGGCCGTCGATGGGGTGGAGTTGATCCCGGCTATTTCAGGAGGTCACATCATGTTGCGGAAGTTTTTCAACAAGGCTCGCAAGGTCGCTCAGGACGATCAGGGCATTACGGCCGTCGAGTACGCCGTCCTTGGCGCTCTGGTTGCCGTCGGGCTGGTTGCCGCTGTTCCCAGTCTGCTCGCCGCGTTTACTGCGGCATTCGCCAGAATCGCCTCTGCCATTAGTGGTACCCCTTGACGGGCATCGCATCGCGAAGCGAATTTTCCAACGAGTTCATGGATATAGCCATGATCTTTTCTGCACGACGTGCAACTCGAGTGGCGGGCCGGCAACGGCCCGTCGCCTTCTCCGACGAGAGCGGGCTGGCCGCGGTCGAATTCGCCCTGGTCGCCCCGGTCTTCATCATGCTGCTCTTCGGCATCGTCATCTTCGGCATCCATTTCGGCACCTGGCTCGCCGTCAATCAGGCCGCAGCAGAGGGCGCCCGCGCCTCCGTCGCCGGCATGGATCTGGATGAGCGCCGGGAGCTCGCGACCAGCACCGCCGAGGCCGTTCTCGCCGCCTATGGGCCGATCCTGGGCGACACCGGCTGGACGGTCGATGCCAAGGCCTCGGACTCCGACCCGCGCCTGTTCGAGGTGACGGTGACTTACGACCAGGCTGCGCGCAACGCGGCCTCTGGCCTTCAGGGCGACAGCGGGGACGATGACTCCTTGATCGTGCTGCCGCTCTCCAATCCGACGGCCACCGCGACCGTCGCCAATGGCGGATATTGATGGCCGGTCTCGATTTCATCTTCCTCGGCCTTCTGGTCCTGCTGCTGCTGCCGATCGTGCTGATCGATCTGCGCGAGAGCCGGATCCCCAATGTCTGCAACCTGGCGCTGGCCGCGGGCGGGTTGGCCCAGGCCCTGGTCCGCAGCCCGACGCTGCAGACGCTCGGCCTGTCGCTCGGCGTCGCCGTGCTCACCTTCCTGCTCCTCGCCGGCACCGCCTGGCTGATGCAGAAAATCGACCGGCATGCCCGCATCGGCTGGGGCGACCTGAAGTTCCTGACCGCCGCCAGCCTCTGGGTCGGGCTGCAGGGCAGCCTGATCGTGCTGATCGTCGCCAGCCTGGTGGCGCTGCTGGCCACCCTGGCCATGGCCCCCTGGCGCGGCGTCCGCTGGCGCGAGATGCGGCCCTTCGGCCCGGCGCTCGCGGTCGGCCTGCTCGCCGTCACTGTCACGGTCTTCATCCGCGGGGCGTGAGTCTTTGTTGATTTTAGCAGAAGAATTTTGTTAATTAAACCGAACCCCTTCATCTTACGCGACAATGGTGCTTAGCTGCTGCCATCCGTAGATGGGAGTCCATCATGAGCACCGATGTGAATCGCCGCATCCTGCTGGCCGCGCGGCCGGTGGGGGAGCCGAAGGACAGCGACTTCCGCCTGGTCGAGGAGGCGGTGCCGGCGCCCGGCCCGGGCCAGCTTCTGATCCGCACGCTGTGGCTGTCGCTCGACCCCTATATGCGCGGCCGGATGAGCGACGCGAAGTCCTATGCGGCGCCGGTCGAGATCGGCCAGGTCATGGTCGGCGGCGCGGTCGGCCGGATCGTCGCCTCGAACCACCCCGGCTTCGTCCCGGGCGACATCGTCGAAGGCCGCACCGGCTGGCAAGATTACGCGCTGTCCGACGGCACCGGCCTGCGCAAGGTCGATCCGTCGCTGGGGCCGATCTCGACCGCGGTCGGCGTGCTCGGCATGCCCGGGATGACGGCCTATACCGGCCTCCTCACCATCGGGCAGCCGAAGCCGGGCGAGACCGTCGTGGTCTCGGCCGCCTCGGGGGCGGTCGGCGCGGTGGTCGGGCAGATCGCGAAGATCAAGGGCGCCCGCGTCGTGGGCATCGCCGGCGGGGCGGAGAAGGGCGCCTATCTGACCGGCGAGCTCGGCTTCGACGCCGCGGTCGACCACCGGGCGCCGGATTTTGCCGAGCAGCTGCGCGCGGCCGTGCCGGACGGGATCGACGTCTATTTCGAGAATGTCGGCGGAGCGGTGTGGGAAACGGTGTGGCCGCTGCTGAATCCCTTCGCCCGGGTTCCGGTCTGCGGCCTGATCGCCCAGTACAACGCCACCGGCCTGCCGCCGGGGCCGAACCTGGTGCCGGCGGTGATGCGCGACGTGCTGTCGAAGCGGCTGACCCTGCGCGGCTTCATCGTCAGCGACTTCGCCGACCAGCACGCCGCCTTCCTGCGCGACGTCTCCGGCTGGATCCGCGAGGGGAAGCTCCGCTACCGCGAGGATGTGGCGGAGGGGCTGGAGAACGCGCCCCGGACCTTCCTGCGGCTGTTCCGGGGCGAGAATTTCGGCAAGCTCCTGGTCAAGGTGGCGGAGTAGCCGCCGGCGGGGTCACAGGAGCATCCGCCCGGCCATGGCCATGAGGCCGATGCGCGTGGTGGCGGCCTCGAAATCCGTCTCCAGCGGCAGGCCGAGGTCGCTGCGGGCGGAGTCGCTCAGCGTCTCCATCCGCAGCCGGGTCTGCCGCGCGGCCGGTCGTGCCGGTCCGCCGGCGACGCGGCGCCAGATCCGCTCCAGGAGGCTGGCGGGGCGCTGACGCAGCGGCAGGCGCAGGGCATGGGTGCTCATGACGATCTCCTTGAAGCCATCGCAATCGGACAGGCGGCCGCCTTCGGCACCGGCGGCGGGGCCGTGTCGATGCCGTAGCGGCCGATGATCACCGGGCCGGTGGCGTCGGACACCGTGACCACGGTCTCGGCCGCGGCGCCGGGCCGGGCCCGGTACATCACCACCTCCGTCAGCACGGCCATCGGATCCTCCATCTCCGGCCTCGGCGGTCCGAGGCGATGGTGGAAGACTACGCCACCCCTCCTGACATCATCCTGTCAGGAGAGATGCGCGGACCGATGCATTCCGGGTGATCGCGAGGCGGTCGCGAAGTGGAAGATGAGGCTGAACGCCGGCGTACACCATTCGACAATATCGAGGAGGGGCTGTACGTTTCCGTTCAGGATGCAGGAAGGCCGGCTATGACCGACTGGGACGATCTGCGGGTGATCCACGCGGTGGCCGAGACCGGCAGCCTGTCGGCGGCGGCGCGGCGCCTCGGCCTCAGCCAGCCGACCATCGGCCGCCGGGTCCAGGCGCTGGAGGAGCGGCTGGGATTGATCCTGTTCGAGCGCAGCGCCGATGGCTACCGCCCGACCGCGGCGGGGGAGGCGCTGCTGCCGTATCTGCGGGCCATGGCGGAATCGGCGGCGGCGCTGGAGCGCGAGGCGCGGATCCAGGCCGATCCCGGCACCGGGCTGGTGCGGGTCGCCGCCGGCGGCTGGGCCAGCCGCTTCCTGGCCGAAAGGCTGTCCCGGCTGCGCGAGGCGCTGCCCGGCATCGACCTCGCCGTGGATTTCGAACGGCAGCTGCCGAATCTGGGTGATGATTCGGTGCATCTCGGCGTCTATGCCTCCGTGCCGGAGCTGCCGGGCCTGCGGTCCCGTCTGGTCGCCCGGTCCGCCTACGCCATCTACGGCGCGCGGGCCTATGTCGACCGGCATCCGGAGGCCTGGTCCGAGGCGCGCTTCGCCGCCTGCGACTGGGTGATCTACGACAACGAGCGGGTGCGGGTCGGCAGCGACGTCGACGGCTATCCGCTCGACCGGCAGCTCGCATCGGCCGGAAACACCGGGATCCTGCGCCTGACCACCACCGACCTGATGCTGTCGGCGCTGCTGTCCGGCGCCGGGCTGGCGCTGATCCCCTGCTTCGTCGGCGACGCGCATCCGGACCTGGTGCGGGTGTCGCCGCCGGTGCCGGCGATGGAGCACCGCTACCGCCTGATCGTGCACCAGGATGTCGGCCGCTCGCCCCGAATCGCCCGGGCCAAGGAGGCGATCGCCGCCCTGTTCGCGGCCGAGCGCCGGCTGCTGGAAGGCGAGGCGGGGGCGGCGGACCGGACCGGCGCGCCGGTCCCGGCCTGATCTCAGCCGCGGCTGGCGATCAGCGCGGCCGACCCCGCCATCATCGCGGCGGCGGAGCGGTTGGCCAGGCGCAGCCGGCGCGGCGAGCGGAAGAAGCGGCGGGCGCGCGCGGCGCCCAGCACATAGGCCGACTGCACCAGCATGTCGATGCCGACCTGCACCGCGAACACCGCGGCGATGCCGGCCGCGTCCAGCGTCGTCAGGTCCAGCACCTGCGGCAGCACCGCGCCAAAGAACACCACCGCCTTGGGGTTGCCGAGGGTCAGCGCCGCCCCGCCCAGGATCCCGCCCGCCCGGCGCGGCGCCGCGTCGGGCTCGACCGCCGGCGCGCGCCACAGCTTCCATGCCAGGACGATCAGATAGGCGATGCCGGCCCATTTCACGGCGACGAAGACCGGTTCATAGGCCAGGGCCAGCGCCGACAGGCCGAACACCGCGGCGGCAAGCCACAGCGCGTTGCCCGCGACCATGCCGAGGACGAAGGGCAGGGCCTCGCCGGCGCCGCGCGACAGCACCCGGGCCACCAGCGCCGTCTGGGCCGGCCCGGGGACCAGGGCGGCGAGGGCGACGGGCACGGCGAAGAGGGCGAGCGCTGCGGGGGTGATCATGGTGGCGGCCTGCCGATGGAGTGGACGATTCAACATAGCGCGGCCGGCACCGCCGGGGGAGCGCGGCATCGCCCGGCTGCATGGCTGGCCGGCGTTCGCACGGCCCGCTTCCGCCGTCGCGCTCTGCTAGGCTGCCGCTCCGAGGGAGGAGAGGCGCCGCGATGTACCAGGTTCCGATCCGGCCGGGCGAAAGCTGGATGCGCGCCCGGGTCCGGCGACATGTCCATGAGCTGCTGCGGCTGGCGCTGCCGGTGATCGTCGCCCGCGCCGGGCTGATCCTGATGGCGCTGGTCGACACCCTGTTCGTCGGCCGCTACGGCAGCGCCGACCTGGCCCATCTGTCGATCGCCAACGCGCCGATCGGCGCCATGATCGGCACCTCCACCGGCCTCGTCATCGGCACGCTGGTGATGACCGCCAACGCCCTCGGCCGCGGCCGGCCCGGCGAATGCGGCGCGGTCTGGCATCGGGCGCTGATCTATGGCGGCGCCATCGGCCTGGTGCTGGCCGTGCTGTGCCATTTCATCGAACCGCTGCTGATCCTGTCCGGCCAGACGCCGGAGCTGTCGAAGGCCGGCGCGGACATCGCCATCGTGCTGGGCTGGGGCATGCCGGCGGCGGTGGTCTACACCGTCACCGCCTTCTTCCTGGAAGGGCTGAAGCGGCCGGTGCCGGGCATGATCGCGATGATCGCCGCCAACATCCTGAACGCGCTGGTCAACTGGCTCCTGGTGTTCGGCGTCGCCGGTCTGCCGGAGCTCGGGGCGCTGGGCGCGGCCTGGGCCAGCACCGCCTCGCGCGTGTTCCTGGCGGCCAGCCTGGTCGCCTATGTCTGGTGGATGCGCGACCGCGACGCCTACGGCATCCGCCGCTGGCGGGGCTGGCGCTGGCGCGACTGGTCGAAGCAGCGCCAGCTCGGCTACGGCGGCGGCCTCAGCATCTTCATCGAATCGGGCGCCTTCACCGCGCTGACCTTCTTCGCCGGGCTGCTCGGCACCCTGCCGCTCGCCGCCTATTCGATCGGCCTCAACCTGATCGCCCTGATCTTCATGGTGGCGCTCGGCCTCGCCTCCGCCACGGCGGTCCGGGTTGGCATCGCCCATGGCCGGCACGACCTCAAGGACATGGTGCTGGCCGGCTGGGTCGGGCTCGGCGTCAACAGCGTGGTCATGGTGCTGCTCGGGGCCGTGCTGTGGCTGTTCGCCCGGCCGATCGCCGAGGCCTACACCAGCGATCCGGCGCTGATCCCGCTGGTGGTGCCGGTGGTCCTGGTCTCGACCTTCATCCTGCTGGTCGATGGCGGCCAGGTGGTGGTGGCCAACGCGCTGCGCGGCCGCGGCGACGTGGTGGTGCCGACGCTGCTGCACACCATCTCCTACGTCCTGGTGATGACGCCGCTGGGCTGGCTCCTCGGCGTCCATCTCGGCCGCGGCGCGGTCGGGCTGTTCGAGGCGATCCTGATCGCCAGCGTGGTCTCGGTCGGCCTCCTGGCCGGCCGTTTCCACCTGCTGGCGCGCAGCGACGCCCGCGCCGCGACGGCGGGTGCCGCCGCCTGATTGTTCGCAGGTGCGGAAACGTGCTAGCGTCGCCGCGCCCGGCAGGCTGCCCGGGCACGTCCTTTTGCCAGCCCGGACAGCGCTTTGACCGAACGTTCGCCCACGCCGCCCCACTTCGACATCACCCCGGTGACGATCGAGGAGGAGATGCGGCGCTCTTACCTCGATTACGCCATGAGCGTGATCGTCTCCCGCGCCCTGCCGGATGTGCGCGACGGCCTCAAGCCGGTGCACCGCCGCATCCTCTTCGCGATGAAGGAGGGCGGCTACGATTCGACCAAGCCGTTCAAGAAGTCGGCCCGCGTCGTCGGCGACGTCATGGGTAAGTACCACCCCCATGGCGACACCGCGATCTACGACGCCATGGTGCGCATGGCGCAGGACTTCTCGATGCGGCTGCCGCTGATCCAGGGGCAGGGCAATTTCGGCTCGATGGACGGCGACCCGCCCGCGGCGATGCGCTACACCGAGGCGCGCCTGGCCAAGGCCGCCGAGGCGATGCTGGACGACATCGACAAGGACACGGTCGAGTTCCAGCCCAACTACGACGAGACCCAGTCCGAGCCGACGGTGCTGCCGTCGCGCTTCCCGAATCTCCTGGTCAACGGCGCCGGCGGCATCGCCGTCGGCATGGCCACCAACATCCCGCCGCACAATCTGGGCGAGGTGATCGACGCCTGCCTCGCCACCATCGAGAACCCCGGGATCACGATCGAGGAGCTGAACCAGATCGTGCCGGGGCCGGACTTCCCGACCGGCGCCCTGATCCTCGGCCGCTCCGGCATCCGCTCGGCCGTCGCCACCGGCCGCGGCAGCGTGGTGATGCGGGCCCGGTCGAACATCGAGGAGATCCGCAAGGACCGCGAAGCGATCATCTTCACCGAGATCCCGTATCAGGTGAACAAGTCGCGGCTGATGGAGCGCATCGCCGAGGTCGTCAACGACAAGACGGTCGAGGGCATCGCCGAGCTGCGTGACGAGAGCGACCGCGACGGCGTGCGCATCGTCGTCGAGCTGAAGCGTGACGCCAGCGCCGATGTGGTGCTGAACCAGCTGTACCGCTCGACTCCGCTGCAGACCTCCTTCGGCGTCAACATGCTGGCGCTGCACGGCGGCCGGCCCGAGCTGCTGAACCTGAAGCAGATCATCGACGCCTTCGTCGCCTTCCGCGAGGAGGTGATCACCCGGCGCACCCGCTACCTGCTGGGCCGCGCCCGCGAACGGGCCCATGTCCTGGTCGGCCTGGCCACCGCCGTCGTCAATATCGACGAGGTGATCGAGCTGATCCGCCGCGCGCCGGACCCGCAGACCGCGCGCGAGGAGCTGATGGCCAGGGCCTGGCCGGCCGGCGAGATCGCGCCGCTGATCGCGCTGGTCGACGAGCCCGGCCATCCGCTGGCCGAGGACGGCACCTACCGCCTGTCCGAGGTCCAGGCCCGCGCCATCCTCGACCTGCGCCTGCACCGCCTGACCGGCCTCGAGCGCGACAAGATCGGCGACGACCTGCGCGCCATCGTCGCCGAGATCCAGGAATACCTCGCGATCCTGTCGAGCCGCGAGAAGCTGCTGGAGATCATGCGCGGCGAGCTGGCCGAGATGAAGGAGCAGTTCGCCACCCCGCGCAAGACCGAGATTCTCGACCTCGAATTCGAGGCCGACATCGAGGACCTGATCCAGCGCGAGGACATGGTGGTCACCGTCTCCAACGGCGGCTACATCAAGCGCGTGCCGCTGTCGACCTACCGGGCGCAGCGCCGCGGCGGCAAGGGCCGCAGCGGCATGGCGACGAAGGAGGAGGATTTCGTCTCCGACCTGTTCGTCGCCAACACCCACACGCCGATGCTGTTCTTCTCCAGCCGCGGCATCGTCTACAAGCTGAAGGTCTACCGCCTGCCGATCGGCACGCCGCAGTCGCGCGGCAAGGCGATGGTCAACATGCTGCCGCTGCAGCAGGGCGAGACCATCTCCACCGTCATGCCGCTGCCGGAGGACGAGAGCACCTGGGACCAGCTCTACGTCATGTTCGCCACGGCCAGCGGCAATGTCCGCCGCAACAGCCTGGCCGATTTCACCAGCATCAATCGCAACGGCAAGATCGCGATGAAGCTGGACGAGGGCGACAGCCTGATCGGCGTCAAGGTCTGCCGCGACGACCAGGACGTGCTGCTGGCCACCCACATCGGCATGTGCATCCGCTTCCCGGTTACCGACGTCCGCGTCTTCAAGGGCCGCGATTCGACCGGCGTGCGCGGTATCCGGCTGGCCGACGGCGATACCGTGATCTCGATCTCGATCCTGCACCATCTCGACGCGACGCCGGACGAGCGCGCCAATTACCTGCGCATGGCCAATGCGCTGCGCCGGGCCGAGGGCGAGGAGACCGACGGCGAGGACAGCCAGGCGGTGGAGGAGCATGACCTCGACCCGGCCCGCTTCGCCGAGCTCGAGGCCGGCGAGGAGTTCATCCTGACGGTCAGCGAGGAAGGCTTCGGCAAGCTCAGCTCCGCCTATGGGTACCGGATCACCGGCCGGGGCGGGAAGGGCATCTGGACCATGGCGATGGGCGAGAAGAACACCGCCGTGGCCGCCAGCTTCCCGATCCTGCCGAGCCAGGAGATCATCCTGGTCACCGACGGCGGTCAGTTGATCCGCTGCCCGGTCTCGGACGTCCGGATCGCCGCCCGCAAGACCATGGGCGTGCGGCTGTTCAACGTCGCCGAGGGCGAGCATGTCGTCTCCGTCGCCGCGGTGCCGGAGGAGAACGGCACCAATGGCGAGGGCGACGAGGCGGCGGAGGACGAGACGTCCGGCGAGGCCGCGCCCGGGGACGATGCTGAGGGGCAACAGGACGGCGCCGCGTCGGGCGGCGACGGCGCATAAGGAAGGCCGCACGGATGTCCAAGCCGCGCATCGGGGTCTATCCCGGCACCTTCGATCCGATCACCAAAGGGCATATGGACATCATCCAGCGGGCGACGCGGATCGTCGACCATCTGGTCGTCGCCGTGGCCCGCAACGACGGCAAGGGCCCGCTGTTCTCGACCGACGAGCGGGTGGAGCTGGTGCGGGCCGACGTCGCGCCCCTGGTGGCCCAGGGGATCTCGATCGAGGTCCGCTCCTTCGACGTTCTGCTGATGCACTTCGCCGCCTCGGTCGGTGCCACCACGGTGGTGCGCGGCCTGCGTGCCGTCTCGGACTTCGAATACGAGTTCCAGATGGCCGGCATGAACGCCAAGATCAATCCGGTGATCGAGACGGTGTTCCTGATGGCGTCGGACCGCTACCAGTTCATCTCCTCCCGCTTCGTCAAGGAGATCGGCCGGCTCGGCGGCGACATCGCTCCTTTCGTCAGCCCGCTGGTGGCCAAGCGCCTGAACGAGCAGTTCGCCCGCAAAGGTCTGGTGTCGGATTAGGGTGGTTCTCGTGCCTCGCGAGTGTTGACCGTCGGACGGTGCCTCCCTAATGTGCGCCGCGCCCGCCCGGACACGCTTCGGGCCGGCAGTGTGAGCCGGTAGCTCAGTCGGTAGAGCAGAGGCCTTTTAAGCCCCTGGTCGTGGGTTCGAGTCCCACCCGGCTCACCATTCCCCGTGCTAAGCGATTGATTTAAAAGAGGGTTTGTAGATTTGGCCAATGAGGTTTGTAACTCCTTGCCCGCCAGATGCTCGGTCATTTTGATCACGGCGGCCTTCGCGAGGAGCTTCTGCCGGGCTGCGGCCACGTAGCGCTCGACCTCCTTGATCGACTTGTGTCCGGTGATCGACATGATCTCAATCGTGCTGCATCCGGCTTCGGCGAGCCGGCGCGCGGCCGCCTTCCGGAGGCCGTGCAGGACGCAGCGATCCGGCACGCCGGAGGCGCCGATCTTGTCGGCCATCCAGTTGCCGAACCCGTTTGATGTGAACGGCTGTCCGTACTGCGTCGTGAGAATCACTGCGTGGCGGCGCGGTGTGGACCGAAGCGCTTCCCGGAGATGGGGATGGACCGGGATGACGATGCTCTCGTCCTTGGCCTCCTGGTCCGTCTTCTTCTGTGCAAGAGTGATCGTGCCGGCCGCTTCGTTGTAGTCGCTCCAGCGCATCTTCACGATGTCGCTCTTGCGCTGGCCGGTGTAGAGCGCGAGGGCGAAGGCGGTCCGCTCCATCGTCCCGACCGGCCACCGCCGTTCATAGACCGCCAGCTCCTCCTCGGTCCAGGTGTGGAAGGTGCCGGACGGGAAGAACGCGATCTCCCGCGTCGGATCGTCTGTCCGCCACTTCAATCGGATCGCCAGCTTCATCAGGGCGCGGAGACGCTTCAGCAGATTGTTCGCGGCGGCCGGCGTTTCGGATTTCCCCGAGATGATCTTCTCGGCGTCTTCGTAGCGCATCTGCGCCACGAGCCGGTGGCCATGCTCCTTGACGAAAGCCTCGATGATCCCACGAACGGCGCGCCGGGTATCGGGCTTCTGCATCTTGAACGCGGTCGTGTTGTAGTACTCGAATGCCAGCCGCTCGAACGTGCCTGGTTTGCCCCGCGTCTTCTTGCCCGGTTCCCTGGGAGCGAAGTGCTTGGCCGCCTCGTAGTAGGCGGCAATATATTCCGGCGATCCGGGCCTCCCGGGCAGCGGAACCGCGACGCCGCCGGGCGGCCGGAAGTAGTGCCGCTCCTTGCCGTGCCGGTCCTTGAACCGGTTGATGTAGCGCAACCGCACCGTGGTCATCGGAAGTCGGCCCAGGTGTCCTCTTCATCGTCGCCGCCGTCATGCGGCAGGGCCTTGAACGCGTCGCGCAGCTCATCGACGTCCCAAACGAGCCTGCCGTCGATCCTGCGCGGGCGCGGCATGCGCTTGTCGAGAACCATCTCCTTGAATTTCGACGCGCTGATGCCGACCGCGGCCGCCGCCTCTGGACCCGGCAACCCGAATACCAGGGGCAACCTTGCTGCTATCTCGATACGACGTTCACTCATGCGGCCCTCGCGACGGTCCGCGGCGGTCAGTGACCGTCACAACATCATCTCGACGGCGATTCATCACCTCCGGCATCGCTCTACCCATGCCAGTGAGTCCTCGGCAACAGAGCTGCGCCCGGAAGGCGGGCGAATCAATCCGCCGACGCCGGCTGGGGTGGGATGGGCTAGCCTCCGGCGGTGGAAACGTCCCTAGCCCCGGGATCTCGGCTTCTTCAGCCGGACACCTGGGCCGCCTCCGTTCTCCGGGATGAACTCGATGCCCGCTGCCTCCAGGGCTGATCGGATTGCGGCCTTGTTGTTGGGGAACGGAGTGCGTGCACCCCGCTCGAAGTCGACGATCGTCTGGCGAGCAACGCGTGCTTCTTCAGCGAGTTTGGTCTGGCTCCATCCGAGCATGGCGCGAGCGCCCCGGCACTGCTCAACAGATATCTCGTCGTCGGGAATCATAGCACGTCTTTTTGATTGATGTTAGGCATTATGATCGGCTAAGATCATCAATACTGTAGCATCGTTGACCGCAGAGCGGCCGGACGAGGTGGTGGCACACCTCGCCCGACCTGACCACAATCCGACTACTGGGGAGCCGGACTATGGCTGATTCGGACCATATCACGACTTTGCCCGCGCTCAGCCGCCGGGACCTGCTCGGCGGCGCCACCGTCCTGCCGATCGGCGCGGCCGATGCCCGGCGCCGCGGCGCCAGCTCCGATCCCGTCCTTGACCTCTTCCAGGAATGGCGGGTTCTCGATGCCGAGCTGGATGCCTGGCAGGACGATTGGCAGAAGAAGGAGGGCGTCCTGCTCCGCACGGTCGGCATCCCGCGCGTGCTCGTGCCGGTGCCGGGCGAGGCTGAGCCCGTTTCCGCCTGTGAGCTTGCCGAAATCGATGAGCTGCTCGAAGACGTGCCAGGGACGGACGAACTTCGCCAAAGGCTGCACCACGAGTTCGAGGCGCACCGGCGGCGCTGGGAGATCGCCGCGGCCGCGATCGGTCTCGGGCCAGTGGAGGAGCACGTCAATCACGCCTGGGATCGGTGGGATGCCCTCACCGAGACCATCTGGCAAACGCCCGCCGGCAGTTTGGCCGGCATCGCCGCCAAGCTCGCCATGGTGCTCTCCGCCGGCCAGTCCCGCTGTGACGACGAGGAGTTCCCGTGGCCGCCGTTGCGCTCCGTCCTGGCCGACCTCCAGCGCCTCGGGAAGCTGCCTGACAGTGCGGTGTCGACCTCTCGATAAAAGATCCACGTTATCGAAGCCGTTGTTCGCGAGAGAATCTGCCCAGGTGTGAATAACCCGTAAGAGCTTCTGAAAATTCTGGACTTGCTGAGCGGCTGCGACAACAGTCGCTCATCGATTCCCAAAGGAGAATAGAAATGGCGGGAGACGCAACCGTCGGATTGCAACAGGGGGTGGCGGACGAGACACGAAAGCTGACCGTGCAGATCGTTGCCGCGCATGTGGCTCACAATAATGTTGCGACGAATGACCTGCCGGCGCTGATCGATCAGGTCTACGCAGCCCTCAATGGCCTCGGGAAGCCTGTCGAACCGGTGAAGGAGCGGCCCCAGCCGGCGGTGCCGATCAAGAGGTCGGTCATGCCCGACTACATCGTCTGCCTCGAGGACGGCAGGAAGCTGAAGATGCTGAAACGGCATCTGAAGACCGCCTACAACATGACGCCGGACGAGTACCGCGAGCGCTGGGGCCTGCCGGCCGACTACCCGATGGTCGCGCCGAACTACGCCAACCAGCGCAGCGCTCTGGCGAAGACGATCGGGCTCGGGACGCGTCGTGCTGCCACTCCGCCGGCTCCGGTGCCGCAGTCCGAATTCGCTGTTCCGAAGGCTCGCCGCAGCCGCAAAGCGGGCTGATAAACCGGATCCAGCGCTCGCCCACATCACTGGGTGAGCGCTGGCGCTTGCGTCCAAATCCTTGGATCAGACGTCTCATGCCAGAGATGGGGCGAAGGCCTTGCCGATTTTGGCGAGGGCCCCTCTTTATCTTCTATGTCTACGGCGCCGCCCCGCCTCGCTGATTCCTGGAGAGCGATCTCTCGTACTCGTGAACGAGATCCGCGGCGCCTTCATTCATCTCATCCTCAAGAGCAAGACGTTTGAATTTATAAAGGAATGGCAGAACCAATGGGCTGGTTGCCCGACGGCTGTAGATTGCGTTCTGAAATTCGCGCGATCTAGCACGGCAGACGTCAACTCCACATTCACCGTCGACCGCGCTCTTCCAGAAGTTTCGAGCTTCCTTCATAAGCATTTCCAGAGAGTCAGCTGTATCGACTTGCCGGTAATACTCGCGGGCGGCCCAGGAAAGGAAAGGCATTGCCGGAGCCATTGTAAGCACCCAAGCCGTCATTGACACGTTCTGTATCAGACCCGAGATGGCGAGAGCACCGATCAGACAGATCGAGATCGCCTTCAGAATCGAGCTGTAGCTGCGACGAAGTCGAGCGTCGTAGTGAAGATTTGTCCGCTGACAGATGATCCTCGCAAGATGCAGGGGCAAGTTGCCTACAGCCTCTGGATACCAATTCCTCAACTTGGCGTCATCCGCGCGCCTCGCAAAGGCCTTTGCGGCCGCATGTATATCTTCTGCTTCAACCCTTTCTCCGATGCTAAACTGGTCCCATGGCAGGTCAAAGACGGCGCAGTCGAACTGCTCTCCGATCCTTGCGGCTTGTCTGATCAGCTTCTTCTGGGATCGATCCAAGATGAGGACGTCTAGTGCGACAACTGCAAGCGATGCCGCTGCGACATAGGCCTTGAGCTCTGGTCGAAGCGTCGCCAGAATACCGCCAATGATCGGGATGCCAAGTGCAAGTCCGAGCTGCACGACCATGAGGAGAGTCGCGTTCGCATATGTTTGCTTTCGTGCTCGCAGAAGCTTGAGTTGCCGCTCATCATTTTGGATGACGGGAATCTCATTCACGTCCCCCTCCTTATTCGATCACCACATAGAAGGGATCGCTTTGTGAAACGAGCTTCTGATCCCGTTTTCGAATGACAAAGGCCTCGACGGAATGGACTCCACGATACGCGAGTTGTTCCCAGCGGGATGTGCCTTCGTCGGAAGGCACGAAGTCACCCCGCAGTGAGTTCGCACGCATTGCCTCCTGGTCGGTATTGGTAACCCGCCAATGAACTTCATAGTCGCTGCTGACCGGGGTCCCAACCCCGGTGCGGATCTGGAACTTGAGCCAGTTGTGCTTTGGCAGTGGGGCGGAGCCGGGTACGTGTGTATCGATCATCGGTCCGTTGCGGCTCGGATGGCGGGTTGCGATGATGCTGACTTGGAATAGGGGCGATGAGAGACGCGTCCACCTCGGGCGTCGCTTGTGGGGCAAACGGTCGAAATTGGCTGGCAACGCCCGGCGCCCGAATCGGATGAACAGTTCCACCAAGTCACCAACAACCCCGCGCACCCCGAATGATGCGGCCTCAGCCAGCGCACGCGCCTCATCCGATACGTGCGCCGCTTTCTCGATGACTGCGCTTCTTGCGAAATCGTCGCCAAATACTCGGCGCCATTTACCGATGCTCTCGTCTCGATCGCTTTCTGCGTAGGCGTCATCGATCCAGGTTCGATAAGTGTGAATTTTCTCTCGAAAATTGGTGTAGCGGTCATCGTTCCATAGATCGCTTAATACCTCAGACGAAAGAACCGGATTGGCAACGATCGGTCTATAGGGATTTGACTGCAGCCAATCATCCAAGCGTCCGACAATAGTCTTCAGCGCTGTGGGTAGGTCTGCAAAGTCGTTCGAATTGAGGCTGTCCGTCCAGATGATTCGATTGCCGAGCAGCGTCGTGAACAGGACCGAGGGGCAGGAAAAGGTGCCCTTAATATCGCGAAGATATTTCAGAAGTCTTGTCACCTTCCGAAAGCCATTGTTGCCAGTCCACCCGTTTCGTTCAATCAGCCACTCCGTATATCTCTTAGGCTCAGAAAGTTCGAATGCATCGGTGTTGAAGTTACAGACCTCCAGTCGCGTTACGCCACCTCTGTCGACGATGCATGGCGCGATGTCGATCTTGCGGTCGCCGACGTATTCGATCGTGACGCAGTGTGAATAACGTCGGACCTTATCTTTGTAGGTGGGGTGATTGGAAAAAACAGCACGGAGTGTTGAGAGATAGTCCTTGGCCGTCCAGCCATTAACTGGCTCAGCAAATACGAGAAGATCTGCGTCGAAGGCCTTGTCCTCGACAGGCTTGATAATGGTTTTGTGTGCCCACGATCCTTGTGGAATGAAGGACTTGACTTTTGGCATCCAATCGGATTCGCGCACCACACTCTTCAGGGTTTCGACGCTGTCCTCAAGCAGTGTGACTCGTGTGGCATTTAAGTTCACTATATCGGACATGAAAGTGTTGAAGTGATCTGTTAGTTTCATTTTTCATCTTTCTTCGGTTCAAATGTTCAATCATATCAGGTCTGACGATGTTGGATTAATTATAACCCCTGGTCATTAATTACAAATTAAATGCTGGGCCGAGGACGTGTAAAGAAGCTTTTGCAAGCTCCGGCGGGTATCGGCGGTTTTCGATGGCTCAGCGTGAGGCACTTAGTGTGTCAATGGATGTCCGAAATGTAAATACAAATTTCGGACAAATCGAGATTGCCTTTGTCCGAAACACGTATACACTCTCCGGACATGCGTGGCTCCAGTCTCGATCTCAAGTCCCAAATCGCCGGCCAGGTGGCGATGCATTCTCCTGCCCGCGTGTGGACGCCGACCGACTTTCTCAATATCGGCCCGCGCGATGCAGTGGACAAGGCGCTGCAGCGTCTGGCGCACAGCGGAAGCCTGCGCCGCATCGATCGCGGACTCTACGACCAACCACGGCTCAATCCACTGACCGGCAAGCCAGCCGCGCCAGATTATCGCGCGGTCATCGAGGCAATCTCCCGGCGCGACCAGACGCGGATGCTGGTCGACGGCATGACGGCTGCCAACGATCTCGGTCTTTCGGATGCCGTTCCGGGCCGGGTTGTGGTCCATACGGATGCACGGCTCCGTCCCATCCGGTTGGACAATCTGACGATCACATTCCGGCCGACAGCACCGAGCAAGCTGTTCTGGGCTGGGCGTCCGGCGATGCGCGTCGTCCAAGCGCTGCATTGGCTACGCGAGGCACTGGCAAAGCCGGACGACCGGGATCGGATCACAGCGCGTCTCCTCGCGATCCTCTCGGATCCGGCCCATGGTCCTGGCCTTCGCGCGGATCTGGAGGATGGTTTGCCGACGCTTCCGGCCTGGATGCAGGCCTTCCTTCGTGACCTGTTGAAGCGGTCGGCCGGAGAACTGCAGGATCGCCCTGAAGCGGATCTCCGCTTGGATCACGAGCCGCATCGTGGCGATTCCGACACCTTCATTCGTTCAGTCCGGCCCCGCCGGGAGGCCGATCGATGACGCCGGGGTTCTTCGATGTCATTGGGGCCAGCAGCCAGGCTAGGGAAGGGCTCTATCTCTCTGCCGCCAACCGGCTCGGCACGACCGTGCAGAACGTCGAGAAGGACTTCTGGGTCTGCTGGACGCTCGACGCGTTGTTCAACGGGTTGGCGCTAAATGGACCTCGCCTATTGTTCAAGGGCGGTACCTCGCTATCGAAGGGTTATGGCCTGATCGATCGGTTTTCCGAGGACATCGACATAACAGTGTTTCGGGAGGACATTGGCGAGCCCGCCACCATGGCAGAGCTGGAAGCCCTGAGCGGCAAGAAGCGCGCGGCCCGGCTCGAGGCGATCAAGACGGCGTGCCAGACCTATATTCGGGAAACGCTTCTGGTGGCATTGACGGCGATCGTGGGCCGGACGATGCGCGAGACCGGCAGCGTCGGCCTTCGCGTAACGCTGGACGAGAGCGATCCGGACGGGCAGAGCCTGCTGCTCTGGTATCCGAGCGTCGCGACGTCGCCCGGGAGCTATGTGCGGCCAGCGGTGAAGATCGAGTCCGGAGCGAAGTCGGCCCTCGACCCGCACCGACCGGTCGATATCAGACCATACGTCGATGATGACCTAAGAACACCGGGCGCGTTGACTGTTAGGGCAGTGACAACGGTGGATCCCGCGCGCACCTTCTGGGACAAGGTCGTCATCCTCCACGGGCTGCGTCGCTGGTACGAGCGTCGCGGCGAGTTGCGCGGCGGCGGACAGCGCGTGTCGCGGCACTACTACGACGTCTACCGTCTCCTCCGGTCCGAAGTCGGGCTCGCCGCCGTCACCGATCTCGACATGGCCGGGGACTGCGTGAGCCACGCGCGCATGTTCTTCAATCGGCCGGGTCTCGATCTGGCCTCTGCGGCACGCGGGACGTTCGCGCTGGCGCCGCACGATGGCATGGTGGCGGAGTTGCGGCGTGACTATGCTGCGATGGCGACGATGATCTTCGGCGACATCCCGGCCTTCGACGAGGTGATGGCGAGTGTCGCCGATCTGGAGCGAACGGTGAATGAGCGTTGACCGTGGGGCTGCTCGAGAGGGCCTGCTGGGATAGCGGCGCCTTCGATCCGAAGGATTTACTGCGCGTTCGGCACTACGTGCTTCAAACTGATCAATCTTAGTCCACGAGGGGCATCGCTCCCTGTGGCCTGACGATCGTTACAAGGGCACGCGCCCTCGTCAGGCCGACCCGAAGCAGGCGACGGCTGCGCTCGAACGGCGCGCTTTCGGTCCGCTCGTCGAAGAAGCTCGATTTATAAGCGCCTTCCACAAGCACGACGCCGTCGAACTCCTTGCCCTTCGATTTGTGGATGTTCATCAGGACGCAGCCCTGCGGGTCGCGTTCGGCCGCGATGAGACGTTCCTGCTCGAGGATACGCTTCACGAGTTCGCTCGCCCCCACGTAGCTGCCGGAGGCCAGCCAGCGGTCGCCGAGTCCGGCGGCCAACGCGTCGGTCGCCCGAAACAGTCGGACGAGCCGGACCTCGCGAAACAGTTCGTTGAGAGCGGGAATATCCTGGAGCAGCCGGCGCGCGGCCTTCCAATCCGGAACTGGATCCCCGGTCATCGTGATGCCCGCCGCGTGCGCCACTACAAGCGCCTTCGCCGCATCGATGCGCGGTCCTTCACCCTTGGACACCTTGACGGCCGCTTCGTCATACTTGCGCGCGTTGTCCGCCGCCTTCTTAGTCGGCTCCTCTGCATTCTTCAGCTTGTAGAACCCCGCCAGCAGCCGCAGCGTACGTGCAAGTGTCTCCTCCGCGAGACCTGTCGGCCATTCTAGAATCGAGGCGACGACAATAGCGGCCGCCGCTGAAAGCTCCGCGTCCCAGACCACGTCATGTTCGACGATCGCCAGCGCCTGGTTATTGTAGCTATGTGGTTCCGAGAGAATCGCCGATAGGTCGGAAATCAGCGAATTGCTCCGCGAGAGCACCGCGACGCTCGGGTGCTCGACCCCCTTCTTGCGCAGCGCGCTGAACGTCCAGATAACACCCGCATGGACCGTTGCCGCGAAGGCGTTGGGCCAATAGCTCGCCTGTTTCACGTCGGACGTCACAGGCAGCGGACCTTGGTTGCGCAGTACGGCATCCGCGAACTTCAGGATTCCTGCATTTGGGCTCCTGTGGTTCTCGCCGCCCAAATCGAATTCGGCGATCTTCATCGTCTCGCGGAGGATATCGAGACGCCGCGGATCGATGTCCTCCCGATAGTCGAAGATGCGCTGCTCGGGATCGGCAAGGCAGAACATGTCCGTCATCTCGGCCAGTGTCCGCACTATCCGCCACTGGTCATTATCGGTGTCCTGAAACTCATCGACGATGATCATCGGAAAGTGATCGGCCACCAGCGCACGCAGGGCCCCGCAGCGCTCGAGCAACTCAGCGGTGCCGGCCGCGAACTGATCGAAGCAATAGAGCCCCTGTTCGACGGCCTGGCGTTGGCGTTCGGCATCCCAGTCGCCGTCGAACGACGCTTTCCGCAAGCGTTCCTCGCTGGGATAGAGGAAGCGGATCGGCCGCCCATGCAGCAGTCGGCCGTGCGCCTCCAGCATCTCCATACAGAAGGCGTGATATGTCTGGACGGTCACTGCCCGCCGTTCGCCCGGCGTCAGGATTTCCTTGCAGCGCAGCAAGACTTGTCGGATCGCGGCTCGCGAAAAGCTCAGGAAGAGTACTTCCTGCCCCGGTTTCAAAGTGGAGCACCGCTGCTGCGCTTTGAGCAGCGCGATCGTGGTTTTGCCCGAGCCTGGTCCCCCGAGCACAAGCAGGTGCCCGTCTCGTGCGATGATCGCCTTGCGTTTGTCGCACAGCTCCAGCTTCATCCCAGCAGGTCCGCAAGATCATCCACCGGCGGCGTCGCGATGTCCTCGGGCAGCGCGCTGAGCGCCTTGTGGATTGTCTCCAATATCTCCCGAATGGTGGCCGGCAGATCTGCCGCACTTTCGCAGTGTGAGACCAGCATCGCCGCATAACCGTGTGCGTCCCCCTTGCGGGCTTTCAGCACCTTAGCGGCCAATGCGGCGACATCGGGGTCTTTAGCGGCCGGATCGTAGGCGCCGACCGCCGGATAATCCGACCGATCCTTCACTTCGTTGAGAAAGCGATGCACGACGGCGATAGGCACCTGCTTGATCAGGAGATTCTCGATGCCCTTTTCGGGCGACTCCCAGACATGCGTATAGCCCTTCAGCTTGGCGAGCGCTTCTTGGGTCAGGGCGGCGTTGGGTTTGTCGTGAAAGCCGAACGACAGTTTGCCGAGTGCCGAGAATACCGGCCCATGCCGCGGCACGGCCCCTTCACCGTCGGCATTGAAAATGCTGACACCGGCGAGATCTAAGTGCGTGTAAGCGTCGGCCCCTAGGCTCGCCTCCATGATCGACGAGGCGACGGGAAACAACGACGCCTCGGTCGAACCCTCCACGACCAACACAGCACGGCTCAGGATGGCTTCGGCGAACTGTCGCCGGTCGGTGCGGAACATTTTTGGCTTCACCGCCTCGGCACTGATCGGTTGCCCCGTCAGCGCGCCTGCGTCGTCGCGATTCAGGATAACGATCTGCTCCGGGTCGAACTGCTCAATCACATAGGGCGAGTGGGATGTGACGATCGACTGTCCCATTTCGCCGAGCACGAACTTTGTCACCCGCCGCTGCGTGTGCGGAGGCAGGGCGATCTCCGGCTCTTCCATCGCGAAGATCACAGACTGCTTGTCCTTCAACTCCGCGATGAACGTTAGCAGTGCGAACACCAGCAGATTGATCGAGCCGGTGCCGAGCCGGCCGAAGGGTACGAGGTGTTGGCCCGGTTGGGCGGCGATGAACAGACGCACGACCTCGCGCAGATGCTCACGCGTCAGATCCGAGGCGAAGAAGGCTGTCGAGTCATCGCCGAGCGCCAGATTGACGAAGCGGCCCATGCGCGAACGAACCTCGGATCGGATGTGCTTCAACTGCTCGATTTCGCCGATGGCGGGGTCGAGCGCCTGCAATCGTCCGAGGGTGTCCTGCCACATCTCCACCGCGCCGGCGCCGCCTAGTTTGAGCACCGAGTCCAGGAGCGAGCCGCGCTGCAGGCTGAGTGCGCGCGAGCCCGTCCGCAGCGTCCGCAGAAACACAAAGCCGCAAAGCCGTTTATGCGCACGCGTAAAGGGGACACGACCTTGGCCCAGCTTGATCTCGGTGTCCTCGTCCAGCGCGCCCACCTCCTTGGTGGGATGATCGAAGAAGGTGTTGCCAATGAAATCGTCTTCCTCGCGATCATACCGACCGACAAACACCAGGGGCAGAACCCAGACCGCCGTGGGGCCATCCGCCTGATCGAGGCCGTCTTGCACGTCATCCAGAAACACGCCGGCCTGGTCGTCCCAACGCCGCAGATGACCGCCAAATCGCCTTCTCGCCTCGTCCGACAAATCGACCAAAATCGCTTCAATGCGAATTTCGATTGGGGCTCCCTCGTCGCTCAGATACCGTCCACAATGGAAGTCATGTTCATCGACGACGGGTCGGCGATAGAGACGTTCTGGGCCGAGCACGAGGTCGAGCGCCTCGCAGACAGTCGATTTGCCTATATTATTACCGCCGACCAGCAGGGTATGTCCGACGAAATCTACCTTTCCGTGTGACACACCTCGAAAATTCGAGATTCGCAATCTCCGGACGCGCATTGCAATCCACCCAATTTTCCCACTGAATTTGACAAGCTGGAATATCGGGCAATTCTGCCAGATTTTTGTGATCGTGCGCGAGGAAACTGCATCCGTGCTCGTCTGAGCGCATGTAATGGTCCCCGAAAGGCTGTGGCCGCGGACGGCCACCAATTGTGCGGTCCAGCACGGCCAGATTGGCCGAGATGGGCCGGATGCGGTTAGGTCCGCTTCCGGCAGCCGACTGCGACGGCCGGTATGGCGCGGTCCAGTCTGGCGACCGGCATTCCTGGTTGGAGACGGCACCGCACTCCGGCTGACATGCAATCGCCTTGACCGGGAGGCACGCCGAATCGCGACTCCCGGTCATGGTGGTCATGCCGCGCCGGGCCATCTCCGGCGTGCCGCTATGCGGGCGGCCACCGCGGCGTCATGCACCTTCGGTGAGGCCATCTTTATGCCAACACGGAGCTGTCACTGTCCGAGCACGCCACCTCGGCCTTTGTCCAGGCGAGGCTGGCGGAGCGGGGCGATCAGACAAGGGTCGCGAGCAGAGACTCCAATCGAAGCAGCAAGCTTGCCCTGTCAACGAAGGAGACGGCTAAAGGTGGCAGCTGCCGCGTGTAGGTGCGCAAGTGAGTTGTCTCAAATTCGCCATCGACATGACGGCAGCGAGCGGATGCCGGTGACCTTCGATACCTAAAGTCCGGTCTTCGAAACCTCAGTTCATTGGAGATCCGTCTTGGCCCGGACAGCGATATGACCGGCACGCTGACACTGCTGAACCTAGCCGGTTATGTCGCGCTCCTGCTGTGGGGCGTGCACATGGTCTCGACCGGAGTGATGCGGGCCTTCGGCTCGGACCTGCGCCGGGTGCTGGGTCGGAGCTTGCGCCACCGCCTCAACGCCTTCCTGATCGGGCTCGGTGTCACCGCTGCACTGCAGAGCAGCACCGCCACCGGGCTGATGGCGACCTCCTTCGTCGCCTCCGGCGTGATCGGTCTTGCCCCGGCGCTCGCGGTGATACTCGGCGCCAATGTCGGCACCACCCTGATCGTGCAGGTCCTGTCCTTCGACGTCTCGCTGGTCGCGCCGATCCTGATCCTGGTCGGCGTCATCGCCTTCAAGCGCGGCGGCCGCACCCGGACCCGCGACCTTGGCCGGGTCTGGATCGGTCTTGGGCTGATTCTTCTGGCTCTGCACCTGCTGGTTGTGGCGATCGAACCGGCGGCCCAGGTGCCGGCGTTGCGCGCGGTGTTCGGCCTCGTCGCCTCGGCCCCGGCGCTTGGTGTGCTGATTGCGGCCGTGTTCGCATGGGCGGCCCATTCCTCCGTTGCCGTCGTGCTCCTGATCATGTCGCTCGCCGGAGCCGGCGTGATCCAGCCGGCGGCAGTGGTCGCGCTCGTCACCGGCGCCAATCTCGGCAGCGGGATCAACCCGGTGCTGGAGGGTGCCGGCAGTGGCAACCCTGCGCATCGCCGGCTGCCGATCGGCAACCTGCTGACCCGCACCGTCGGCGTCGCCGTCGCCCTGCCGCTCGCCGCCCCGATCGTCGACCTGCTGCTCCCGCTCGACCCTGACCCGGTGCGTCTGGCCGCGAATTTCCACACCGCCTTCAATCTCGTGCTCGCCATCCCCTTCTTCATCATCCTGCCGGCGACAGCAAGGCTGCTGGAATGGCTGCTGCCCGACCGGTCGGAGAACCTTCAGGATCCAGGCACTCCGCTGCACCTCGACGACAGTGCTCTGTCCGATCCGCATCTCGCCTTGGCCAACGCTGCCCGGGAGACCCTGCGCATGGCCGACATCGTCGAGGCCATGCTGCGCGGCGTGATCGAGGCCTTCCAGGCCGACGACCGCAGGCGCGTCGCCGAGATCAGTCGCATGGACGACGGCGTCGACAGCCTGCACCGCGCGATCAAGCTGCACCTGACGAGGATCAGCCGCGACGGCTTCGATGACGAGGCCGGCCGCCGCTATTCGGACGTGCTCAGCTTCGCCATCAACCTCGAGCACATCGGCGACATCATCGACAAGAACGTGATGGAACTGGCGGCCAAGAGGGTTCGCTTCCGCTTGGCCTTCTCGGACGAGGGCATGGAAGAGATCCGCGCCATGTGCGAGCGCCTGCTGGCAAACCTGAAGCTTGCCATCGCCGTGTTCATGACCGGCGATGCCCACGCGGCTGCCAGGCTGATCGCCGAGAAGGAGGTGTTCCGCGAGCTCGAGCGCCATGCCACCGAGACGCATTTCGGCCGGCTGCGCGAGGGCCGCCTCGAAAGCATCGAGACCAGCGCGCTGCATCTCGACATCCTGCGCGACACCAGGCGCATCAACTCCCACATCGCTGCCGCCGGATACCCGGCACTCGATGCCGCCAACGCCGCCCGCCCCAGGCTGCTGCGAGAGGGGGCGTCCGGCTGGGTCGAGCCAGCGCTCGACACCGGCGGGTAGTGCGCCGGCCGCCGGCAGGCCGCGGAGCGCATGGCGCCAGAATGTCCCACGGCCGAACGGCCGTGGGACACGGGAAAGGATGTGCAGACAAAGACTTAGGCGCCGGCGTGTGCCGGAGCTTTCATCTTGCCCTACCGCGACCTCTCCCGTCCGCCGCCACCCCGAGCCCGCCCGTCTGCGATCCCTCAAATCCAATCTATCGATCTCCAGGCTCCCGAGAATGGAGAGCGGCCGGGCCGATCGACCGCTCTCCGAGGCCCAGAACCAGCCTCTCAGACGCCGTTCAGGAACGCGCTTTCGGCGCTCGGCAGGTCGTCGAAGTGAACCATGACGAGCATCATCTGAAGCCGCCGCGAGCGATCGACAACGCAGGTCGCGACCCGATATCGGCCGCGGAAAATGCTCAGGATGCGCACCCGATCCGAGCCTTCGAAGTCGTCGTCACCAACGTCTTCATAGACCCCAAGATGCCTCTCGGCGATGCGGCCGTCCCAGACGAACTCGCCCAGCTCGGCCTCGACGAACCGCTCGACCACGGCGTCGAGTCCATCGGGTCCGAACTCGATTTCGAGGTCGCGGACGAGCTGCGGGAAGCGGTCGAACGACGCGTGCGGATGGTCGAAGGGGAGCATCGGATTCTCCATCGTTGAGCCGTCCTCCTCGTCGAGGACATCTCTCGGGAGCAGCCGGCGGAGGCTCCGTCAGGGACGCCGAAGGCGCCGCGGAGCGGGGCGCGGGGGAGCCGGATTGCGCCAGCAATTCGGGGGGACCGCGCATCCTTGACGGGGCCTTCGCCTCCGGCTGGTAGGATGAGAAGGCCGAGACGAAGCCCTGTCACAGGATCTGCCGGTGGGGCCGCGGCTCTCTCGGCCGGAGCCACTGCGGCCGAGGGGGAGCCGCCCCCACGCGTGGCGAGGGCGGCTGGCCGAGGATCAGTCGGCCGGGTTCCAGATCAAGGCGAAGACATCGGGATCGTCCTGTCCGGCGGCGCGGCCGAGATTGGCGTAGAGCTTGCGGGGGCCGAACTCGGGCGCGGCCAGCGACAGGCTGACATAGGGCTTGCCGGAGGTCTCGCCGGTGCGGATCCAGCCGGCGCCGATCTCGACGCCCTGGGTCAGGACGCGGAAGTCGGGCTGGGTGTCGCCGGACTTGCCGGTGTTGGGGACGATGTCGATCTCGGCGCGGATGGAGAGGGTCTTGACCTGGCCCTTGTAGCCGCCGGTGGCGAGCTTGGTGACGTGACCGATCGCAGACATGGCGTGTCTCCTTCTGAATGTCGCGGGGGCCTGTCCCGCCGCGATGGCGGACCGTTGCGGGCGAGACCGGGCGGCCCCGAACCCGTCAGGGCCGAAGCGGCAGCGGAGGACCCGGACGGACCGGTTTTCTGGAGCGCAGCGGGCGCGAGGAGCCGCCGGAGGCGGCGGGGAGAAAACCGGTCCGGGCGGGTTTCGGGCCGGCCGGCGCCGCCCGCAGGTCTCAAGCCACGCGCGGCGGGACAGGCCCCGGCCGGACACCGGAGAGACACCATGCCGGCGCGGCCACGGCAGCCTCGCCGAGATGGCGGCGGCCAGCAAAAAAAGACCGCTCCCGCGCGGGGCGGGAGCGGCTCCAGGAAGGGCAGGGACGGCGTGCCGCCCCTGCTGCCGCGCCCTCAGGCCAGGGCGCCGCGATCGGTGTAGGACCGGGCCGGGAAGGCCATCCAGGCCGGGGTCCAGCCCTCGACCCTGGCCCGTCCGTTGGCGCCGGCGAGGCAGTCGCGGACGATGCCGCGGCGAGCCTTGAGCGTCGCCGAGACATTCGCATCGGCGATGGCCCGGCCGGCGACCTCGGCCAGCATCGCGTCCACCACCGCGCGGTCGCGGACGAGATCGAAGAAGGCGTCATCCGCCTGCCAGACCTCCGCCATGCGCACGCCGAGTTCCGTCCCGACCGCCTCGACGACGGGAGCGCCCGCCATCAGCGTCTCGCCCATGGCGACGGCGAGGACGCGCATCACCTCCTCGTCCGGGAGCGCCATCAGGGCCTCGAAGGCGGCGGCGGTGGCGTCCTCACCGGCGAACCGGCCGGCGACGATCCCGGCGTGGCCGGAACGGCTGTCAATGGACACGAACTTTCCCGCAGTTAGGGGACACGAACCTTCCCGCACTGGGTCGCTGATGCTGGATTAGGCCATTCCGCTCGCGGCGTAGCCGGGAGCGGAATGGCCTAATCCGCGGTGGCCCCGTTGGGCCTGGCGGAGGGCGTGGTGAGCTTGAGCTGCTGCTCGATGTGGCGCAGCCGGTAGCTGGCGCCGTCGGTCTGGACCACATGGCAATGATGCAGCAGCCGGTCCAGGATGGCCGCGGCCAGGGCCTCGTCGCCCGCTAGCATGGCCGGCCAGTCGGTGATGCTCTTGTTCGAGGTGATGATCGTGCTCGACCGCTCGTAGCGGTGGTTCACGACCTGGAACAGCCGGTGGGCATCGCGCCGGTCGAGTGCCTGGAATCCGAGCTCGTCGATGACCAGGACCTGCACGCCCAGATAGCGTGGACGGCGCGCGCTGCTGGCGATCGGCTCCTTGACCCGGCGCATGTCCTCGATCAGGTCATCAGCCTCGATGAACAGCGTCGAGAAGCCGTTCTGCACCGCCTTGACGCCGAGCGCCGCGGCCAGATGGGTCTTGCCGGTCCCCGGCGGCCCAAGCAGCAGCACCGTCTCCTTGCGGCGGACGAACTCACAGGTCGCCAGCATCTCGATCTTCGATCGCTCGATGCTGTGGTTGAACAGGAAGTCGAAGCTCTCCACCGTCCGGCCGACCGGCAAGCGGCTCTGCTTGAGCCAGCTCCGGATCCGCTTCTCCTCGCGGAACGCGGTCTCCGATTCCGCCAGGAGCTCGAGGAAGGCGGCGAGCGTCAGCTCCTCTCGGACACCCTGTTCGACAAGCTCGGCGAGGCGTTCGGACGTGAAGCCCCAGCCCAGCCGCTCAAGCAGAGCGCGGCTGCGGTCCAGCCCCGTCGCGGCCCGCGGCCGGCTCATGACAGAGCCTCCACGGCGCGCTGATAGCGCTCCAGGCCCACGGCCGGAGCCGTGATCTGCGGCAGCTCCCAGCTGCGCGGCAACACGAGCCGGCGCGCCAGCCGGCCGAGCGGTGCCGGCGCAATGACGGGTCCGTCGGACACGCCGTCATAGTGGCTCTGGTCGACCAGCAGCCGGCAGGCCGTGTGCCGTGGGAAGCACGCGATCCGGTCTCCGCGGCGGTAGATCTCGACCGTCCCGGCGCAGCCTCGCACCTCGACGAAGCCGCCGGCATGGCCATAGGGGACGCTGTATTGACGCCCCTCGAAGGCGACCAGGCTGTCGCGTCCGACGCGGCGATGGACCTGCACGTCGAAGGGCTGCGGCAAGGTCATCGGCAACGGCGCCAGCACCGCTTGCTCCGCCTGCCAAGCCGCATGGATCGTGCTGCCCGTGACCGGGCAGATCAGCCGATGGGCGTGCTCGTCGATCCGCTGACCGCTCGCGGTCTGCAGCGCCGCGACGCTGGCAAAGCGCTCGCCTTCCCGCACCAGCAGATGCTTCACATCGTGTCCGCGGCGCTCGACTTTGCCCTTGTCCTGCGGCATCCGAACCCGGCACGGATCGATGATGAAGCCGAGCTGCCGGGCATAGGACGCGTACCCGGGATGCAGCACCGCCCAGGCGCCCGCGCCCTGCGCCACGCCCGTCTTCAGGTTGTCGATCCGGATCGAGGCCGGCACGCCGCCGAGCCATGTCAGCGCCCGGTTGTGACACTCCAGCCAAGCCAGCAGGTCCTGCCGGATGCTCCAGACCACCGCCCACATCCGGCTATGGCTCAGCGTCATCACGAACGCCTGCAGCCGCATCGGACGGTCGCTCAGCTCCTCGATGATCAGCGGCCGGCTCTGCACCCAATCGACCTGCGCCTGCACGCCGGGACGGGTCTCCACGCGGCGAACCGGGCGCATTGGCGGCGCCGGCATCCGGCGCCGGACGTAGCGCAGCACCGACTTGTAGGTCCCCGTGAAGCCGTGCTCGCAGACCAGCAGGTCATACAGGACCCGTACACCTTCCGGCCGGCCAGGCGCTGCCGCCTGCTGCCGCATCCACAGCTCGATCACGGCGTCGTGAGCGTGGCACGCCTCGGCTTTGCCTCGCCGGCCATCCGGGCTCTGGGCACGAAGCCGCAGCAGCCGATAGCGCACCGTGCTCTCGTCCACGCCGAGATCCGCGGCGATGCTCCGCACGCTCCTCCCGCGCTCCTGCAGAACCCGTGCGCACACGATCGCCTCCGGTCCCAGCCTCCCCACGGCCGTCCCTCCTGTCGGCTTCCCTCCGAAGCTCGACAGGCTCTCGCATCATCCCGCCTGCGGGAATCTTCGTGTCCCCTAACGCCCGGTTTAGACCGTCCTCCGACAACGGCCGAGGCGGTCGAGCAGCATGCAGCGCTCGGCGTCGAACGCGGCTTCCGAGACGCTGCCGGCAAGGCTCTTCGCCACCGCCTCGTTCGGCGCCTCCTGGGCCTCCCATTCCACCTGCCAGTGGCCCGAGGGCGCGATCACATGGGCCAGCAGCAGCCGCAGCGCCGTGCGCGGATGGCCGAGCAGCGCCGCGCGGACGGCGGCATGCCGGTGCAGGTCGAGATAGCGCCGGAGCGCCCGGCTCACCTCCGGCCGCGCGGCAGGCTCGGGCTTGTCCTTGTCCTCCTTCGGCCGGAGCTTGCGGGCTTCCTTGCGGGTGAGCCAGCCCTCGTGCAGCTCGACCTCACCCTGGTGCGAGACGGTGACGAAGACCTTGCCGCCCTTCGCCTTCGGCACGCGCTCATGCTCCCATTCGGCGAAATGCTTGCCCGCCTCCAGCACCTCGACCCCGGCCCAGCCCGCGGCGAGGAGCGCGTTGCGCTTGGCGGCGACGGCCGCATTCTGGAGCGGCCAGAAGGCTTCCGGATCGGCGAAGTAGCGCTCCTCCCGGAAGAGGTCGGAGACGACCCGGCCCGGGTACTCGTCGAGCGGGAACAGCGCCGCCGAGACCGGGATCGCCTGCCCGCCGAGGATCCAGCGCTTGGCCTGGATGCCGGTCGGCGCCCACTGCTTCGGGTCGTCGTAGAGGGCCAGCCACTCGCGTTGCTTGCCCTTCGACGCCATGGTCAGGTGGCGGATGGTCTCGGCGTCGACCTCCTGGCGGCGGGTGAGATCGCGCAGCCGCGGCAGCAGGTTGCCGAGCGCGAGCCGCCGCTTCACCATCGCCTCGGTGAGGCCGAAGGTGGCGGCGATCTGGGCGACGCTGCGGCCCGCCCGGATCAGCCGGACCATGGCCTCGTGCTGGGACATTTCGTCGGGATCAAGGCGCGCCATGTTCTCGATCATCGAGGCCTCGATGGCCGCGGCGTCGTCGCCCGGCGCCAGCACGCCGCAGGGCGGGGGCTCGATCTCGCCGGCCTCCTCTTCGACCGTCCGGGCCGCGAAGTAGCGCCGCTTTCCGGCAATGACCTCGTAGCGCTCGCCGTCCGGCCGGACCAGGAGCGGGATCAGGATGCCGCGTGCCCGGACCGAGGGCAGCAGGTCGGAGACGTCGGGCTCGGCCTTGCCGTGCCGCATGTTCAGCGGCGAGGGATAGAGCTTGTCGAGGGGGATATGGAGGAGTTCCATGATGGCTCATCCTTCTCATCACACGAGGGGTGAACCGGCCCCGTCCGTCCATCAGGCACGATCGCGGGCGGGGCCGGGCTGCGCCGGATGGCGCAGGCTCAACCGCCCGGATCGGGCGGAAGCGGGGAGAGATGGCGGGCGGCGTCGGCGAGCATCGCCTCGTCCTCGACGATGCGGCCCCAGAGCCGGGCCGCCCCGGCATAGACCGACAGCGGCCGGGTCGGCGCGAAGCGCTCGTCGCGCCGGATGCCGAGGCCCAAGGGGCCGCGCAGCGCCTCCAGCTCGGCCCAGCTGACATAGCCCAGCTCGGGACAGCCGAAGCCGAGATCGCAGAGTCCGAAGAGGGTGTCGCCGTCCTCCATCAGCTCGGTCAGGAGCCAGACGGCAACGCCCCAAGGGGCATAGAGCTTCACCACCGGCACGGGATCGTGTTCGGGACCGGCCCGGAAATTGGCGACCAGACGCTCGCGCAGGGGATCGGGGATCAGGAGCATGGCGCGGCCTCCAAGAGCAGGTCGGCGGCCCGGCTGGCGTGGCTGCCGGCGCGGAAGATCGCGCGCGTGTCCTCGCGCATGAGCGCGAGCCAAGCGCCGAGATAGTCGGCATGGCGGACGGTCGGGACGATGCCGAGCGAGGCGCAGACGAAGGCGCTCGCCATCTCGGCGACGAGTTCCTCGCGGCCATAGGCGACCGAGCCGTAGACGCCGGAGAAGTCCCGCGCCAGCCGCGAGGGATGGCCGGTCCAGTGGCCGAGCTCGTGGAAACAGGTGCGATACCAGTTGATCGGCACGAAGAAGGACGCGCGCGACGGCACCTGCAGGAAATCCAGGCTCGGCACATAGAGGGCGCGGTCGCCGCCGATGCGGATGTCGGCGCCGGTGGCCTCGATCACGGCATCGGCTTCGGGCACGATGGCGTCGTCCGGCACCATCGGCACGGCGCCGCCGACCCGCTCCGGCAGGCCCTCGCACTGGGTGGCGTTGAAGACGGTGAAGCGCTTGAGGAACGGCACGCCCGCGGGCTCGTCGTCCTCGGCATCGGCGCGTTCGCGTTCGGCCCGCGGCACGAAGCGGTCGGCATAGACGACCGTGGTTCCGCGCTCGCCCTTGCGGATATGGCCGCCCAATTCCAGCGCCTGCCGGTAGGTCAGCCAGTCCTGCGAGGGGAAGCCGGCCGCAATGGCGGCGTCCCACAGGATCAGGATGTTGATGCCGGAGTAGCGGCGTCCGGTGGCAGCGTTGCGGGGCAGGCCGAGGGGGCAGGGGCTCCGGCCCCAGGGCTGGACCCAGGGCACCCGGCCTTGCTCCAGCTCGGCAATGATGCGGCCGGTGATCTCGGCATAGAGGGACGGCCGGTCGGGTTCAGGGCGGCGGTTGACAGCGGGCATGGGCCTCTCCCTTGGCTCTCCACCTCGCCCGTCCCCGGCCAAGCGGGGTGGGCGGCGAAGAGCGGCCGGGAGGCCCGCGGCAAGGGCCGGGCGCACCGAAGGCCGGAACGCAGTGGAGGGCCCGCAGCGAAGCGGAGGGTTGCGCCCGGCCCGGGCGGGCCTACAAGGGCGCGGCGCCCACCCCGCGGCCGGGGACGGTCAGGTCATGGGGGCTCAGTGGTCTTGGACGGGTCGCCGGTCTGCGAGAGGAGACTTCGCTCGGCGGTCAACCGACGCAGCAGTCTCCGTCACGCACCCGGCCCATCCGATAGCCCGCGCTTCGCACGGACATCACGGTGAGGGGGACGCGGGCCGACTGCAGGTTGTGCCGCAGCCGGGTGACCAGCACATCGACGGAACGGACGTCGATCGACGTGTCGGCGGGCCAGAGAAAGTCGCGCAGCTCCTCCCTGGAGAGGACCGCCTTCTCGAGCACCGTCAGCACGAGCAGCAGCTTGAACTCGGCGATCGGCAGATGTACGGGCCGCTCGCCGACGCGCACCGACATGGCGGCGAGGTCGATCTCGACGGGCACGTCGCAGCCCGTGATGCGCAGGGTCAGGCGCTCGCAACCTAGGGACGACAGGAAGGTCCAGGCGATGTCGGCCGCCGTGACCGGCGCGACGACGTAGCTGTCGGCCCCGAACAGCCGTACCCTGGTCTTGCCGCGGTTCTCCGCCTGCAGAATGGTGCCGCAGACGTGCCGGACGCCGTACCGCACACGGATCCGGTCGATGTCGGTTCGGGTCAGCCGTTGCGCATCGGCCAGGCTGTCGATGAACAGGAATGCGGAGTCACACGCAGTGACTTCAGACGCTCTCTCATCCGGGATCGCCGCCATCTCGCCGAGGCAGAGCCGGAGCAGCGCCCCGACCCGGTCGGCGACCGCTTGCGGGGCGCCAATGAGCAGTGCGCTCTTGCGTCCATCGACACAGCAGGCCGCATATTCGCGCGTCATGAGCCGACGGCTGATCGCTTCCACGCCGACCGGTGAGGCTTGACGGCGATCGACCCTTCGAAGGCCAAGCGGGCTTCCAACCGTCTCCGACAGGCTCATCCGACGCCTCCGCGCGATCGGGACCAGGACAACGAGACCCGCCGGCCGCTCCAGTGCATTCACTCCTCCCCGAAGCCAGCGCTCGGCGCCGCGGCGCGTCAGGCCTGAGCCTCCCGGTCCAAGGCATATCCCGCCGATCGGATCGTGCGGATCAGATCGACCGGCTCGACCAGTTTGCTGTCGCCGACGACGTGCTCGTTGAGCGCCTTGCGCAGCCGGCGGATATGGACGTCGACCGTTCTCAGCTCGACATAGACGTCGTGGCCCCAGACGATGTCGAGCAGCTGCTCGCGGCTGAACACCCGGCCGGGATGCTGCATGAAGTGGCGCAGCAGGCGGAACTCGGTCGGGCCGAGATGCACATCGCGGTTGCCGCGGCGAACCTTGTGCGCGCTGAGATCCATGATCAGGTCCGAATACATCAGGATCTCGTCGGCGTGCGGCGGCAGCGCCCGGCGCAGCACCGCCTTGATCCGGGCCATCAGCTCCGGCGTTGAGAACGGCTTGGCGACATAGTCGTCGGCACCGGAATTGAGGCCGCGGATCCGGTCCCCCTCCTCACCCCGCGCGGTCAGCATGATCACCGGGATATCGTGGATCTTTCGGGAACCCCGGCGCAGCTGCCGGCACACGTCGAGCCCCGAGACGTGCGGCAGCATCCAGTCCAGCAGCACGAGATCCGGACGCTGCTCGCTGGCCAGCAGCAAGGCCTCCTCGCCGTCATAGGCAGCGAGGACGCGATATCCTTCGCGTTCCAGGTTGTAGGTCAGGAGAGTGACGAGATCGACCTCATCGTCGACGACAAGAACCAGCGGTTGGTCGTTGTCTCTCACTGATGGGTCTCCGTTGCTGTTGATGGGGTGACCACGGCATAGGGAGACTCGTCGCCCTTGGGCCGCGCAGCCGTCACGGGCTTGCCCGTCAGCAGGAAGTGGATCAGCTCGGCGATGTTGGTCGCGTGGTCGCCGATCCGCTCGATGTTCTTGGCGATGAACAGGAGATGGGTGCAGGGGGTGATGTTGCGCGGATCCTCCATCATGTAGGTGAGGGTCTCGCGGAACAGGCTGGTGTAGAGGTCGTCGACCGATTCGTCCTGGCGCCAGGCCGACAGCGCCTTGTCCAGGTCGCGCTCGGTGTAGGCGTCGAGCACGTCCTTGATGATCTGCTGCACCATCCGGCCCATGCGCGGCAGCGTCGCCACCGGGCGGACCACCGGCACCTGGGCCAGGGCCAGCGACCGCTTGGCGATGTTGGCGGCGTAGTCGCCGATCCGCTCCAGGTCCGCGGCGATGCGGAGCGCCGAGATTGTCTCGCGGAGATCGGCCGCGAGAGGCTGGCGCAGGGCCAGCACCTGGACGACGGCGGCATCGACGGATTGCTCATAGGCGTCCATCTGCTCGTCGCTGCGCATGACCCGGCCGGCGAGGTCGGCGTCGCGCCGCACCACCGCCTGGATGGCGAGCTCGAGCTGGCTCTCGGCTAGGCCGCCCATCTGGACGACCGTTCGACGCAGGAATTCGAGCTCCTGGTCGAAGGACTTGACGATGTGTTCGCTGGACATGGGCATCATCCTGGCGAGAGGAAGCTTGGGTATCAGCCGTAGCGGCCGGTGATGTAGTCCTGGGTACGCTTTTCCTTCGGGGCCAGGAACAGATCCGATGTCGGAGCGAACTCGATCAGCGATCCGAGATACATGAAAGCCGTGAATTTGGAGACACGGCTGGCCTGCTGCATGTTGTGAGTCACGATCAGGATCGTGACCTTGCCATCGAGCTCCCCGATCAGCTCCTCGATGCTGGCGGTCGCGATCGGATCGAGCGCGGAGGTCGGCTCGTCGAACAGGATGATCTCCGGATCCGTCGCCAGCGCTCGGGCGATGCAGAGCCGCTGCTGCTGCCCGCCCGAAAGGGCACTGCCCGGGCTCGACAGCCGGTCCTTCACCTCGGTCCAGAGGGCCGCGCCGCGAAGGGCCGCCTCGACCTTGTCGTCAATGAAGCTGCGCGACCTGATGCCCCGGACGCGCAGGCCGTAGGCGACGTTCTCGTAGATCGACTTTGGGAACGGGTTCGGCTTCTGGAAGACCATGCCGATCCGCATCCGCATCTCGATCGCGTCGACGTCGCGGCCGATGATGTTGATCCGGTCGGGATGGAGGACGATCTCGCCGCTGTAGCGCGTGCCGACCGTCAGATCGTGCATGCGATTGAAGCAGCGCAGCAGGGTCGACTTGCCGCAGCCCGACGGGCCGATCAGGGCAGTCACGGAGTTCGCCCGGATGTCCATCGTGACACCCTTCAGCGCGTGTGACTGCCCGTAGTAGAAATCGACGTTTCGGACGCTGGCCTTGATCTCGCCTCGGGCGGCTTCGGCCTGCGAGGCATCGGCGTTCGCCGCCGCCAGCACCGTGGACCCGGCCGTCATATCCATGGTCACCATTTGATGTTTCTCCGGATGCGGAAGCGCAGGTAGATGGCGCCCGCGTTCATGAGCAGTGTCATGACCAGCAGGACCAGGCCGGCGGCCGCGGCGTTTTCCTGGAAGGCGGCGCCGGGACGCGAGACCCAGTTGAACATCTGGATCGGCATCACCGTGAAGCCGGCGCTCAGCCACTCGAACGAGATGAACGGGAACTCGGCCGTGATCGGCGGCGGCGGCAGGAATGCGATGAAGGTCAGGGCGCCGATGGTGATCAGTGGCGCGGTCTCGCCGATCGCCCGGGCCAGCCCGATGATCACGCCCGTCATGATGCCCGGCGTCGCATAGGGAACGACGTGATCCGCCGTGACCCGCCACCGCGTTGCGCCGCAGGCATACGCAGCTTCCCGCACCGAATTCGGGATCGCGCGGATCGACTCCCGCGTCGCGACGATGATGATCGGCAGGATCAAAAGGGCGAGCGTCAGGCCGGCTGTCAGGATGCTGCGCCCCAATCCGAGCTGATAGACGAACAGCCCGAGAGCGAGCAGGCCATATACGATCGACGGGACGCCGGCGAGATTGGTGACGTTGATCTCGATGATATCGGTCCACCAGCGCTTCGGGGCGTACTCCTCGAGGTAGACGCCGGCTGCGACGCCGACGATCACGCCGATGACCGCCGTGACCAGCATGATCAGGATCGTGCCGACCCAGGCCGACAGGATGCCGGCGCTGCTGGCTCGCCGGGACGGGAAGCTGAGGAAGAACTCGCCGTCGAGCCGCGGTGCGCCCGCGACGACGAGCTGGAAGATCAGGGCGACCAGCGTCAGGAGCGCGATCCCGAGGGCGATCACGCCGATGCCGACGAAGATCACGTCCCAGCGGCGGCGCCGGGCGACATTGGCCTTGATGGGCTCACCCAGGACCTCGGATACGGAAGTCATCAGTAGATCTCCCGGTACCGGCGCCGCAGGAAATAGGCCGCCAGGTTGAAGACGAGAGTGATGAGGAGCAGCAGCAGGCCGGCGGCGAAGATCGTCTGGTAGCCGATGCTTCCGTGCGGCAGGTCGCCGAGCGCGACCTGGACGATGTAGGCCGTGATCGTCGCCGCCGGCTCCATAGGATTGAAGCTCAGCGTCGGGACCAGCCCGGCCGCGATCGCCACGATCATCGTCTCGCCGACCGCGCGGGAGATGCCGAGCACGGCGGCGGCCGCGATTCCGGAGATGGCCGCCGGCACCACGACACGGATGGCTGTCTGGAAGCGGGTGGAGCCCATCGCGTAGGAGCCCTCGCGCAGAGGCAAAGGCACCGCCCGCATCGCATCTTCGCTGACCGAGCTGATGTAGGGCACGATCATGATGCCGATCACGATGCCGGCGCTCAGGACGTTGAAGCCGGGCAGCCCGGGCAGGATCGTCGCCTGCAGGAGCGGCGTCACGAACAGCAGCGCGAAGTAGCCGTAGATGACGGTCGGGATGCCCGCCAGCACCTCGAGCACCGGCTTTACGGATTCGCGGACGGCCGGTGGCGCGTATTCGCTGAGATAGATCGCGATCGCAAGGCCCAGCGGAAAGGCGACGACCACCGCGACCGTCGTGCTCAAGAGCGTTCCCACGAGCAGCGGCAGGATGCCGAAGCGCGGCTCGGCGAAGAGCGGCGTCCACATCGTGTCAGTCAGGAAGGTGACGACCGACACCTCGTTGAAGAACACCAGAGATTCGCTCACCAGAACGAACACGATGGCGGTCGTCACGAACACCGACGACAGCGCTGCGATCAGCAGGAAAGTCTCGATGACGCGTTCGATCCGCTTCTGTCGCTGGAGCGTCGCGCGTGCTGTCTCAGGCAGGGCCATGGCAGCGCCTTTCAGGAAGGGCGTGGCACGGGAAAAACGGGCTGCAGCCGGTCGGCTGCAGCCCTTGGAGCATTACTTGACGGTCTCGCGATTCAGGATCTCTTCGATCGGGAGCCCCACCTCCGGCACGCCGCCGAAGGCCGTGCCGACGACCGCGTCGTCGAGCTTCTTGTCGGCGATCTCGTAGGCGGCCGCCGGCAGCGGCACATAGGCCACCTCGTCGATCAGGGCCTGGCCCTCCTCCGACATGTAGTACTTGATGTATTCCTTGATGATCGGCCGCGCCGCCGCCTTGGTGTTGACATAGATGAACAACGGCCGGGCGAGCGGCACATAGGTCCCGGACTGGACCGCCTCGCGGCTCGGCAGGACCGCTTCGCCCTTCGGATTGACGATCGGCACCGCCTTCATCGCCTTCTCGTTCTCGGAGTAGTAGGCGTAGGGCAGGTAGCCGAGGGCGTTCTTGTCGTTCTGGATGCCCTGCACCAGGACGTTGTCGTCCTCGCTGGCGGTGTAGTCGCCGCGGCTCGACTTCGCTTTCCCGACGACGGCCTCCGTGAAGTAGTCGAAGGTGCCGGAGTCGGAGCCCGCGCCGAACAGATGCACCGGCTCGTTCGGCCACTCCGGGTTGACCTGATTCCAGTGGGTGATCTTGCCCTGGGCGCCCGGCTCCCAGAACTTCTTGAGGTCGGCGATCGTGAGCTGCTTGATCCAGCTGTTGCTCGGGCTCACGGCGACGGTCAGGGCGTCGAAGGCGATCGGCAGCTCGATGTACTCGACCCCGGCCGCCCGGCAGGCCTCCATCTCCTCCTTCAGGATCGGACGCGAAGCGTTCGATATGTCGGTCTCGCCGCGGCAGAACTTCTTGAAGCCGCCGCCGGTGCCCGAGATCCCGACGGTGATCTGGACGGCGCCGCCCTTGGCCTTCTGGAACTCTTCGGAGACGGCTTCGCTGACGGGATAGACGGTGCTGGACCCGTCAAGCGTGATCCGCTCCTGCGCATGGGCCGCACCGGCGGACGCCACCACGGCGAGGGTTGCCAAGGTGAGGGTTCGCATCATGACTGGAACCTCGTCGGTAGATTTTTGGGAGCCGCAGGGCGGGCCCGCGAGCAGACCGGCGGCTGATCCGTCCGGTTGCATAAAGGCTATGGACGGCCGGTTGCACTTCTGAGTCAATCTGATGAAGCTTTGATGACAATGCGATTCTTCTAAAATGTTGGAATCATAGGAGATCGGCCGTACGCAACGATCAGAGACGATTTGAGAACTCTCGAATCTCGGATTCGTGTCACATCTCCGTAACGATCGGCGGCTATCAGTGGGGCAGCGACCGCCCCTCTGAACGAGCGTGGCGCTCGCCGGGTCTGCCAGGGCTCCGTTCACGAAGGGGGATGCAAAATGGATCGCCGGAACACTCTCGGCCTGCCACGGGCCGTTGCCTATGAGCTCTCGGAGGACGAGGGACGCAACCCGTCGCGTCAGCCGACCATCGGGGACGTCGTCAATCAGCGCTTCGGCCGCCGCGACATGCTGCGAGGTGCCCTGGCCGCATCCGCGATCACTGCGATCGCAGGGCCGGCCATTCTCGACGGACGCCCGGCATCAGCCGCGGGCACGTCCCGGTTCGTCTTCGATGAGGTCCCGCACGGGGTCGACGCGACCCATCATGTCGCTCCCGGCTACGACGCGGATATCCTCATCCGCTGGGGCGATCCGGTGGTGAAGGGCGCTCCTGCCTTCGACCCCCACAACCAGACCGCGGACGCCCAGGAAAAGCAGTTCGGCTACAACAACGACTACATCGCGGTGATCCCGCTGGAAGGGGCCGCGGATCGGGCGCTGCTCTGCGTCAACCACGAGTACACGTCGGAGGAGCTGATGTTCCCCGGCCTCAGCGGGCCGCAGGACAGCAAGGACGCCCAGTTCAAGGACATGACGCCGGAGCGGATCGAGATCGAGATGGCGGCGCATGGCGCGTCTGTCCTTGAGATCGAACGCACCGGGGGCAAGTGGCGGGTTGTGGCCGACAGCAAGTACAACCGCCGGATCTCGACGCGTTCGACCGAGGTCGCCATCACCGGCCCTGCCGCCGGCGACGCGCGGATGAAGACCAAGGCCGATCCGAGCGGGACCAAGATGATCGGCATGGTCAACAACTGCGCCGGCGGCGTGACGCCGTGGGGTACCTACCTGTCCGGCGAAGAGAACTTCCATGGCTATTTCTGGGGCAAGATGCCGGAGGAGCATCGCGAGGCCGCCAATCACAAGCGGTACGGTGTCCCGGGCAACTGGTACAACTGGGGGACGGTGCACGAGCGCTACGACGTGACCAAGGAGCCGAACGAGGCCAATCGTTTCGGCTGGGTGGTCGAGATCGATCCGACCGATCCGACCTCGACTCCGAAGAAGCGTACGGCTCTTGGCCGCTTCAAGCATGAAGGCGTCGAGCCGGTGCTTCTCGATGACGGCAGGGTCGTCTTCTACATGGGCGACGACGAGCGCTTCGAATATGTCTACAAGTTCGTCACGGCCGGGAAGTTCAATCCGAACGATCGTGCCGCCAATGCGGACCTTCTCGACGAGGGCACGCTCTACGTCGCGCGCTTCAATGCCGATGGCGCAGTGACCTGGCTGCCGCTGGTCCACGGCCAGAACGGCCTGACGGCGGAGAACGGTTTCGCGAGCCAGGCCGACGTCCTGATCGAGACGCGGCGCGCCGCCGATGTGGTCAAGGCCACGCCGATGGATCGGCCCGAGGATGTGGAGCCGAACCGAGTGACCGGCAAGGTCTACGTGATGCTGACCAACAACACGAGGCGCAAGCCGGACCAACTGGATGGCCCGAACCCGCGGGCTGACAACAAGTTCGGCCAAATCGTCGAGATCACGCCGGCCGCCGCGGGCCACGGCGCCGAGACGGCGACCTGGGACATCCTGGTGCAATGTGGTGACCCGTCTGTAGCCGAGGTGGGAGCGAAGTGGAATGCCGCGACCTCCCCGAACGGCTGGTTCGGCATGCCGGACATGTGCGCGGTCGACGCGGATGGCCGCCTCTGGATCGGCACCGACGGCATGAACGCGAAGTCCACTGGGACCGCCGACGGCCTGTTCGGGCTGGAGTCAGAAGGCGAGGGGCGCGGCACGAGCAAGCAGTTCTTCCGCTGCCCGGCCGGGGCGGAGATGTGCGGGCCGGTGTTCACGCCGGACCAGACGGCGCTGTTCCTTGCGATCCAGCACCCGGGCGAGGATGGCGAGACCTGGCCGGAGTTCGGTCGCGCGTCGACCTTCGCTGACCCGGCGACCCGCTGGCCGGACTTCAAGGGCGGGATGCCGCCGAGGCCCTCCGTCGTGGTCGTCACCAAGCAGGGTGGCGGCAAGATCGCCAGCTGAGGCCCCGCCGAGACGGTGACGTCCTGACGAGATCGTGATGGGAGGGCAGTTGCCCTCCCATTTCGCTACAGACAGCCATTGACGCATCGAGGCTCTAGGGATACGCTACCTCTATGCATTGCTCTTCAATGCATCGATCCCGAGAACTGCTCTGCACGAGTGGTGGAGGAGATGCGCAATGTCGAGCGTTACAGAGAGGCGTGCGCTGCGCCCTTCGTTTTCTGTCGTCCTGACGATCTGGAGCGAACTGAGACATACCTTCTCGTCCAGGCCGCCGCATTCGCCGTCGCCTGAATCCCTCAGCGTCCATCTCCAGCGTGACATCGGCGGCTTCGGCGCCAGCCCCGACGACGGCGACCGCCGGACCGTCCAACCGTGGAGGCTGCGATGAACACGTCCGAGACCAGGAAACTGGTGCGGGATCGGTATGCGGGGATCGCCACCGCCGGTGGATCCTGCTGCGGTCCTGCCTCCGGCTCCGCCTGCTGCGGTTCCGATCGAGGCGTCGATGCCAAAGCAGCCCGGATGGGCTACTCCGAGGCCGAGCTTCGGGCCGTCCCGGACGGAGCCAATCTGGGCCTCGGCTGTGGCAATCCCCAGGCCATCGCCGGTTTGAAGCCGGGCGAGGTCGTGGTCGATCTCGGGAGCGGCGCCGGGTTCGATTGCCTTCTGGCGGCACGGCAAGTCGGCCCGGAGGGGCGGGTAATCGGGATCGACATGACCCACGAGATGCTGGCCAAGGCGCGTGAGAATGCGGCACGGGCTGGTGCGAGGAATGTCGAATTCCGGCTCGGAGAGATCGAGCACCTCCCGGTTCCCGACAACACTGCCGACGTGATCGTGTCGAACTGCGTGATCAACCTCGTGCCCGACCAGGCCCAGGTCTTCCGCGAGGCATTCCGGGTTCTGAAGCCGGGTGGGCGCCTGGCGATCACCGACATGGTGAACATCCGTCCGCTGCCGGCCGATCTGGCCGCCGACGAGGCGCTGATCTGCGGCTGTGTCGCAGGGGCTGCAGCACCGAGCGCGGTCGAGGGCTGGCTTCAGGCGGCCGGCTTCGCCGAGATCGCGATTCGGGTCAAGTCGGATAGTCGCGAGCTCGTGTCAGACTGGGCGCCGGAGCGAGCCGTCGAGACGTATGTCGCGTCCGCGACGCTCGAAGCGGTCAAGCCCATCACTCAGGCCGGCGCGTAGGTCGACGGCCAACCCTCTCCCGCAAAAGGCAATCCCGAGCGACGTTCATGTCCAAGCCCGCCAAGCCCCTTGAGGTCGTTCCCCGTCAGGCCCCTGAATACACCAGCCGGTCGTACTGGAGCGGCACGATCAAGATGTCGCTGTCGAAGTTTTTCATCCTGCGCGTTCTGCATGACCGGCCGATGCACGGCTACGACATCGCCCGCGCCGTCGAGCTGACGACCAACGGCTGCTGCTCGCCCACGGAGGGGACGATCTATCCGGTCCTCCGGGACTTCGAGGAGGGTGGCTACGTGACGTCGGAGACCGAACTGGTGTGTGGACGACAGCGGAAGACCTACACCCTGACGGACAAGGGGCGAGATGCCTTCCGCGTCGGCGTCGAAGCCTGGATGGAGGTGACGGCCGCGCTGGTCGAGACGGGCACGCTCGTCGAGCGGGCCGGGAAGGGCGGCTGCTGCACCTGAACCCTTTTTTGTGTTCGGCCCTTGATCATCAATGCATAGACCTCATGAGCGGAGCGCCGTAATGACCTCGATCTCCTCCTCGATTCCCCGGCCAGACGCTGCAGCGATGAGCGCCATGCATGCGACCGGATCGACGGCCGATCTGCCGATCGCGATCATCGGCGGCGGCCCCGTCGGGCTCGCCGCGGCCGCCCAGTGCCTCGCGCGCGGCCTCGAACCGGTGATCCTCGAAGCCGGGGATCGGGTCGGCGCCGCTGTCCGGGCCTGGGGCCACGTGCCGATGTTCTCCGAATGGGAGTTCAACCTCGACCGGGCGGCGGTCGGATTGCTGGAGAAGGCGGGCTGGGACCGGCCCGACGATCGGGTCTATCCGACCGGACGCGAGCTCGCCGAGCGGTACCTCGATCCTCTGTCTGCCACGCCGGAGATCTCAGCCCGCCTGCGCCTGAACTCGCGCGTCATCGGCATGGCGCGCAGCCAGCTCGGCAAGCTCCGAACCGAAGGGCGCGAGGTGCAACCTTTCGAGGTTCGTTACGGGGACGCCTCCGGACGGGAACACCGCCTCTTCGCCCGTGCGGTGATCGATGCCTCCGGGACCTGGTCCAACCCGAGTCCCGGCGGCGCCAACGGGCTTCCCGCCATCGGCGAACGGTCGGCGGCGGATCGCGTGCGCTACGGCATGCCCGACGTGCTCGGTGCCGAGCGAGACCGCTATGTCGGTAAGCGGGTCCTGGTCGTCGGCAGCGGCCACTCGGCGATCGGGACCCTGATCGACCTCGCGGCCCTGGCTGAGTTGAGCCCGGGCACACGGATTCTTTGGGCGATCCGCGGCACTGACATGGTCCGGATCTACGGCGGCGGCTCGGCCGATCAACTGCCGAGGCGCGGTGCGCTGGGCCGGCGCGTGCGCGCTCTGGTCGACCAGGGCGCGATCGAGATCCTCACTCCCTTCGCGCTGGACGAGATCACCCGAGGCGCCGGCGGGACCCTGGTCGTCGCCGGAATCAGCGACGGCGGGACGCGAAGCGTCGAAGTCGACGAAATGATCGTGGCGACCGGATTGCGTCCTGATCTGAGTTTCCTCGGGGAGCTTCGCCTCGACCTCGATCCGGCGTTGGAATGCTCGCGGGCGTTGGCACCGTTGATCGACCCGAATGTGCACTCCTGCGGGACGGTCCGGCCGCACGGCGCGGCGGAGCTCGCGCAACCCGAGCCCGGGCTCTATCTGATCGGCATGAAGAGCTACGGCCGGGCTCCGACTTTCCTCCTCGCCACGGGCTACGAGCAGGCCCGGTCGGTCGTGGCCAAGCTCGCCGGCGACGAGGAGGGCGCGCGCCGCATCGAGTTGGTGCTGCCGGAGACAGGCGTTTGCAGCGGCTCGGGCGCTCGACCCGGCACGGCCCCGGCGGAAACCGAGGCTGAATGCTGCGGGCCGAAGATTACCACGGAGCCCCGGGCGACGTCCTGCTGCGGCGCCGTGGCGTGAGCCTGGTCCCGAGCTCGGCCGCGCCTGCCCGGGGGCGGCCGAAGCAATCGGTCATCGCCGTGCTCGGCGTGACCGAAATCCTCGCCTACGGATCGACCTACTATCTTCCGGCGGTTCTGGCGAAGCCGATATCCGTCGACACGGGATGGCCGCTCGCCTGGATCGTCGGGGGCTTGTCGCTGGGCTGGCTGGTATCCGGCGTGGTCTCGCCGATCGTCGGCCGCACCATCGATCGTCGCGGCGGTCGGCCAGTTATCGCCGCGAGCGCCGTCCTCCTGGCCTGCGGCTTGGCAATGCTCGGTGCGGCGCCCAACCTGCCGATGTTCTTCCTGGCCTGGGCCGTCATCGGGCTGGGCATGGGGGGCGGGCTCTACGATGCGGTATTTGCGTCTCTCGGGCGCCTCTACGGCGCCGGCGCCCGCGGCGCGATCACGGCCCTGACGCTCTGGGGCGGCTTCGCCAGCACGATCTGCTGGCCGTTCAGCGCCTTCCTGGTTGACCAGGTTGGATGGCGCGGCACGTGCCTGGTCTATGCCGCGATCCATCTCTGTGCAGCGCTTCCGCTGCAAATGGCCGTGCTTCCGCGCGAGGAGCGCTCGAAACCGGCACCGTCCATACCGCAGCCAGGCGCCGCCGACGACGCGCTGACCGCAGGGTCTCCGTCCTTTCTCCTCTTCGTCCTGCTCGCAGTGACGTTCACGCTGGCGTCCGCCGTGCCGGCGGTGATGTCGGTTCACCTGCTGACGATCTTGCAATCCCAAGGAATCGCTCTCGGCGCGGCCGTCGCGCTCGGGGCGCTGGTGGGGCCGTCGCAGGTGGCCTCTCGCGCCATCGAGATGGTCATCGGCCGGTTCCATCACCCCATCTGGACGATGATCGTGGCGACGGTGCTGGTCGTGCTCGGCCTGGGCCTTCTCGTTGCCGGCGCACCGGTCGTGGCCGTGGCCCTGATCCTTTACGGTGGTGGCATCGGCCTCGAGTCGATCGCAAAGGGCACTCTTCCGCTCGCGCTGTTCGGCAGCGAGGGCTACGCCACGCTGATGGGCAAGCTCGCCGTGCCGGGGCTCCTGGTCCAGGCAGTCGCGCCCTTCATCGGGGCGCTGCTGATTGACCGGCTCGGCCCGTCGGCGATGCTCGCCATCGTCTGGGTTCTGGCAGCGGCGAACGTCGCCTCCGCCGTGCTTCTGATGGTGCTGCACCGTAGTCGCGGCCGGGCGCCCGCCACGCCGGCATGATGATGACCAGCACGGCGGGCCGGCAGCACCGGGCATCCCGGCTCGAGAGGCTACTTCGTTGCCTCCTTGAGGTAGGCGACGAGGTCGTCCAGTTGCTGCGGATTCTTGATGCCCGGGAACACCATCTTGGTTCCGGGGACCGCGCCGCGAGGGTTGCTCAGGTAGGTATGGAGGGCTTCCTCATCCCAGACCAGGCCCGACCCCTTCATGGCGTCGGAGTATTTGAAGCCGTCCACCGTGCCCGCCGTGCGTCCGAAAAGGCCGTGCAGGCTGGGGCCGACCTTGTTGGTTCCCGCCTCCAGCGCATGACACGCCTTGCACTGGTTGAAGACACGCGCACCAGCTTGCGGATCGGCGGCCCGGGCCGCGGCTGAGATGCACAGCGACATGAAAACGCCGCCCAGCAGGCCGGCGGCGAGGTGTTTCGACGTCATCAGAGTCCTCGATCGAGACGGAAAGGACGCCAGGGGCGCGGCCGCCCCTGGCGATCGATGGCAGGTTCAGCCCTGCCGATACTCCTGAGATTTGAAGGTCAGGTGCCGCACGCTCTCGGGCGCATCGGCGATCTTCCGGATGTTCGCCCAGGTCTGCTTGTAGTTCGGGATGATCAGTTCGTTCACCCCCTTCGAAACCACGTTGCCCTGCACGCCGGTCGGATACGCGAACAGCATGAAGGCCTGTTTGGGCCTGGCGGTCGGCGTCGGATACGCCATGGCCTGCGTCGAGCCGTTGTCGTTGAACACCTCGACCAGGTCGCCGGCCTTCAGGCCGAGATCGCTCATGTCCGCTGCGCTCAGCTCGATGAAGGGCAAGGGCCACCGGTCGACGACGAACTCGTCCTTCTGGTCGAGATACGCCGACTGCCAGACATGGTTTGTGCGGCCGTTGTTGATCAGGAACGGGTACTTGTCTTTCTCGGCCTGCTTGCCCGCGGCTTGCAGCCCGCGCCACGGGGTCGCCGCGAAATGCGCCTTCCCGTCATCGGTCTTGAACTTGCCGTCGGTAAAGAGGCGCTTGGTCCCGATGATCTTGTCGCCGTCGACCCCGGTGGCGGGCTCCTGGAAGCCATTGGTGCCCATGGCGCGAAGCCGGGCATAGGTGACGAACTCGCCGCCCTTCTCATGCTTGGCGTAGCCGTCCATAAAGGCGTCTTCCTCGGTCTTCCAGTCATAGCCCTTGAAGCGGTCGGCGATGTCGGGCTTCCCGGCCTTGCGCCAGGCCGCCTCGAGCTTCTGCGCGAGGCCAGCGACGATCAGGGAATCCGGCTTCGCCTGACCCGGCGGATCCATGTACCGCTCGGTCAGCCGCATCCGGCGTTCGCCGTTCATCGAGGTGAGGTTCGCCTCGCCCGCGGTCGCCGCGGGCAGCACGACGTGGGCGTCCTCCCCGATCTTTGTCGGAACGATGTCGACGTCGACCGAGAACAGGCCGCCGGCTTTGATCGCCCCCATGATGGCTTCGATCATCCCGGCGCGGTCGCCGTAGGGCACCTTCGCCATGGCGTATTTCACCATGTCGGTCCGCTGCTTGTAGACGTTGCGGAATTCCGACGCGTTCAGCGTCGTCTTGAAGTGATCGCAGCCCCAGATGTGATGGATCCCGCCCTTGCCGTTGATGATCAACTGATCCACATAGGCCGCCGGCCGGCCGACATGGGAGTCCGAGGGGCGGGAATATCCTTCCTGATGGCCGCCCATGCGGACGCAGCCGCCGCCCGGTCGGCCGACATTGCCGGTCGCCAACGCGATGTTCACCAGCGCCTGGTTCGTCCGGTAGTTGTCGTTGCCCCAGATCAGGCCCTTCTCATAGGCGAACATCGTCCGCCGGCGCTTGCCGCCCTTCGGCTCGGCGATCCAGGCCGCGGCCTTCTGGATGTCCTCGACCGAGACGCCGGTGACCTTCGCCGCCTCGGCCAAGTCGACCTTGTTGGCGGCGACCATATCGTCGTAGCCGCTGGTGCTGGCCTCGATGAAGGCCTTGTCGATCCAGCCCTTCTCGGCGACCACCGTCATGATCGCGTTGAACAGGATCAGGTCGGTGCCGGAGTTGATGGCCAGGTGCAGGACATTGTCCTTGCCGGCCTCGATCTCGCAGGCATTGACGGTCACCGTGCGCCGCGGGTCGACGATGACGATCCGGCCGGCCTCGTGCGGTTCGTCCGGCAGCTGCTCCTGCTTCTTCGCCAGGGACGTGCCGCGGAGGTTCGGAACCCAGTGATTCAGGAAGTAATTGGTCTGGGTTTCGAGCGAGTTGGTGCCGACGGCGAAGATGGTGTCCGCGAGCTCGGCATCCTCGTAGCAGTTGTTAAGCTCACCGACGCCCATGTCGCGGGTGCCATGGACCTCGGAGTTGTAGGCCGGCCGGTTGTGGATGCGGATGTTCTTGACCTTCATGCTCTCGAAATAGAGCTTGCCGGTCGCCCAGGTGTTCTCGTAGCCGCCGCCGGCGCCGCCATGGTCGTAGGCCGAGACGATGAGCCCATCCTCGCCCTGCTCCTCGACCACCCGGCGCGTGACTTCGGCGACGAGCTCGAGGGCGTCGTCCCACGAGGTCGGATGCATGCCGGAGTAGCGCCAGACCAGCGGATCGGTCAGACGCTGCTTCTGGGTTCCGCGGGCCTCGGAGTAGGACAGTTCGCCGAGCCGAGCACCGCGAACCGAGCCGAGGCCGGAATTCACCACGCACTCGGCGTCCGGCTTGATGACGATGTGGACGTCGCGGCCGTCCTGCTTGACCACATTGTACATCGACGGCGAGAACCACGCCGTCGCGTCGGCGCCCTGCTGCTGGCTCAGATCCTCGCCGAACGCATTTTCGCCCGGCGCCGTCCCGCCTTGGCGGTTCACGTCCCAGCTGTAGGCCTTGTAGCCGCAACCGACGATGCAGAAGTGGCAGGTGACATTGTGGATCTTGGCATCCGCAGGCGGGATCGGAAGCCGGTCGACGAAGCGCTTGTAGGCCATGCTCTCCTCCCTGCCTCAGGCCGTCAGCACGTTGCTGAGGCGCCCGTAAATGAGCTCGTCCACGCCCTCGGCATAGATGTCGCCCCTCTCGTCGACACGGAGCTGGAACTGGGGCAGGTTCTGAGTGGCGTGCCCCCAGACCTGAAAGCCGCCCTTCTCGCAGTCGAAGCGGGAGTAGTGGCCCGGGCAGTCGAGCGTCTTGTCGTTACCGACGTAGCTCAGCGGATAGCCCTTGTGCGGGCAGAGCGTCGAGAACGCCACGATGTCGCCATCGGGCCCCACGCCGCCTTCAGCCGCGGAACCCAATTTGATCAGCACCCCCGGGCTGCTGTCATCGGGATAGGTGATGTCGAGTGGCTCGTTGACCTTGAGGTCCTTGACGTTGGCCAGCCGGTTCGCCGGGTAGGCGACCCGGGCGAGAGGGGCCGCGGCCTTTGCCGGAGCGCCGACGGCACCGGCGGCAACGGTCGCGACGGCGGCGGCACCGCCGCCCCGAAGAAATTGCCGGCGACCGAGGTCGACCAGGCGCGAACAGCTCTTCATGGCAGATGTCTCCCCGCGATCTTGGTGCAGCGGGGATCAGCAAGACGGGGGCCAGCCGCGAGAGCCGCAGATCTGCTGACTTTCAGCCCCCGCACTGTTCGGCTTTCCGAACATCGCGTTGGAAGGAGGTTCGAGATGCTGAACGGCAGCCGTTCACGCGGCAATCGAAGCACCGATTGCCAGCCCGCGCAGCGATCAGCGGACATCTGGGCGGAGTTCCGTTGCCGCCCCTTGTGCGACATCGATATATTCAGATAACTACATCGATGAACTTACATCAGCCCGCAGCCGATCGCCGCAGCCTATCCGCCGCCTTTGTGGGAGGCGGGGTTATCGGCACTTTGGGCGGACTGATCGGGCTGGGCGGAGCCGAGTTTCGTCTGCCGCTTCTGATCGGCATCTTCCGTTTCGTGGCTCTCGAAGCGGTCATCCTCAACAAGGCCATGAGCCTCGTGGTCGTGGCATCGGCGTTGCTTTTCCGAACCAAGGCGGTGCCGGTCGAGGACGTGCTGGCGCATTGGCCGGTCATAGTGAATCTGTTGGCCGGCAGCCTCGTGGGCGCGTGGTTCGGCGCAGGCTGGGCGACACGGCTGCGGTCCGAGACCCTCTATCGGGTCATCGCGGTCTTGCTGGTCGTGATTGCTGTGGTTCTGCTGCTTGAACACCAGATCACCGGTGGGGCAGCCATCTTCACTGGGACAACTCAGGCAATCGCTGGGGTGATCGCCGGCTTCGGGATCGGGGTGTTCGCATCGCTCCTCGGCGTCGCCGGGGGCGAGCTTCTGATCCCGACCCTTGTTCTGCTGTTCGGAGCAGATATCAAGCTTGCCGGGAGCTTGTCGCTCGCGGTCAGCCTGCCAACGATGCTGGTCGGCTTCACCCGCTACAGCCGAGACCAGAGCTTCAGCGTGCTCGGCCGCAATCGATCGTTCGTGCTGGTGACGGCAGTGGGCTCGATCGTCGGAAGCTATGTCGGCGGCTTGCTCCTCGGTATCGCCCCCGGTGCGGTCCTGCTGCCTGTACTGGCGGCGATCCTCGTCATCTCGGCTGTGAAAGTCTGGCGGCATAGGTGACGCCTCCCGGGCGCATTCAGCCGGTCGACAGCGTAGCGACCTGACGCTTACCCCAGACGAGCAGCGCGCAGACAGAGATGAGAATGACGATTGCGCCAAGCCACTGGCTCAGCGACAGGTGCTCATCGAGAACCAAATACGAGGCCGCGATCGTGAACACAGGGATCAGGTTCAGAAAGGCGGCCGCGACGCTCGCGGGGACGGAGCGAAGCCCGATCAGATAGAACCAGAAGGCCGCTCCATAATACATGAGACCGGAGGCAACTGCGCCAACCCATTGGGCTGCCGAGAGTGACAGGAGCAGTCGTCTTGACTGCCCATCTTCGAAGAATGGCCACACGCAAAGTGCGCAAATTAGGCCAGCGGATTGCTGTGTCGCCACAATAAACAAAGGAGAGATGTCCGAGACGATCTTCCGAGAAAGCACGGTGTAGAGCGCGCAGCAGCTCACTCCCATCAGAACGAGGCCGTTTCCCCAGCCGATTCCCTCGCCGTTGCCGGTGGGGCCTGCCACGAGGAGAACTCCGACGAAGGCGACGACAACCGTTGCGATGAGGCCGAGATGGAGCCGCTCCCCGATGACCAGGCGTGCCATCACGATCACCAGCGCGGGCTCGGCCGCCCACAACAGGCTGGCGACGCCGGCCGTCGTTCGGGCCAAGCCCAGCATGCTGAACGTGTAGGCGAGACCGGGATTGAGGAATCCCAGGAGGATGATGATCACCAGGCTTCTGGTTGAGGCCGACCGTGCGCCGGACGCGTAGGCGATCAACCAGAGAACAATGACGCTGGGCGCGAGCTGAACGATCAGCAATGTGATCGGGGAAACCGATGTCAGCATGGCTTTGCTGATCACCGTACCGGCAGCCCAGAAGCCGCTCGCCAGAATTAGCGACGCCGCAGGCGCAGCGCCGAATGTCGGGCTCGACATGAGGACTCTCCGCGTCGAAATGCATGAATAGGAAACTGCGTCGAGAACGTGACGCGCAGCACGGGGCTGGCGCAGTCATCGCCATCGCAGTTGTCGTATCCAGGCTTGCGGAGAGGTTGGTTGGACACGCCCCCATCTTATCGCAAGGGCGGGAACAGCACATCCACAACCATCGAGGGCCGCTCTGGGCCATATCGGCCGAGCAGACAGCGACCACCACCCCGATGCCAGGACGTGGGCAATCGCATGCTCGTGCTACGCGTCGCGGCTATCTCGGGCGATCGGCCAACCCGTACTTTCGCATCTTCTCCCAGAGCGTCGTGCGGGAGATCCCGAGCACCTGTGCCGTCCGACCGATCTGCCATCCCGTCTTCTCGAGCGCCTCTTCGATGTGACGCCGTTCCAGGACCTTCCGGCGGTCGGCCAATGGGATGATCGACGTCGGGCCAGCGGCAGACCAAGTGCTTTGGCTGGTCAGGTCGGGAAAGAGGTCGATCTCGGTGATCATTGTCGTCTGGGCCAGTGCGATGGCGCGTTCGACGCGGTTGCGCAGCTCCCGGACATTGCCCGGCCACACATGCTCGCGGGCGGCGGCGCGGGCGCCGTCGGTCAGGGCTATGGCGCCGCGGCCGAACATCGTCGCGAACTGATCGACGTAGAGCCGGAGGAGATCCTCGATGTCGTCCGGGCGATCCCTGAGGGAAGGGATCGACACAGGGATGACGTTGATCCGGAAGAACAGATCCTCCCGGAACCTTCCTTCCCGAACCCGCTGCTCGAGGTCGGCGTTGGTGGCGCAGATGACCCGGGCGGAAAAGGGCTGAACCCGCTCGCCACCGACCCGGGTGAACACCCGGTCCTGGACCAGACGGAGCAGCTTCGGCTGCACGGCGAGCGGAAGCTCGCCGATCTCGTCCAGGAACAGGATGCCGTCTCCCGACCGCTCGGCATAGCCGCGGTGCTGGGCGTGGGCGTTCGTGAAGGCGCCTCTCTCGTGTCCGAAGAGCTCGCTTTCGATGAGCTCGGACGGAACCGCTGCGCAGTTGACGGCCACGAAAGGCTGGCCGGCGCGTTTCGAGGCCTGATGGACGAAGCGGGCCGCGACTTCCTTGCCGACACCACTCTCGCCGGTCAGCAGCAGCGTGGAGTCGATGTCGAGGATGCGCCGGAGGAGCGCCTCGACCTGCTGCATCGGCCGGGAGCGGCCGAGCGCTCCGGTCGGCCGATCGCTGCGCTCCAGGATCGAGGAGACCTTCCCGAGCAGCTCGGCAACGTCGAACGGCTTGGCCAGATAGTCCTCGGCTCCGGCCTTCACCAGGCGGACGGCCTGCTCGATTTCGGCGAAGGCGGTGACGAATATGACCGGAGCCCGGCCCGGTGCCTCGTTGAGGCGCTGCAGGATCTGCTCGCCGTTCATGTCCGGGAGCTGGATATCGCACAGCACCAGGTCGAAGGCGTCGGCGGCCAAGCGATCCAGGGCGTCCTGCGCCGTCGACCACCAGGAGGCCGCGTAGCCTTCCAGCTCAAAACGGTCGGCAAGCGCCTGACCCACGATCGGGTCGTCCTCTATGATGCCGATCCGGCGTCGATCATGCTGCAGCATCAAGAGTCCTTCGGGCGATTGGGATCACGAGACGGATGCTGGTTCCGCCGCGAGCGTGGGTTCTCACGGTCGCGGTACCGCCGAGGCGACGGAGAAGGCGCGCGGCGCTCCAGAGGCCGAGGCCATGGGAGCCAACCGGCGGCTGTTCGTCCTGAGACACCAGCAGATTCGCCATCGGTGCCGGCAAGCCCGGGCCTTCATCGCGGACGGCGATATAGAGATGGTCGCGCTTCGCCAACGCTATGAAGGCGACGGAGCCGCGGACGGGAGTTGCGACACAAGCGTTGAGCAGCAGGTTCAGCGCCACCTGTCGGACTGCGGCACCGTCGATATCGATGGGCGATTGGAGGGCATTGGTCCAGACAAGCCGGATCTGGCGCCGGCTCCGTTCATGGGCGATGAGGAACTGCAGATCGTCGAGATCTGCCGGATCCAGGGTTCTGGCCGCCGTGCTCTGCTTGTAGGAGAGCAAAACCGAGCGGACGACATTGCGAATGCCGAGGAGGCCGCGCTCGACCAGGGCGATGCTCCGCTCTCGCACGGCGGGATTGTTGCCGTGCACCTTGAGCGTATCGAGCGCCGTCATCATGCCGCCGAGCGGATTGTTCACCTCATGCGCCATGCCGGATGCCAGACGCCCGATGACAGCGACCTTTTCCTCCTCGGCGAGCTGTGCGGCCAAGGCGTCCCGCTCCGCAGCCGCGCTGGTCATCCGATTGTAGCGGTCCGCCAGCGCCCGGAATTCCTGCGGCCAGCCGGCAGTGAGCTTCTGCGGGATCGGCCGTGGTACACCCCCGTCGGTCGCGCCGACATGAGCGGTCAGGCTGGTCACGGGGCGCAGCAGCAGCCGGACCGCGAGATATCCGAGGCCGGCGAAGGCCAATGCGAGAAGCCCGTTGACGATAATCAGGGTCCGCAGCGTTTGGCGCCGCGCCGTGATGAGATCGGCAATGTCGATTTCCGCGCTGATCTGGCCGATGAGGGTGCCGTCCTGCTGGATCGTCCGGGCGAGGCGGGCTGTCTCCGCCGACGCATCGATGCTCAACTCCGGCGCCACGAATGGGAGGTGAGTGCCGACGGGGAAGCGGCGCGGCTGCGAGCTCGCGAGAACCGTGTTGTCCGGGAGAATGGCCGTGAGCCAGGTCGGCCGGACTCGACCGCCCTCGTGGGCCGCCCGGTCCAGCACGTCGAAGGTCTCCCACACGTCGCGCCGCATGATGGTCGGTGCGGCCGCGAGGGCAACGCCGTCGAGCATGCTGGCCGACAGGTTCCTCAGGTAGCTCTCCTGGTCAGCCTCGAGCCGCTTGAGCACCACGGCCGACGCCGCGACACCGGCGGACAGCATCAGCGCGGCGACGAGGATCGGAATCTTGACGGTCAGCGGGGTGCGGCGCCGCCGGGCGGTCATGCGTCGCTCCTCACTGCCTCATACAGGGAGGCGATTCCGGCAAAGAGACTGTCGGGCTGCTCGTCGAAGCGGTCCAGATGGAGGCTGGCCAGGAGCGCGCGACCGCTCGCGTCGCCATCCATGTCCAAGAGCAGCCTTTTCAGCCGAACGATGGCCGGTTCCTCGGCCCGCGCCGCCAGGCAGGCGATCGGCGGGAAGCCGAGTTTCTGGGACCGATGGAGGACGCGGGTGGCACCGGTCAGGGACGGTTCGATCTGCTGCAGGATCTCCCAGACATAGCCGTCGACGCTCCCGGATTGCGCCAGGTCCGCCGCGACCGCCCGCACGACGTTGCGATGGCCATAGGTGAAGAAGAACGAGCTGAAGAAGGATCGCGGAGATTCGTGGATCTGGTGCAGCAGCCAGCGGGTGACCAGAAACCCCGAATTGCTGTCCGGATCGCTGAAGGCATGAATCTGGTCCCGGAGACCTTCCAGCGATTGGGCCGGATTGTCCGCGGCCACGATCATGTAGGATTGATAAAGGGGTTCCCCGCGATAGATCGGGACCGCGATCAGCTGCAGCCGGTCGCGGTGCTGGACATATGGATAGCCGCAGATCCAGGCGGCTTCGATCTGGCCGGAGAGCAGCAGCGCCGTGATCTCCTGATAGGTCCGGCGCTGCTCGATGATCACGGGGCGGCCGAGCCGCTCGCTGAAATAGGTCGAAAACCGGTCGAGGAACGCGACATCGGAATCGATGACGACGGGCGTGATGCCGATCCGAACCGGGTCGAGGGATTGCGCGCGGGCTCGGCCGGCGCCGAGACCTGCGAGCGACATCACGCCGCCGATCACCGCAAGCCGGCGGTCGAGACGGATCACCGCGGGACCGGTGCTCCTCCCATCCTCAGGCATCCCTGGCCATGCCTCCCAAGCCGCCCGGCGCCATTCGGCGTTACCGGCCGCACATTGACATTTTGACGATAGCCGAAATGTCCCTTGTCCTCAAATCCCCAACACGGCGGATGTCAGCCGTCATCCGCCAGGGCTCCGACAGGGGCGACCGTTCCCGGCGGGACGGTGACCGGGAGCAATAGCGAGACCAGCCAGGATGACGCTACCATCACGCCGGCAGCGACGAGGCAGGCTTCGATCCCGCCGAGCTGGTAGATCCAGCCAGACAGAAGGGTGCCGACCAGCCGGCCGCCGGCATTCGCCATGTAGTAGAAGCCGACGTTGAGGGCGACCTTGTCGCCTTCGGTGTAGGCCAGGATGAGATAGGAGTGGATCGCCGAGTTCAGGGCGAACACAACGCCGAACAGGCCCAAGCCCACCAGCACGACGGCCTGCGCCGAGACGCCGGTTCCGGGCTCGAGCAGAAGAACGGCCATTGCCGCCGGGATGAAGGCCAGAACGAGGGCCCAGAGGCGCGCGGCCCGTGTCTCGGTGGTGCGGCCGTCCGGAGAGCGCCTGACGAAGGCGGGGGCGCTCGCCTGCACGATGCCGTAGCCGATCGTCCACAGCGCCATGAAGGCGCCGACCTCGGTGAAGCTCCAGCCGGCGATATCATAGAGGAACAGCGGGAGGCCGACCACGAACCAGACGTCGCGGGCCCCGAACAAGAAGAAGCGGGCGGCCGACAGCAGGTTGATCTCCCGGGACTTGGCGAAGATCGCGCTGAAGCCGATTTTGCCCTTCACCTTGCCGATGTCCGGCGGCACCAGCAGCATCGAGCCGACCAGGACGACCGCCAGCCCTGCGGCCATCGCCCAGAGGCCGCCGTCGAAGCCGAGCATCTCGAGAAGCAGGGTGCCGAGAAAGAAGCCCGCGCCCTTCAGCGCGTTCTTCGAGCCGGTCAGGATGGCGACCCACCGGAACAGCGCGCCTTCGCGTCCCTCCGGAACGACCGTCTTGATGGCGCTCTTCGCGCTCATCTTGGTCAGGTCCTTGGCAACTCCCGACAGCCCTTGCGCGATGATGACCCAGGCGACGGATGCCAGGATGGTCCAGGCCGGGTTCAGCAGCGACAGCATGATGAGTGCTGCGATTTGGATCAGGAGGCCGGACCAGAGCGTCACCTTCAGCCCGAGCCGCGCCCCGATCCAGCCGCCGAACAGATTGGTGACAACGCCGCAGAACTCGTAGAGCACGAACAGCATGGCGAGCTGCAGCGGGCTGTAGCCGAGCGTGTTGAAGTGCAGCAGCACCAGCATGCGCAGCGCGCCGTCGGTCAGGGTGAAGCCCCAATAGGCCGCGGTGACCGCGATGTAGGCCTTGAGGCCGCTGTTGCCGCTCACCGCCGCAGCCCCCGCGCCGCGGTGTTCGCCAGGTCGACCATGCGATAGGCATAGCCCATCTCGTTGTCGTACCAGGCGAAGATCTTCACGAGCCGGTGGTCGACGACCATGGTCGAGGGGCCGTCGACGATCGAGGACCGGGTGTCGTTCACGAAATCGACCGAGACGAGCGGACGTGCCTCGAAGCCGAGAATGCCCTGCAGCGGCCCCTCGGCGGCCCGGCGCAGAAGCTCGTTGACCTCCTCGACCGTGGTGTCGCGCTGCACCTGGAAGACGCAGTCGGTCAGCGACGCGTTGAGCAGCGGAACCCGAACCGCGATCCCGTTCAGCTTCCCCTTGAGCTCCGGGTAGATCATCGTGATCGCCGTCGCGGAGCCGGTGCTGGTCGGGATCAGCGAAGTCAGCGCCGACCGCGCGCGGCGCAGATCCTTGTGAGGGGCGTCGACCAGCACTTGGGTGTTGGTCACGTCGTGCACGGTGGTGATGACGCCATGCTCGATCCCGAGCCCCTCATGGATCACCTTGACCACCGGCGCCAGGCAGTTGGTCGTGCAGGACGCCGCGGTGATGAGGCGATGCTCGCCCGGCCGATAGAGATTGTCGTTCACGCCGACAACGAGATTGAGCGCGCCTTCCTTGACCGGGGCCGCCACGATCACCGTCTTCGCGCCCCGGTCGAAATGACCTTGGAGCGTCTCGGGCGTGCGGAACTTGCCGGAGCACTCCAGCACGATATCGACGCCGTAATCGCCCCACGGAATGTCGCCCGGCTTGGCCGCCTCCGTGAACGCGATCGAAGCGCCGTCGATCCGCAAGGCGCCGTCCTGGGCCGCCACGGGGACTCTCCACCGCCCGTGCACGGAGTCGAATTCGAGGAGATGGGCCGCGGTCTCGACCCCGCCCTTGATCTCGTTGACCAGGGCGATGTCGAAAGCTCGTTCGCCGTACTCGGTGTCGAAGGCGGCGCGAAGCGCCAGCCGGCCGATGCGGCCGAGTCCGTTGATTCCAAGGCGGGGCATCAGACCTTCTCGTGCGGATCGAGGGATTCGACGCGGGACAGGGCCGTCGAGCGGCCGATGTCGTCGAGACGATGTTGCAGGCTGATGCGGTCGAGCGACCGGATCGGCAGGCTCACGAAGATGCCGATGCGGTTGTACAGCATGCGAAAGGCATCGGCGAAAGCGACGGCCCGCTCGGCTTCGTTGCCGGTCGCCGCCGCGGGGTCGGGGATCCCCCAATGCGCCGACATCGGCTGGCCAGGCCAGACCGGGCACACCTCCTCGGCCGCCTTGTCACAGACGGTGAACACGAAATCGAGCGGCTCGACCCCCGGGCGGGCAAATTCCTCCCAGCTCTTCGAGCGAGCGTTCTGGGTCGGCAGCTTGGCCTTCCTCAGAAGATCGAGGGCCATCGGCTCGATATAGCCTTTGGGATGGCTCCCGGCGCTGAACGCATGGAAGCGCCCTCGGCCGAGGCTGTTCAGGATCGCCTCGGCAAGGATCGAGCGAGCCGAATTGCCGGTGCAAAGAAACAGGACGTTGAAGATCCGATCTGACATGGCCGTGCCTCATCCCGGGGCCGCCGGGCGGTGGCCCGGCGTCGTTCAGCAGCAGGTTTCGTCGGCTACCGTCGCAAGGTCTCCACAGAGACTCGGGTTTCCGCCGCAGCAATCTGCCACCAGGAAACCGATCAGCTGGCGCGTCCCCTCGATGTCCAAGCCGTAGTAGATCTGCCGCTGCACCCGCCACGAGCGCAGCAGCTGCGCCCGCTCGAGTTGCGACAGATGGAAGGACAGGGTCGAGGCGACGATGCCGAGCCGCGCCGCGATCTCGCCGGCGGGCAGGCCGGATGGACCGATCTCGACCAGCAGCCGAAAGGCGGCGAGCCGAGTCTCGTGTCCCAGGGCACTGAAGGCGTCGACAGCGGGCTTGATTTCCATATTTCCAACAATGTCAAAATCAGGAGTGGCTCGTCAACCGCATCCTTGCGGCACCAGTCATTATAGCGCCTCTGTTACAGTTGTGTGTGGGCTCGACCTTTTGATTCCTAGGAGCTGAGCGAAGCCTTGGCCTGCTGTGCGGCAGCGTCGACCCCGATGCCCTCCGCCTTCCGTTCGCTGTACCGGCTCGTCAGATAGGGCGAGCGGTCCCGGACGAGGAGGGTGAACTTGTACAACTCCTCCATCACGTCCACGACCCGCTCGTAGTAGGGCGAAGGCTTCATGCGCCCCTGTTCATCGAATTCCTGATAGGCCTTGGCGACCGAGGACTGGTTCGGGATGGTCACCATCCGCATCCAGCGACCCAGCACGCGCATCGCGTTCACCGCATTGAAGGATTGCGACCCGCCCGAAACCTGCATCACGGCGAGCGTCCGTCCCTGCGTCGGGCGCACCGCGCCGATCTCCAGCGGAATCCAGTCGATCTGGGCCTTCAGGATCGCGCTCATCGCACCGTGGCGTTCGGGGCTGCACCAGACCTGCCCCTCCGACCAGGTCGACAGCTCGCGGAGTTCCGCGACCTTCGGATGATCCGCGGGAACGCTGTCGGGCAGCGGCAGGCCGCGCGGATCGAAGATGCGGGTCTCGGCCCCGAAGCGTTCGAGGAGCCGCGAGGCCTCCTGCGTCAGGAAGCGGCTGTAGGACCGGTCCCGGACCGAGCCGTAGAGCAGAAGGATGCGGGGCGGGTGCGAGGACGTCTGCTCGGGCTGGAGCTTTGAAAGGTCCGGGATATCGAGGAAGCGCTCCTCGAGAGCCGGAAAGCTCGTCGCCTCGTCGCGGTCGGAGACGGTCATGGGGAAATTCCTGCTTCGGATAGAGAGGCGATGTCGCGACGGGCCCTCAGCGGACCCGATTTCCCTGGGCGCCGACGACGACCTCGCCATCCTCCTTAGTGAAGGGCCCTTTCTGCGGCTGCGAAAGGATGTCGAGGACCGCCTCGGAAGGTCGGCACAACCGAACGCCGCGCTCGGTCACGACGAAGGGACGGTTGATCAGGATCGGGTGCGCCATCATGGCGTCGAGGAACTGATCGTCGGTCAGGGCGGGATCGCCGAGGCCGAGCTCGTGATAGGGCGTCCCCCGCTCGCGCAGCGCATCCCGGACCGACAGGCCCGCCTTTGCGATCAGGTCGCGCAGGGTCTCGCGGGACGGCGGCGTCTTCAGGTACTCGACGATGGTCGGTTCGATGCCGGCATTGCGGATCATCGCGAGGACGTTCCGCGACGTGCCGCAGGACGGGTTGTGATAGATCGTCACGCTCATGTCCCTGCCTCAGATCGTTGCCATGCTGTGTTCGGCCTCAAGGGCCGCCGCGATCTCGCCGGCGGTGGCGCGCGCCGTCCGGGCGACGCCGATCAGCGTCGCCGAGGCGTAGCCGGTCCATTCCCCGTAGCCGACCAGCCATAGCCGCGGCTCGCGGAGCGATCGCGTGCCCTCCACCCGGACGCGTCCGTCGTCCTCGATCACTCCGAGCGGCACAAGATGGTCCAGGGCGGGGCGGTAGCCCGTACACCAGATCACCGTGTCGACCCTGCTGTGCGATCCGTCCCGCCAGATCACGCCGTCTTCGACGAAGCGCTCGAAGGGCCGGACGGCGGTCAACACCCCGCGGTTCCGCGCCTCCTGCACCGGCGGCACCATGACGATATCGCCCAGTCCTCCCTTCGGCACGATGACAGTCCGGCCCGCCTGCTGCGCCTTCCATCGCTCGGTCGCACGCTCGAACAGGACGCGGCCGTCGACGTCATCGGGCAGGAACATCGGCGGCTCGATCGTGACCCAGGTCGCTTGGGCGGCCTTCGACACCTCCGCGAGGATCTGGGCGCCGGAGTTTCCTCCGCCGGCGATCAGGACCCGCTGGCCGGCGAAGTCATCGGGGCGTCGATAGCCGCTCGAATGAAGCTGGTGGCCGATGAACCTGTCCCGGCCGGGATAAGCGGGGACATAGGGCTTGCCCCAGGTTCCGGTTGCGCTGACGACCGCCCGGGCCGACCATGTGCCCTGGTCTGCATGAACCAGCAATCCACCCGCGCCCCGCTCGACGGAGTGCACTCGCACGGGACGCTCGATGTTGAAGCCATAACGGCGCTCGTACTCGGCCAAGTATGCGACGACGTGGTCGCGCGTCGGATAGTCGTCCCCGGCACGCGGCAGCATCCATCCGGGCAGAGAGCTCCACTGGGCGGGCGAGAACAGGCGGAGCGAATCCCAGGCGTGGCGCCAGGCGCCGCCTGGGGCCTCCTCGGCGTCGAGGAGGACGAAATCGATCTCCGCCCGGCGCAGAAAGTAGGCGACGGCCAGCGCCGACTGGCCACCGCCGATGACGACGACGCCCACAGTCCGCGGGCTTGCCCGTGAGTTCACCTCAAGCCCTCGCCGACGATGATCCAGTGAATCGAGGCGTCTCGGGCGAGCCAGGCAGCGTGGAGCAGCCGATCTCAGGCAGGCCCTGGCAGCAGTCCTCGACCAGGAACTGGATCAGATCGCCCATGCTCCGCAGGTCGGCGGCATAGGCGATCGACCGACCGGCCCGCTTCGATCGGAGCAGGCCCGCGTCCTCGAGGGTGGAGAGGTGGGTGGAAATCGTGTTTTGCGGCGCGCCTAGCCGGCGCGCGATCTCGCCGGCCGCCATCCCGTCCAGGCCCGCCTTCACCAGCAACCGGAAGATCTCGAGGCGGGTTTCCTGCGACAGGGCCCGCAGCATGGAGAGGCTGTCGCCGATATTCATCGCATCCTTACTCCCTTGCTCCCCGTGTCGCGGAGGTCACTCCGCCGCGTTCGTAGCCGGTTTTCCGACTGCCTCCGCGTGCGTGTCCGCGAAGTAGCGCCGCCCAATCCAAAGCGCGACATGGACCAGCCCGATCAGGACGGGAACCTCCACCAGCGGACCGATCACGGTGGCGAACGCGGCAGGTGACGCCAGGCCGAAGGTCGTGATGGCCACGGCGATCGCGAGCTCGAAGTTGTTGCTCGCCGCGGTGAAGGCCATGGCGGTGGTGCGCGGGTAATCGACCTCGATCAGCTTGCCCATCAGGAAGCTGATGACGAACATCACCAGGAAGTAAATCGCGAGCGGAACGGCGATGCGCAGGGCGTCGAGCGGGAGATGGACCACCGCTCCGCCCTTCAGGCTGAACATCGCGACGATGGTGAACAGGAGCGCCACGAGGGTCAGCGGACCGATCTTCGGCAGGTAGGCGCGCTCGTACCAGTCCGTGCCCTTCGTCTGCGTGAGGATCCGGCGCGTCAGATAGCCGCCGAAGAACGGGATGCCAAGATAGATCAGGACCGCTTCGGCAATGGTCCAGAAGCTGACATCGATGATGCTGCCTTCCAGACCGAACGCCGGCGGCAGGACGGCCAGGAAGAACCAGGCATAGGCGCTGAAGAAGAGGATCTGGAAGATCGAGTTGAAGGCGACGAGCCCCGCCACGTACTGGTTGCTGCCGCAGGCGAGCTGGTTCCAGACCAGGACCATGGCAATGCAGCGCGCGAGGCCGATCAGGATCACGCCCGTCATGTAGTCGGGACGATCGCGCAGGAAGATGACGGCGAGGGCGAACATCAGGACCGGCCCGACCAGCCAGTTCTGGACCAGCGAGAGCAGGAGAACGCGCTTGTCCCGGAAGACCTGCGGCAGCTCCTCGTATCGGACCTTTGCCAATGGCGGATACATCATCACGATCAGGCCGATCGCGATCGGGAGGTTGGTCGAGCCGATCGACAGGCTGTCGAGCAGCCGCGGCAGCTCGGTGAACACCGTCCCCAGCATGACGCCCAGCGCCATGGCCGCGAAGATCCAGACCGTCAGGTAGCGATCCAGGAAGGACAGGCGGCCCCTGGGTGTTGTTGGAGACATGGCGATCGGCTCCATGGAGTCATCTCTGCCGCGCCCTAACGGAGGCGCAGAAGTCAGAATCGATATAATCGACCTTTCCAGATATGTCGAATTATTGTCGGCGGACATCAGGTCGCACCCTGCCTCGTGCATCGTCACGCCAGTGAGATCCGGCGATCGTTCAGGGATCGATGTGGTTGGGCAGACCGCGTTCCAGGAGGGCCTGGACGACATACGGAAACGCGAAGGGGCGAATCCGGTTTCCGCGCCTCTCGAGGTCCAGGATCATCTGCCGGAGCGGTCGTCCATAGGACCCCACCATCGTGTTGAGGGACTGGGCGAGGGATTTGAGGCGATCATCGCTCGGGCGAGCCTCGATTTCTCGGATGACGTTCGACAGAGCGGCTCGAGGCTCGGTGGGCAGCCAGCAGACGAAGAGGCGCGTCGCTTGGAACAGCTCGCGATTCAGAGCCGTGCGGTGCGGCACGGGACCACCTCGACCTCGTCCCGGTTCGGGACGACCGGGCACGTCAACAATGTCGTCATCGCCCGTGGGGCCGTGCAGGAGCGGATTGAAGCAGGGCAGCGGTGGGGCTGGGATCGTCGCGAGGAACCCTCGCGCCGCGGTCTCGCCCGCGTAGAATGTCTCGATGAGCTTGGTCTCCCGATGCTGTGCTTCGAACATGTAGTATGACGCCTCGAGCGTCCTTCCTCCGGCGCAGCTCTGTTTCGTCTCTCCGGCCAGCGTCCAGAGATGGAGCACCGGCATGACGATGTATTCCCGGCAGATCCTATCCTTGTTCGCCTGGCCGGTGCAGGTCCCGATCGGCAAGATCGCCTCCGTGGTCGATCGTTCGCCCGGACAGAATTCCGCGGATCGCAGGCGAGTCAATCGGGTGAGCGTCCTGTGTTCGGCATGTTGCGCCGGAAAGGGCGTTCCGATCCGGTCTCGAGCGCCTTCGGGATCCGTCCTTCGCCGGTTGCGCGTGACCCATTCCCTTCCGGTCGCGGCTCGCTCCGATTCGGCCGCCTGCCGGGGCCGGACGGCAAGGCGCATGGAGTTTGATGTCTGGAATATGAACTTTTCTGCTGAAATTTTGTCGGGTATACCAGACTGACAGGTGCCGGGCTGCGGCTTCTTCTCCCCGCATGGAAGACATGCGGCAGGCGGTGGCTCGGAACCTCCGGCGTATTCGCGGAGATAGGTCACTGACCCAGGAGGAATTGGCGTTCCGGGCCGAGGTCAACCGCAGTTACATCAGCGACCTTGAGCAAGGGAAGTACAGCGCATCAGTCGAGATGCTGGGCAAGCTGGCCAAGGCGCTGAACGTCGCGCCCTCGGAATTCTTTGAACCGCCGCCCAAGCGAACCAGGCGGCAGTCCAAGCCCTGAGTTCGGGGTTCCTCCCGTTCCTCATGTGATCCGTCCCCTCTGCGCCGTCCTGTCCGGACAAGAAGGGCCGAGAGCCATGCCGCGGGGTCGACCAAGACGAGACAAGCCGGATCCGGTCGACGTCGACCTCGGTTGGAACATCCGACGCGTGCGCCAGCAGGCCGGCATCAGTCTCGAACGGGTGGCTCAGCAGCTCGATCTGTCCTTCCAGACGCTCCAGAGATACGAGACCGGGCTGACCCGGATATCGGCATCGATGCTGATCCGGATCGCGGGCGTCCTCGAGGTACCGGTCGCGAAGCTGCTCATCGGCATCGCGGTGAACGGAAGCGGCTCGGCAGCCGTCGGCGATCCCGACGAGGAACAGGCGCTGGAGATCGCGCGCGAGCTCCTGGCCATCCCGGATCCGGCCGTCCGCCACAGCCTCAGGCTGCATCTTCAGGCGCTGGCGCGGGCCGATCGCGAGGCGCCCGAGACCTGAAGCGCGAGCGGACTCAGCCGGCCCGGGCCAAGGGATTCTCCGTGTCGACGAAGCTGTCGCCCGGGTGCTCGGCGACGCGCATCCGGAGCAGGCTCTTGGCGCGCCAGGGGCGGCCGAGAAGCGCGCCCCGCTCGGCGTTCGCCGTCCCGATGTCGATCTCGTGCCCGAGGCCTGCGAACACCTCGTCGATGACGGTCCTGACCACGCGCCAGCACCCTTCCGGACGTATTGCGCCCTGGCGTGCCAGGAGGGCGACGAGCTCGCGGACGTGGCTCTCGAACACCGCGTGGGAGACCAGCTCCCGGAGCGCGCCGCGATCGGGGACCTCCATCTCGCGGGCGGCTGCGGGGACCGGATCGGACGGATCGGCCGATGCCAGCACCCGGGCTCCGAAGTCGCGCGCGACGATCCGGCGAAGGGCGTCGTGCTCGTCGACCACGAGAAGCGTGTTCTGCTGGTGGGCTTCGAGCGCGATCCCGAAGAGGAGGGACAGGCGGAGGAACGCCGTCAGGGCGAGGCGGCAATAGTCGGCGAACGCCGACAGGGTGTTGCCGTTGGTCGCCTCCGCGAGCTCGATGAACAGCGGTTTGCCGGTGACGGGCGAGGGCACGAAAAGCGCCGCGACCGGGATCGCGATCTCGCCAGGCCGGAGGACGTGCGACACCGGCCGGCGGAGAAGAGCGGACAGCATGCCGGCGCGCCCGTCCTCGGGATCGGCGGACAGGAAGCGGAGGCCGACCGGCTCCCCGAGGATCGCGAGGGCGCCGCGGAGCGTCTCGTCCCGTGCCAGGATGCCTTCAATGCGCCGGGTCATCCAGGGGCCGGCCGCGACCACCCCGGGCACGAGCTCGCGTCGCGAGCTCGTCACCTGGATCGAGAGCGGAAGCTTGAGCCAGGGTGCCCCGGCGGGCTCGGTCGGCGTCAGCGTCCGCAGTGAGAGCGTGGCCAGGCAGGGCGTTTCGGCTCCTTCCGGCCGGATGATCTCCCCCCGGGCGATCTCATCGGCAAACCGCGACGTCACGATCTCCCGCCACTGCCACGGATGGACCGGCAGAGGAAGATAGTCTTCAGGAGCGGCGCCCAGGGCGCCGAGCCCCAGGCGCCAGCGCTTGATCGCGGCCGGGAAGTGCCGCGCCAGGAAGGCCCACGGGTCGAGATCGGAGGAGGCGGTCTCCAGGACGAGGCGGTCCCGGCGAACGGCAAGCCAGGACACGTCGATCCCTGCGCCGAACTCGGGCGCATAGCGGATGCTGTCCTTGGCCGTGAAGCCGATCCTGGTCTTGGCGCATGGGTGGTGCGGGTGGCCGACGGCGGACCACTGCTCGAGGAACACCGACCACTCGGCCTCGGGCACCGAGGCGCGAACCCAGTCGATCAGCGTCGCGCAGCCGCGAATCCGCGCCGCCTCGGCGATGGCGCCGTTGCGTTCGGACCGGGTGGCGATCGAGAGGGCCTCGTTCGTGATGCTGTTCTCGATCTCCTCGCAGAGCCGGTCCCACCGCCCCTCCGGATGCAGGCCGCGAAGGATTTCGAGCAGGTCGAGCGGGTCCTCGATCCTCCGCGCCAATCGCGATCCCGGAGGAGAGATCGTCACGCGTTCGATCTCGCCATGGCGCCAGCCGACGAACGGCGGCCGGCATTTGAGCCGGATGGCGCCGGCCGGCGTCTCGACCGAAGCGCGGGCCGGCCGGCGGTCGTCGCCGGGATCGGGCGGGTTTGCGTCCAGGAGCCGCTCGGAGAGAGCGCAGCGCAGGAGGCGCTCGAAGCTGCGCCGGCGCGCCAGCGCCGTGGCGGCGTCCATCGACAACCGTTGGACAGGCGGCGTCATGGCCGTGTCCGCCGGAGCTGCGCCGGGACGTCCGCTCCCTGTCGGGCCGCGACGACCGCCTGGACGCTGCGGCGCAAATCGTCGGGAAGGCGAGCGCCGGCCCGGAGCACGGCCGCGAGATCGTCGAGGTCCTTCCGGCGGCCGAACTCGCGTGCGGCGTTGACCTTCTCAGCGATCGCGTCTGAGACCCCGATCGCATATCCGAAGCTCGGGTGCCGCCGCGGCGTCGGATGCTCCGAAGCCGCGGCCACGACCCAGTTCAGGACGACAGGGCCCTTCTCATGCCGAAACCGGGCCCAGCGTTCCGTCTCCAGCCAGCCGCTGCCGGCAAGCGCGAAGCCGTGATCCAGGAGCGTCGCGAGGTCGGCCCGCACGGCCTCCCAAGCCGCCCGGGCATCGGGGTGATGAAGATCGAGATCGCCCGGGCTGCGCGGCAGGAGATGGTGCAGCACCGTGCTGCCGGCGACCCAGCTCCGCCGCGAGCGATGGCTCCGCAGCAGGGCGAGCGTGATCTCCTGTGTCACGGTCAGGCTCATGCGGTTCGCTCCTCCGAGGCGGCGCAGCATCCCTGCAGCCGGCGCAGCCACGGGCGGACGGCGTGAAGGCCGGCGCGCAGGACGAGCGTGTCCCAGTCCCCGACGTGCTCGTGAGAGATGTAGGCTTCGAGCGGTCCGCTCTCGCCTTCGAGATAGGCCCCGATGAGGCGCGCTGCGGCGGTGTCCGGGGCGGAGAGGGCGAGGCGCCGCAGCGCCCGGATGGAGCGTTGAGCGGTTTCGGCCGCGTCACCCGAGCGGGGCAGGACGAGGACGCGATGGGGTTCGCGGCCGAGAACGGGCGCGAGGATTCGCACCAGCGTCGGGAGCGCGGAATGCCGGGCCCAGCTCCAGGGGCGCCGGGAGGACGTATCTCTCGGGATCGGCCGGCCCGCAGGCAGGGCAGCGAGAAGCCGGCTCTCCCGAGCCATCACCTCCTCGTCGTCGCTGACATGAATGAGATTGGTCACCGGGTTGTCGCACCAGTGCCGGCCGCGGATCGTGTCGGGGGCGCTGTCCGCCGGTTGTGTCCGGCCCTTCACGGCCTGGAGGCGGACGAGCGCCTGGTCGCCCGCCCACCAGGTGATCCGGACGGGCCGGCCGGCATAGAGCGCCTCGACCAGGGGCCAGTGCGGCCCGGCGGTGCCGCCCGACAGCGCGTAGAAGGCGCGGATCGTCGCCGCGTCGTGGACCCGGATCACCGAGGCCTGCAGCCGGAGCCCGGTCCGGGCGGCGATATCGCGGTCGATCCTGCGGCAGAGGCCCGAGACAAGGGCGTCGGGCGCCTGGACGCACATCGCGAGCCAGGGGCGGCCTGCGACCGGCTGCTCGGCGGGCCTGCTCACGGCGCCGGCCCCGGTCGTGCCGGGCGGATCAGTGTGCCGCGGCAGGGGCGCCGCTGCAGGTAGTCGACCACGCGGTCGGGGAAGCGCCCGTTCAGGACCGCGGCCTCGATGCCTCGAGCCGCGATGAAGGCCGCGGCGCAGGCATCGACCGAGGTGTGACCCATAGCGGCGAGGGCGGTCGCCTCGATGTCGGGGAGGAGATGCTCCGGCTCGCCGATCCGCCCCGCGGCGTAGACGCCGTCGACATCGGTGAGGACGGCATAGCGATCGGCCTCGAGGAGCCACGCCACCCAGGCGCCGACCGCGTCGGAGGTGACGTCCCAGCTCCGCTCGACCGGCTCGAGCGCGAAGATCAGGCCGGACGGGAGCAGGATCGGAAGCCGACGCTCCGCGAGAGTGCCGAGGCATTCCCCGATCGTGGCGCAGGCTCGCGTGCCCGGGGCGATCGCGGGGTCGGCGAGCACGAGCCCTGTCTGGTCCTGGGCGAGCGCGCAGGCCCGGTGCGCCGTGTCGGGCGCGAGCGGCCGCTCCCGGTCGATCGTCTCGATTGCCTTGTCCGGCCGTCCGCCGCCCGGGACCACCAGAAGCCGATGGCCTTCAGCCGCGAGGCCGGCCAGAGCGCCGATCAGCCGGGCGGTCTCGTCGAGATTCCGCGTCAGGCTGCCGCCCGCCTTGAGGACGCAGTCAATGGCGGTACGGGTGAAACCAGGAAGAGCGGACGCCATGTCAGCCCCGCCCGGCCTGAATCCGCCCATCGGAGTCTCCAGCGGCCTTGCGGATGTCGGGGGCGAGCTCGGGAAGGGCTGTCCACACTTTCTCGAAGGCTGCGATATAGGCCCGCATGACATCGGAGCCGTTCGGCGGCGCGATTTCGACGATGTCGAACAGGCCGGCGAGCAACTTCTCGGTGTTCGGGAGAGGTGGGCGCTCGGCCTCTTCGGGCCAGAAGGGCAGATAGGCCCATGCCGGGCGGCGCAGCCAGATCCAGACCGGGACCCCTTCCTGCAGCAGAAGGTCGACGATGAAATCCCGCGTGGCGGGAACGGCAGGGAGGCCGAGCTCGCCCGCCTCGAGGAGGAGCGCGAAGTTGAGGTAGGAGTTCCGGGCTTCCGTGAAGCGGTGGAGGATACGCAGGCCCGGAAGGCCCGACAGCCCGATGCGGAGGATGGCCGCGTTCTCGGCGCGGGCGGCGAGCTGCTCGTCGAGGCCCGGCAGCCGGCTGAGCGCGACCGCGGCCGACAGCACGTTCGGCCGGTAGTTGAGCCCGTAGCTCATCGGCGCGAAGACGCGGCCGCCGTCGCGGGCCGAGCTCGACAGTGAGACCCGGTCGACATGTTCGATCAGCCCGCCATTGGTGCCGCAGAGGAATCCGAGTTCGCCCGCACCGAGATGCTTGGCGCCGTTGCCGGACAGCGTAAAGGCATCGCTGTCGATCCGGCCCGCGTCCGGCTGCGGCCTCACGGCCCCGATCGCCTGGGCGCAATCGTCGACGATCGCAATGTCGAGCGTGCGCGCGGTCTGCCGCAGGCGCGGAACCTCGGAGACGTTGCCGAAGAGATGGGAGAGGAGGAGCACGCCGATTTCGGGTGAGAGCTTGGCCAGCGCCTCGTTCTCGTCAATACAGCCGTCCTCGAGCGAGACATCGGCGAAGACCGGTTCCAGCCCCGCGAAGTGGATCGGACCCAGAGCGCCGGGCCAGTTGAGGGCCGGTGTCAGGATTTTCGGGCCATGCTCCCGGAGATAGTCGAGCGCGATGTGGATCGCGGCTGTCCCCGAGCCGACCGCGCGCACCTTGAGCCCGCCGCTCCACTGCCCGAGCGCATCTTCGAGCTGCGAGACGATCGGATGGTTCACGCGGTGATAGCGACCGCTGCGGGCGGCCTCGATCAGCGCGGAGACGTGGTCGAGCGAGGGTGCAGGCCAGCGCGCGATCCGCTCCGGGCTGAGGACGGGCCGGCCGCCATAGGCGGCCAGCGTCGCCTTCGGACTCGGGATGCGCGGTCTGGCCGGGCGCAGCGCAGCGTGTCGGGGCACGAGAGACCTCCCTGCGAGGCCGGGTGACAGCACCCGGGCGTCAGTATTGGTGGAGAGATCTCAAGTCTTATTTGGTGTAACAGAAGTGTCAAAAAGCTTCTTCGAATATAATCAGGAAAACATTGTTATCTGTATTGTCGCGCTGGTGCCGGCCGCGGTTGCGATCACGGCCCGGCGGCGGCCCGGTCGAGGACGAGGGTCGCATCCGGATGGAGCCGGAGCACCGATGCGGGACAGTCGGCGGAGACGGGCCCGAAGCGCGTCGCGCGGGCGGCGGGCTCTTTCGCGGGGCCGGTCGCGAGCAGCAGGAGGCGTCTCGCCTCGAGGATCGTGCCGATGCCCATCGTGATGCCGGCGCGCGGTGGCTCCATGCGTTGGGGCAGGGTGGCGCGGCCGTCCTCGCGGGTGGACCGGGCGAGGCGCACGACACGCGTGCGGGAGTCGAGCGGCGAGCCCGGCTCGTTGAAGGCGATGTGCCCGTTCCGGCCGAGCCCGAGGAGCTGCAGGTCGATTCCTCCGGCCGCCTGGATCCTTGCCTCGTACCGGCAGGCTTCCTCCGCAGGATCGATGCTGGCGCCGTCGGGCACGTGCAGCCTCTCGGGCGCGATCCGGAGCGGATCGGCCAGGCGCTGTTCGAGATAGCTTCGGAAGGAGCCCGGATGGCCGGGGGCCAGCCCGACATATTCATCGAGCGCGAAGATCTCCACGCCGCTCCAGTCCGCGCCCTCCGATGCGGAGCGGGCGAGGCGGGCGTAGAGCGGCTCCATGGTCCGGCCGGTGGCGACGCCGAGGACGAGGCGCGGGCGGGCGGCCATGGCCGCGAGGATCTCGGCGGCCGCCGCGGCCGCCACCTCTCCGGCGTCGGCGAGGATTTCGATCTTCATCGTGTGGCTGGCACCCAGGGCCCGTAGAGCGCCTCGACCTCGCGGCGCAGGCGGGCGACGAAGTCCGGCCCGATTTCGACGTCATGGGCGATCGAATGCCAAAGGCCGGCCTCGTGGACGAAGCGCCGGAGCCCGGCGAGCGCTCGGGCGACGTCGTCCCAGGTGACGCCCATCGCCTCGGGCCGGATGTCGAGGCCGATGTGATGAAAGGCCCGCAGCATTTCCTCGGCCCGGCTCTGGTGCAGGAGCGATCCGATCGTGATGCCGAGGCAGACCGGGGGGCCGTGGATGAACTTGCGACCGGTGCCGAATTCGAGCGCATAGAAGAAGAAGTGGTCGATGCCCTCGATCGGCCGCGGGTTCCAGCCATGGCTGTGGTAGGTGGTGCCGCGGCTCAGGCCCTCGACGAGCACGCGGATGCCGGCATCCGTGAGGTCGCGGATGTCGTCGAGATGGGCGAGGACGCTGTTCACCGCGGCCTCGGCTTCGGCCGCCAACTCGGGGTCAAAGGGCCATTTGGGCTCGCAGCGGCCCCGGTCCGCGGCGTATTTCCAGTCGAGCACGCCCGTATGGGCGCAGAGGATGTCGCCGATGCCGGAGAGATTGAGCGCCCGCGGCGCGGCCCGGATCACGTCGAGGTCGATATAGACCGCCTCGGGCACGGCCCAGCCGACATAGCGCACGACACCATTGACGCGCACGCCGGCGCGCTGCCCCCAGGCGGCGTTCATGCTGAGGGCGGTCTGGACCTGGAACAGCGGCCGGCGCCGGCGCCAGGCGAGATACTTGGCGGTGTCGATCGCCATGCCGCCGCCGAGCCCGACCACGGCGGCGAAGTCGGGCAGGATGCTGAGATCCCGCAGCAGCTCCTCCTCGTCGACCGACCGGACGAAATACGGCTCGCACTCGGCGCCGTCGAACGCCGCCGCGAACAAGGGCCAGAGATCCTCCATGGTGACGACGAGGAACGGGCGGTGGACGAAATTCCGGAGCTCGCCGACGAGGTTGCGGCCGAGGACGGTCTGGAAGCCGTGGGCTGGGGGCATGCTGGTCTCCAACGAAAGAGCGCCGGCCGGTCAGTCGAGCGGCGCCGTCTCGGCGGGTGTGCCGTCGAGGCGGTAGAAGGTGAAGCGGCGATTGACGGCGGGAAGCGGAGCGATCTGCATCTCTCCGCGGGCGGGCTCCAGCAGCACCATGGCGACGGTCGCGGTGAGGTTGCCGGAAAGCCCCTTGCGCGGCGGCCGGCAGACCGACCACGGGCTGCCGAACTCGTCGAACAGGGCGTCCCGGAGATCCGTGATGTCGAGCGGCCGCCCCGTCGCGAGCCGGGAGCGGACGCGTTCCTGGCGGTAGAGGCTGTCGGGCGTGGCATCGAGCCCGGTGTCGCGCAGGCGGGCAAGCGCCGCCGGCGAGAGCCAGTGATTGGCGTGGACCAGGATTCCGTCCTGGGGCTGCAGCGCGAAACTCTCGTCGGGGGCGCATTCGAGGCTGACCGCGAAGCCCTCGGCATGGCTCAGCATCATGTTGTTCGAGGCGGTCTTCGGGGTGGTCCGGACGGCATGGATGGCGAGCGCCAGATCTGCGCTCTCGAGGACCCGGCGACGAATGAGCGGCAGCGGCACGCCCTCGGCCGTTCCGTCGCGGTCGCTTTCGAGATTGTTGGCGGTCAGGCCGATGCCCGCGGCGTTAAGGCCCGAGCGGGCGAGGCCTCCCGCCTCGGTGAAGGTCAGGTAGTCGGGGCCGTGCTCCTGCCGAATCCGGAGTACGACCGCGGTGTCGACGCACTCGACCTTCCAGTCCCAGTTCTGGCCGTGCAGAAGGCGGCCGTCGCGCGTCGCCTCGGGCAGGAGGACGGCTCCGGTGCAGCCGTCCGCCGCGGCCTCCGCGCCGCGCCGGGCCTGGCGCAGGATCTCCGTGCGGGCGTTGAGGAGGACGATGTCCTCGACCTCGACGCCCGCGCCCTCGGCGATGCCGCGGATCTCGGCGGAGTGGCCGTCGTCGAAGGCGGTGATCGCCCGGACCTGGCGGTGGGCAGCACGACGGATCGCCATGCGGTCGAGACCGAGCCGGGCCAACTGCTCCTGATAGTGGCCGAGGCCGCGGCGGATGCGATCGGCGGCACGGGCGCCGTAGCTTCGGCCGCGGGCTTCGGGCGGCCCGGAGAGGTCGATCAGGGGAAAGGGTTCGACCGTCATCGCGCCCGTCCTCCCGTGGACGCCGCCCGTTCCGCCGGCGACCCGTCGCGGTGCAGGTCGAGGCGGTGGATGAGCTGCGGCAGGGCGGCCATATGGCTGAAGACGAGATCGGCGCCCGCCGTTGCCAGGCGTTCGCCGAGACCGACATCGGCATGGCCGCCGCCGGTGAAGCCGAAGACGGTCATGCCGGCGGCCTGCGCTGCGGTCACGCCGGCGACGCTGTCCTCGATGACGAGACAGTCGGCCGGAACGGCGGCCATCCGGTCGGCGGCATGGAGGAAGAGGTCCGGCGCCGGCTTCCCGCGCGCGACCATCTCGGCGCTGAAGATCCGGCCCATCAGGAGCCAGTCGAGCCCGGTGACGAGAAGGGCGAGCCTGAGCCGGCCGAGCGCGCTCGACGACGCGACGCAGTAGGGGACGTCCAGGCGCCGAAGCGTCTCCTCGACCTCCGGCAGCGGCTCGAGCCGGGCGCGGTAGGCCTCGGCGATCCGGCGCTCGAGCCGGTCGGAGAAGCCGGCGGCGAGCGGCCGTGCCTGCTCATCGGCGAGGGTCCGGAACATGTCGGCGGCCGGAACGCCGGTGAAGCGGTCGAGGAGCTCGCGGGGGGTGATCGCGAAGCCGGCGGAGGCGAGGGCCTCGGCCTCGGCTTCCGCGATGATCGGCTCGCTGTCGACGAGGACGCCGTCGCAGTCGAAGATGACGAGGCGCGGCCACACCGGACCGTGCCCCCTGGCGATGGGACTCATCGTGGTCTCCTCAGTTGGTCGGGGGCGCCGACAGACGCCGGCCGGTCATGGCGTCGAAGCGCGGGGCGGGCGCCAGGAAGTCCCGCTGGTGCACGATCACGTCCTCGCCGTGGAGCAGGATGACACCGTAGGCGGGCGAGCCCTCGGCGAAGGTGACGTCGGGGTCGTCGAGCTCGAGGTCGATGTGCTGGCAGGTGCCGCGGATCGCCGAGAAGGAGAGGGAGCCCCAACGACCCCAGACCGGCAGATGGACGTGGCCGAAAAAGATATGGCGCACGCCGCCATGCTCACGGACAAGGTCGAGGAAGGCGTCGGGTGCCGTGAGGCTCATCTGCTCGAAATGCCGGACCCCGATCGACCGCGCCGGGTGATGCATGAAGACGTGGACCGGGCGGTCGGGAGCTTCCGCAAGCCGGGCGCCGATCCAGCCGAGGCGGGCGGGGCAGAGGACACCGGCCCCGCGGGCGCCGCGTTCGAGGGTATCGAGGAAGAGGAGCCGTCCGGCCGGAACGTCGAGCACGGATTGGACGAAGCCGGCCGGATCCAGCGGCGTCTCCGGGAAGGCTTCGCGGAAGGCTTGTCGGTCGTCGTGGTTGCCGAGCAGGAGCCGGACCGGCATCGGCAGGGGGCGAAGGATCTCGCGCAGCAATCCATAGGCCTGAAGCGCGCCGCGGTCGGCGAGGTCGCCGGTGAAGACGCAGAGCGCGGCGTCCGCGTGCTCGGCGACGACGCTGGCAACGCAGCGCGAGAGGCGCTCGGCCGGGTCGAGGTCGTAGAGGTGCTCGCCCGGGCCCACCAGGTGGGGGTCGGTGATCTGGATGATCTTCATGGGCGGAATGCGGTCTCGGGTGGCGGCAGGGTTCATCGGCGGGAGATCAGGCGCCGGGCGTCCGAGGCCATGCGGGCGAGCGCCTCGTCAGGCGAGAGGCGATCCTGGGCGAGGGCCGCCATCGCATCGAGCAGCGCCTGCGCGATCTCGACGCCGTTCGGTCCGGGCCAGGCGGTCCAAGGAACGGACACCGGGATCTGTTCGATGCTCGTCGACCAGTTCGGGTGCTCCCGGTAGAAGTCGCCGAGATGGTCCGGGCCGAGCGCCAGGCTGGTGACCGGGGTATAGCCGGACTTCTGCACCATCAACGTCTGCGCCTCGGGGCCGCTCGCGAACTGCAGATAGGCCCAGGCCGCGGCACGCTTGTCCGGATCGTCGGTCAGGATCACGCCCGCCATCCCCCCGGTCGGCAGGCGGCCGCGCCCGCGATCGGCCAGCGGCAGCCTCGCTGTCTTGAGGGGGAACCGGCCGCCGATATCGGTCTCCAGGCCGCGGACGCCGGAGGTGGAGGCGACGAGGATGCCGAGCTTGCCGGCGACGAATTGCTGCCGGGCGGACTCGTCCCCGATCGCCGGCTGTCCGCCTTCTTCGCGGAACCGGCGGAACAGGCGGAGTGCGGCGAGCCCCTCCGGGCCGTCGAAGGCGATGTCGGTCTCGTCCGGCGTGAGGAGCGAGCCGCCCTGGTTCAGGATCAGGGCCTGGGTGGTCCAGTCGTCAACGCCGAGCCCGTAGTACATGCCGTCGATGTCGGGGCCGAGGCCGTCGACCCTGTGGGCGAGGCCGATGAGCCCGTCCCAGTCGGCGGGGAAGGGCGCGTCGTCGCCGCCGGCCCGGGCGACGAGCTCGCCGTTGACGTAGACGATCGGCGTCGACATCACGAAGGGAAGGGCCACCTGCCGGCCCGCCGCCCGCCCGAGCGCGAGCACCGGATCGGTGAAGCCGCGTCCGCCCCAGTCGGGCGTGGCCGCGATCAGGGGGCCGAGATCCTGGGCGAGGCCGCGGTCGGCCAGGGCCCGGAGCATCTGGTAGCCGGCGAAAGTCACGTCCGGCAGCGAGCCGGTCATGCCCTGCCGCAGCAGGCTCTGGAAGGCCTCGTCGTAGCTCGATGCCGGCGCCTGGAAGCGGATCTTGATCTCCGGATGGCGCTCCATGAAGGCGGCGGCGATCGGCTCATGGAAGCGCTGATGCGAGGGCCAGGCGTAGAAGACGGTGAGCTCGACGGGGGCGGCGGCGGCCGGGGTGGCGGCGAGCGCCGCCAGGACCGCGGATACGGTCAGGAATCGGTTCATCGAATGTCTCCCGAGGGATTACCGGATGCCGGTGAAGGCCAGCCCCTGGACGAAGCGGCGCTGGGCGAAGAGGAAGGCGACGACGAGGGGGGCGGTGATGATCACGCCGCCCGCCATCAAGGCGCCGACATTGCCGTCGACCCCGCCGCCCTCGCGGAAATAGGCGATCCCGAGCGGCGGGGTCATGAGCTCGGTCGAGGGGACGACCACCATCGGCCAGTAGAGGTCGTTCCAGTGCGCGACCACCGAGAAGATCGAGAAGGCGGCGACGGCTGGCCAGGCCGAAGGCAGGGCGATGCGGAAGGCGATCGCGATCTCACCGAAGCCGTCGATCCGGGCAGCGTCGACGATCTCGTCGGGAAAGCGCCGGAACACCTGGCGGAAGAGGAAGATGGCGAAGGCCGAAGCGGCCCAGGGCAGGACCAGCGCCGGGAAGCTGTCGAGGAGCCCGAGCCGGGCGAGGCCGAGATAGAGCGGCAGCGCCGGGACCTGGACCGGGATCAGGAGCCCGAGGAGCACGAGCCCGAAGAGCGCTTCGCGTCCCCGGAAGTCGAGCTTCGCGAGCGCATAGCCGCATGGGATGGCGATCGCGAGCTGGAGCACGAGGATGCCGCCGCAGACCAGCACGCCGTTGACGAGGAAGCGCAGGAGCGGCGAGGCCGACAGCGCCTCGACATAGTTATGAAGCGTGAAGCGGGACGGCAGCAGCGCGAGCTCGCCCGTGAAGATCTCGGCGGCGGGCTTGAAGGAGGTCAGCGCCATCCAGAGGAAGGGCGCAAGCATGACAAGCGCACCGGTGAACAGCACGGCATGTGCGCAGAGTCCCCCGAGCGACGGCAGCAGGCGCCGGGTCATTGGTAGTGCACCTTTCTGTCCATGAGGCGGGTCTGGGCGAGCGTCAGAGCCGTGGCGAGCGCCAGGAACACGACGGTGAGCGCCGAGGCGTAGCCGATCCGGAAGTAGCGGAAGCCCTCGAGATAGATCGCGTAGAGCAGCACCTCTGTCGCCTTGTCGGGCCCGCCGCGGGTGAGCACGGCGACGGTGTCGAAGACCTGCAGGCCGCGGATCGCGGTGATGACGACGACGAACATCGTGGTGGGGCCGAGCATCGGCCAAGTGACGAGGCGGAACCGGTCGAGGCCGCGGGCGGCGCCGTCCACCGCGGCCGCGTCGTAGAGCTCGCGCGGGATCGATGCGAGCCCCGAGAGGAACAGCACCATGTTGAAGCCGGCGAGCTGCCAGATCCCGATCGCGGATAGCGTGAACATCGCGATGTCCGGATCCGCGAGGAAGCGCAGCTTCGGCTGGCCGACGGCCGCAAGAAGGAGGTTGGCGAGGCCGAAGCCCGGATGGAGCAGGACTTCCCAGGCGGTGGCGAGCGCGACCAGCGTCGCCGTCACCGGCAGGAAGAAGGCGACCCGATAGAAGCGGCGGAGCACCTGCCGCCCTTCGATCAGGAGCGCGGCGCCGAGGCCGACCGCGACCGATCCGGGGACGACGACGGCGATGTAGACCCCGGTGTTGCCGAGCGCGCGGAGGACCCCGGGATCGGCGAAGAGCTCGGCATAGTTGTCGACGCCGATGAAGCGCCAGGATGCGGCCCCGAAGCCGTAATCGGTCAGCGAGAAGAGGATCACCAGCGCCGACGGCAGGATCAGCAGCACCAGCAGCAGCACCGCAGCAGGGCTCGCGAGGGTGAGGCCGGCCCTGGCGCGGCGCCGCCGGAGCTGGCCGGCGACGGCGGGCTCATCGGATCCCGCAGAGGAGAAGGGAAGGACGGTCATCGTCATGCCGCCTTCTGCTCGGCGGCCGCGATGCGGCGGCCGCTTTCGTCGAAGCACAGCGCGCGCTCCGGATCGGGCAGGATCCGGACGGCTTGGCCGCGCTCGATGCGGCCAAGCCGCTCGGCGTCGAGCCGGGCGACGACCAGCTCCGGGAAGCCCTCGACCGCGAGGTGGGCATAGCCATCGGCGCCGAGCCGCTCGACATGGCTGACGCTTGCGGCGAGGCCCTGCGGTGCCGACGCGTCGAGGAGGATGCACTCCTCGGGCCGGAAGGCGAGGGAGGCCCTGGTGCCGGCCGGCACGAGCCCGCGGATCGCGAGGTGGGTGCCGAACGCCTCGACGGCGCCGGCGCCGGCGCCGGTGACCGGCAGCGTGTTCAGCTGCGGCTGGGCCATGAAGGCGGCGACATCGTGATCGACAGGGGCTCGGTAGATGCCGGCCGGCGTGTCGAACTGGCGGACCTCCCCGTCCAGCATCACGGCGATCCGGTCGGACATGGTCATGGCCTCGGTCTGGTCGTGCGTGACATAGACGAAGGTTGCGCCGAGCCGCCGATGCAGGCGGGCGATCTCGGCGCGCATATGGACGCGGAGCTTGGCGTCGAGATTGGAGAGCGGCTCGTCCATCAGGAAGACGCGCGGGTGCCGGACGAGGGCCCGGCCGAGCGCGACCCGCTGCCTCTGCCCGCCGGAGAGCTGCCCCGGCTTGCGGTCGAGGAGAGCCGCGATGCCGAGGAGTTCGGCCACACCCGAGACCTCCTGGGCGATGTCGTCCCGGATCGCGCGCGCTCGGCCGAATGAGCCCATGACCGGCCAGCGCTGCCAGGCGGCCAAACGCCGGAGCCGGAGCGGGGTGGCGATGTTCTCCGCGACCGTCATGTGCGGGTAGAGGGCATAGTTCTGGAAGACCATGGCGATGTCGCGGCGGTCGGGGCCGAGCGCGTCGACCGGGCGGCCGCCGATGGCGACGTGGCCTGCGGTCTGGACGTCGAGCCCGGCGATGATCCTCAGAAGCGTCGACTTTCCGCATCCCGACGGTCCGACGAGCGTCAGGAACTCGCCCGGGCGGATGTCGAGCGAGATGCCGCGCAGCGCGGCCATTGGCCCGAAGCGCTTCTCGATCCTGGTCAAGGTGATTCCGGCTGGTTCCGACATGGCCTCCCCGTGCGGCGTTGCATTCGCTTTCGTGTCAGAAGCAAAACTCCATAAATATATTAAGAATGGGAGTTTTGCTTTTTCTCAAGGCGAAAGCGGGCCGCCCGCGGCCTCAAGCCGCGTTTTTCTCATCGGAGGGGAAGAGGCGGGGGAGCTTTCTTATCCGAGTGGAAAGCCGGGCCTGGATCAGCCCGGCGCCACTCAGCGCCGGAGGCGTCCGATCTCCGCGACGAGGGCGTCGATGATCAGAAGATGGCCGGTCGCGATCGCGAAGGCGCCGCCGGTCAGCGGCGACTCCTGGCTCACCGCGGAGAGGACGCAGTCGGCGGCGGCCGTGAGCGGGGTTTTCGAGCGATTGGTGATGGCGACGGTGAACGCACCGGCGGCGCGGGCGCGCTTCATCATGTCGAGCGTGTCCTGAGAGACGCCGGACGCCGAGACGGCCACGGCGACGCAGTCCCGGTCGAGGCCATGGGCGATCTCGAGCATGTAGGTCGGATCGCTCAGGGCCTGCGCGGTCAGCCCGGAGAGGAGAAGGTGGTAGGCCAGGAGTTCCGCCACCAGGCCGGAGACTCCGGCGCCGAAAACGTCGATGCGCCGTGCCGCATTGAGCCGCGTGGCCACGGCGCGGAGCGTCTCCGGCTGGACCAGCGAGCGGGTTTCGCGGAGCGCCTGGACATGGGCTTCCAGCATGGCGTCGAGCAGGCTGTCATCCTCGGCTCCGGCGGCACCTGGCCGCTCATGCCTCGCGAGGTCGCCGGCAAGGTGGAGCTTCAGGTCCCGGATCCCCTCGAAGCCGAGGGTGCGGCAGAAGCGCATGATCGTCGCCTGGCCGCTTCGGGTGTTCTGGCCGAGCTCGCGGATCGACAGGTGCACGGCGGCCTCGGGGTTCTCGAGGATATACTTGCCGATCCGCTTCAGGCTGGCGGGCCAGCGGTCCATGGACATCCGGATGAGCGGCAGCACCGGGCCCATGGCGGCGCCGGACACCCGGTCGGTCGGCTTGCCGAGCCGCGGCGTCAGCTCGGAGGGCGGGCGCTTGCTCATGGGGCAGACGAGCCCCGGCGGAGCTCAGGCCCCGTGCCTCGTCCCCGGTCAGCCGATTCCACCGGCATGGGCGCGGGCGAGCAGTTCTTTTGTGAGATCGGGCAGCCGGCGGATATCGCGATCAAACATCGTCTCCAGGCTTCGGGTCGCCCCCGCGGCGTCGGCGGCCGCGATCGCGTCGGCAAGCTGTTGTGTGTCGGCCACCATGCCCTGAACGGCGCCGGCATCCAAGCAGGCGATCATCCGGATGCAGCGGACCCGGTCGTTGACGTTGCCGATGATCCGCGTGACCTCCCGGTTGCGGGCAAGGCGGGACAGGCCGAGGGTCAACTGCTCGATGGCGGCCCAGGCGCTCGTCCTCGCCGGCGGGCTGAAGAGGAGGGCGGATTGGACCGCGATCTCCGCCGCTTCCGCCCGGGCATTTCCGCCGGCCGCTGCCGCGCCAAGCATCGCATCCGAGAGCAGAGTGCGAGCCAGCCGATAGAGCTCCGAGAACTCCTCGGTCTCCGGGACACGGGCGAAGAAGCCCTCGCGCGAGGTGGCGGTGACGAGGCCTTCGGCATGAAGCCGGATGAGGCTCTCGCGCACCGGTGTGCTGCTGGCCTTGAGCCTCTCGCAGAGCCGGCCGACCTTGAGGTGCTCGCCGGGCCTGAAGCGGCAATGGACAGCCATGTCCTTCAGGCGGACGTAGCAGGTGTCGCGCCTGGCGGCGTCACGATCGTCGGCCATGCGAGATCGGTCCTCCGCTCGATCCCCGGCCGTCCTGGCCGTGTCCGTGGAGCCGGAACCGTGCGGGCGTCACGCCCGTGTGAAGGGCGAAGGCTTCGGTGAAGCGGCTCTGGCTGTTGAAGCCGACGGCATGGGCGACGCTGGCGATCGGATCTTCGGTCTCGAGTAGGAGTCTGCTCGCCCTCTCCAGACGTCGTTCGATCAGAAACCGGTGCGGCGGCTGCCCGGCGGCCGCTGCGAAGGATTTGGCGAAGTGGAAGCGGCTCATGCCCACGACGCCGGCCATCTCGTCGAGCGAGACGTTGCGATCGAGATGCGCCTCGATGTAGCTCTGGATTCGCGCGAGCTTCCAGGGCGCGAGGCTGTAGGTCCGTGGCGGACGACGCAGCTTGAGGTTGGAGTAGCGTCGGACCAGATGGACCGTGAGATCGAGCGTCCGGCTCTCGACGAGGAATTGCGAGCCGATGCTGGGCGCCTCCAGTTCGGCAAGGAGGCTGCGTCCGATCTGTTCGATCCGATGGTCCCGGAACAGGAAGTCGGACCTGATCTCAAGGCCACGGCTGTCCCGATCGATCTCTTCCTCGATGACGCGGCGGAGGAGGCTCCAGTCGAGATAGATCTGCGCGATCTCGAGATCGCGATCGAGCGTCCAGACCGTGCCGGCATCCGACGGCAATAGGGCGATATGCCCGGGCACGGTCCGGCCTTCGGACCGCTGACCCCTCAAGATCCGCTCGATGCGATGGCCGCGGGCGCGGCTGATCGACACGGACGGAACCGGCAGCGGCGGCAATTCGATCTGGGGTGCTCGGATCCGATAGCGGCTGACGGCGATCTGCCGCCACTCGTCCGGGCTGATCCGCTCGACCTGCGCGCAGGCTCGACGGTGGACGAGCTCCTGCGCCTTCCGCTCCTCTGGTATCGCTGTCGCCTTGCGCATGGCCCGCCTCGCCACACGAATTCGCCGGAGATGAGAACGATTTTCGCATCAAATGCGAAGTTCACGAATCTGTAAACAACCGAGAGACGATTTTCCCAAGAACCAGATATGCCTCCCAAGAAACCGATACACGCAGCTCCCGCGCCGTCCCACCTCAACCCGGTGCGCTTCGCTCCAAGACGGCGCAAACCGTGGGGCGCAGCGCGCTTGGACCGATGGGGCGGCTCCGGGGGAGCGGCATGGGCCGGCATCGAACATCGCCCGAGACTGTGCCTGAAGATGGCGGGGGCACCGCCCTCCGGATCGATCGCGCGGGCTGGGCCTGGGAATGGCTGCGGCGCAACCCGGCCTATCGCCGGGAGGCCGCGTCTGCTCCGCGGCCGGAGCGCACGATCCTGCAGCGGGATCCGAAGATCGAGCTCTTGACCCTGCCGGACCGGCCCGTCGCGGCCGCTCATTGGGGGGTGCTTTTTCTTCGAGCAGCCTGACCGGAGCGCGGAGGTAGCCTCTCCACTCTGGAGCGAGACGCTGAATCCCGCAGTCCTGCCCGTCCGGGCGGAGCCCGGAGCGCAGCCACGCGACGCGCTCGATCTCACCGCCCTCGGCTGCGCCGTCGCGGTCCTGAAGGAACCGGATGGCGCCGAGCATGTCCTGCTGCGCAGCGGCGGGCGGGCCATCCAGCTCGTCGTCCGGTCCGGCACGGGCCTCGGGGGGGCTGTTCGCCTGCGCTACGAGCTCGCCGGCTTCGACGGACTGGATATGAAGCTCGCTGCATTGGAGCGGCTGCTGGCGCTCCGGCGCCTCAACCGGTTTCCCAACAGGCTCTATCCGCCGCCACCGCGCGCCGAGCGGTGGCCGGCGGCGCTCCGCGCGCTGGAGCTCGCCCGCGCCGGGGCGTCGCAGAGGGACATCGCCTCCGAGCTCTTCGGCCGCCCCAGCGCGGCCGAAGCCTGGGCCGGACCGAGCGACTTCATGCGCAGCCGGGTGCGGCGGCTGCTCCGCTTCGCCGAAGCCATGACCCGGGAAGGATACCGGCAGGTGCTGTCGGGACGGCCGGTCGCGCCCGCCGAGGCGGGCCCGGCGCCTCGCTGAGGAGCGGCGTCGGCCATCCCACCAGTGGGGGTCGATTTGCCGGGGGTGCCGTTTCCGACCGTCCCGGCGTCGTCCGCTCTTGCCGAGCCTCCTCGCCAGGACGACGGCCATCGCCGCCGTCCGGGCGAACAGGAGACTCTGCCATGGACGACGACACCGCCCGGGCCGCCCGGGCGAAGAAGGGCAGCCCATTTCTCAACACCGATCAGGCCGCCTTCTATATCGGCTTGTCGTCGCGGACGCTGGAGAAGATGCGGAGCTTCGGCCGCGGCCCGAAATTCCGCCGGCACGGTCGCCACGTCCGCTATCACATTGCCGATCTCGACAATTGGTCCGACGCGCGAAGCGGCGATACCACCGGCACCGCTCGCGGACGCGGGGGTGTCGATGGCTGAGCGGTCCTGCCGGCGTCGCGGGCTTGTGCTCGCCGCTGCGGCCGGCGCGGTGCTCGCGACCGGCCTGCCCGCCATCGCCGCATCCAGGCTGTGGCTGACCTACAATGCAAGCCCCAGCGCTCCCGTCGGCTTATATCTCATGGCTGCGAAGCGTCCCCTCCGGGTCGGCGATGTGGTGCTCGTCCGGCTTCCGAGAGACGCGGCTGCGCTCGCCGCCGAGCGCGGTTATCTGCCCCGCTCGGTGCCGGCGGTGAAGCGGGTCGCAGGTCTCGCGGGCGACCGGATCTGCGGCCAGGGAAAGCTGGTGCTGATCAACGCCGCACCCGCCGCGATCCGGTTTCCGGGAGACGGGAAAGGACGGGCACTGCCGTCCTGGGACGGGTGCCGGACGCTGCGGCCGACCGAGGTCTTCCTTCTCAACGAGGGCGCGAGCGCGTCCTTCGACGGCCGGTACTTCGGGCCGGTCGATGCGCAGTCGATCATCGGCAGGCTGGTGCCGCTATGGACCTGGTGACGCTCTTCCTCCTCTGCGGAGTTGGGGCGGCCGAGGGGCCGTGCGCGCCGCCTCCGAGCCTCGTCGATGTCCCGGTAACGGCGAGCCAGCTGGAGCCGCCGCCTCGATCAATCGATCCCGTGCCGGCCGGCCGGTCGCCCGCGCCCGCCATCGACCGCTGGCGACCCCTGATCGCGGAGGCGTCGCGCCGCTTCGGCGTGCCGGAGCATTGGGTCCGCGAGGTCATGCGCGTCGAGAGCGGCGGGCATGCGACGGGGAACGGCCGGCCGATCGTCTCGCGGGCAGGGGCGATGGGGCTGATGCAGGTCATGCCGAAGACCTATGAGGAGATGCGAAGACGCCCTGGGCTGGGTGCCGATCCCCAGGATCCGCGCGACAATATCCTCGCCGGGACCGCCTATCTCAGGGACATGTGGTCGTGCTTCGGCGTCCCAGGCGCCTTCGCCGCTTATCATGCCGGGCCGGCCCGGCTGACCGAGCATCTGGCCTCGGGACGGCCGCTGCCCTCGGAGACGCGCCGCTATCTCGCGCGGCTGGGCGTCCGTCTGGACAGGGCGTCGGCCGCTCCGGCGGCTCCGGCCGAATGCGCGCTCCTCAAGGACCGGGCGGCGCCGGGTCCTGCTGGATTAGGGCCCGACCGGCGCCGCGTCCTGATCGGGCAAGGCGACGGGCGCGAGCTCTTCGTGCCGCTCTCGACCGCGGCACCCGCCCCGGGGCGATGAAGGCGTTCGCGCGTCCGGACAGGCCGCCGGGCGGCCGGAGGATAGGGATCGAACGCGGCGGGCGGGTTCGGCGGGCGGAGGGTGGCCGGCGTGACGGATCGGGATGAGTTCGAGCCCGAGCTCGGCCGGATCCGGTCGCTCGGGAGCGGACGGCGGTACCAGCAGCGGGTGCTGCAGGCGGCGGCGCTGGCCGGCGGGCGAGGGCGGGCGGGCGATCGGCCCTGCGCGCCACCTTTCACGGCAGCCGCATCGGCCGTGGCGCCGGGGTCGGCCGCGTTCTTGCCTCGCGCGACCGCTACGCCGCCCATCGGCAGCGCCGCGTCATCGTCAAGACGCGGATTGTCAGGCTTTCGCGCGCGGGCCTCGGAGCGGCTCAAGCCCATCTGCGATATATCCAGCGCGACGGCGTCACCCGCGACGGCGAGCCCGGGCAGCTTTACGGCGCCGAAGAGGACCGGGCGGACGGCCGGGCCTTCCTCGAGCGGTCGGCCGGCGACCGCCACCAGTTTCGCCTTATCGTCTCGGCCGAGGACGGCACGGCCTATGACGACCTCACGCCCTTCATCCGGCGCCTGATGACACGGATGGAGGAGGACCTCGGGACGAAGCTCGACTGGGTCGCGGTCGATCACCACAACACCGGCCACCCGCACAGCCACGTCATCCTGCGCGGCCGGACCGAAGACGGCCGGGACCTGGTCATCGCCCGGGAATACCTGACACGGGGGATAAGGGAGAGGGCGGCGGAGATCGTGCGCCTCGATCTGGGGCCTCGCTCCGATCTCGAGATCGAGGACCGGCTGCGCCGCGAGGTCGACCAGGAGCGCTTCACTAGCATCGACCGAGAGCTCCTGCACGAGCGGGACAGGGAAGGTCTCGTCCGGACCGGAGACGCCGATCCGTTCCGGCAGGCGCTCAAGGCCGGCCGTCTGCAGAAGCTTCGCCGACTCGACCTTGCCGAGGAGGTGGAGCCTGGACGATGGCGCCTCGCTCCCGAGCTGGAGCCGGTGCTGCGCCGGATGGGCGAGCGCGGCGACATCTTGAAGACGCTCCACCGTGAGCTCGCGAAGAAGGGCCTGACCCGGGCCGCTGCGGACCACGCCATCTATGATCCGTCCGACCCGGCCACCCGCCCGATCACAGGCCGGCTGCTGCGGCGCGGCGTCTCCGACGAGATCGAGGACCGCCATTACCTCATCGTCGACGGGGTGGACGGCCGGACGCACTATGTCGAAATCGGCCGAGGCGAGGCGACCGAGCCGATTCCCGAGGGCGCGGTCGTCGCGATCGCGCCGAAGCGGAGCGAGCCGCGCCCGGTCGATCGCGTGATCGCCGAGATCGCCGCCGCCCATGGCGGGCGCTACAGCCCCGAGATCCATCTGCGGCACGATCCCGCCGCGAGCGTTCCGTTCGTGGAGACGCATGTCCGGCGGCTCGAGGCGATGCGGCGCCAGGCAGGCCTGGTGGAGCGGGAGCCGGACGGGAGCTGGATCATCGCGCCCGACCATCTCGATCGGGCCGCGGCCTACGAGCAGGGCCGGGCGAAGGATGTGCCGGTCGTGGTGCGGACGCATTCGGCGTGGCCGGTCGAGCGGCAGGTGACGGCTGACGGGGCCACCTGGCTCGACCGCGAGCTCATGGCCGACAAGCCGGAGGCGCCGCGCGGCGCCGGTTTCGGGCGGGAGGTCCGGGACGCGTTGGCGCGGCGCCGGCAATGGCTGATCGAGGAGGGCCTTGCCCGCGCGGAGGAGGACCGGGTCGTCTACCGCGCCGATCTCCTGGCGCGACTGCGCCGCCGCGAGCTCCTGCGCGTCGCGGGCCAGCTTTCGGGAGAGCTCGGCCTCGCCTTCTCGGAGGCTCGGCCCGGCCAGCGGATCGAGGGCGTCTATCGGCGTCCGGTCGATCTCGCGAGCGGCCGCTTCGCTCTCATCGAGAGGTCGCGCGATTTCACGCTGGTGCCGTGGCGGCCGGTGCTGGAGCGCAGCCTGGGCCGGCCCGTCTCCGGCCTCGCGAGGGGAGAGACGATTTCCTGGACCATCGGCCGGCAGAGAGGATTGGGGATCTCATAGGTCCTTTCGCGGGCTCGGCCGAATGGAAGAGGCGCTGCCGATCTCGCTGGAAGACAGATCAACCGCGGAGGCGGCGTTCCGTCATCGTTCGGCAAGGTCCGACGGAAGCGCCCTCGCCCGCCGGCAATGGGGCATCAGGAATTCCGCCAGATCCTGCAGGACGGCCCGAAGGTCCCCCGGATCCACGGCGACATCCGCGAGGAAGGCGCGCCATTGTCGTTGCTTCAGCGGATCTTCGGCGAAGGCGGCCGTCAGGGCTTCGGGTGGTTCAGCTGGAATGGCCGTGTCACGACGCCGGAACGTGGCGGCGATCGCCCGCGCGAGACGGTCGTCCGCGAACTCATAGCCCCGTGCCAGCACCCAGATGTCGTAGAAGTCCTTCAGCCGAGTGTTCGCCCGGCCGAGCGCCACCATGGCCTGGAACTTCTCCGCGACGACAGTCTCGCGGGCGTAGGCGCGCAACCGGGGAGCCGGCAGATCCAGCAGCACCGGCAGCGCCAGTTCCTCGAGCCCCGGCTCGATCGCGTCGCCGAAGCCAATGTCGACGACGACACGCACACGAGCTCCACCGACAGCGGCGGCCATTTTGAGACGGAGCCCGCCATAGACGGCATCCTCACGGATGCGATCGACGCTGGGGCTGTCGAGGTCGAAGGCCACGCCATCCTCGGCCGGCATGGCGCAGACCTCACGGAACACCGCAAGCACGGCTCCAGGATCGGGGTCGCCGAAGCCGAGAAGATCGAGATCGCGCGTTGGCCGATGCGGGTCGGCGAACCACGTGGCCATGAGCATCGCGCCCTTCAGGACGAAGCGATCGCGATAGGGCGTCCGGCTCAGCCGATCGAGAAGGCGCTCCAGCACATACCGCGTGAGCAGCAGGTCGAACGGCTGGTTGCGCTCCCTGGCGAGGTTGAGCAGACGCGCGCGAACCGACGCGCCCGGATTGCGCACGGACCTAGCCATCGATCGTGAGAGCCTCGAGGTAGGGTTGGAGAGCCGGCCAGACCTTCATCGCCGCTGCACAGCGGGCGATCTCACCCGGCGCGACTTTCCGCTGGCGCAGCCCCTCCCGCAGCCCCTCGACGGCGACGGCCTGCCCCAGCACCCGTCGGTAGCGAAACAGGTCGACGATGGTGCGTACCGGGCTCGTGATCCGGACCGTCACCCCTTCGATCCGATGGGACTCCACACCGTCCTTGAGCGCTGCAGAAGGAAATCGCACGAACCGGATCGGCGGCTGCGTCACCCGCGGCCCCCAGTCCTTCGGCGCGATCGCCATCCAGACCTTCGGCGGCATCCGGTCGGTGAGGTCGTGGAACGCCAGGGCCGATACCAGGCAGACCACCCCCCGCGGCACACGCTTGGCCGCCTCCGCCAGTGTGTGGTGCGTCTCGAGCGGCGCGTCCGGCAGTTGATACAGGCCGCGGGCGAGACGGACGATGGTGCCTTCGCGTTCAAGCCGGGCAACGGACGTGGCCGTGGCGCCGGTTCGCATCAGCTCCGCCAGCCGAGCCATGCCCTGCTTGCGGAGCACCCCGATCACTCTGTCGCGGTGGGTTTTGACGCTCGAGTCCATAAGCTCCGTAGATGATACAAATGCTCGGACATTGAAGGCCAAGGGATGAGGATATGTATCACCTTGCGGCTTTCCTGAAAACGCACGTTTACGCCCCCGGCCATTGGCTATGGTTCGGAGCAGCGTGGTCTTGCCCGCGCGCCGCGGGCTGATGACGAGCACCGCGGGTGTCTCGGCCAAGGCTTCGCGCACCCGGCCCTCGAGAAGGCGTTGTACAAGAGCTCTCCTGTCTCCGGTGGACAGGAGTAAGGCACCCGGCGATTAGGAGTGCGCTGTCCGGCGATTAGGAGTCAATGAACCGGAAACTAGCGGAGATCCTGCCCGAATAGCACCGGACAGGTGAGATTGCCATCGCTCGGCGTTGGCACCCGTAACACCAATATGTCCCTGTTGCCCTCGTCGCCAAGGCCAAGCCGGCTAGGGGCGGCTCGTCCTTCCCGACTATGCACCCGTACCTGCGCCCGCGCGCGATGATCGCACATGGGCGCGGACACGCGATGTGTCGCGTTTCGGCCGGATGATGAATCCATCTCCCGCATGAGCGGCGCCATGACGCCGTGCCGTCCGGGAGCAGGGCATGACCCCGACCAAGGTCCTGATCGGCCAGATCCTGGTCGTCTTCGCGATCGTGCTCGCCGGCCTCTGGGCCGCGACGCAGTGGTGCGCGGCCGAGCTCGGCCATCAGCCGCGGCTCGGCCCGGCTTGGTTCATGCTCCTGTCCTGGCCGGTCTACCACCCGTGGCGCCTGTTCGAATGGTGGTACGTCTACGACGCCTATGCGCCCCAGCTCTTCGACCGGGCCGGCGTCGTTGCCGCCTCGAGCGGTCTTCTCGGCTGCGCCGTCGCGATCCTGGGCTCGCTGTGGCGCGCCAGGCAAAGCCGCGTCGTTACGACCTACGGCTCCTCGCGCTGGGCGACACGCCTTGAGGTCCAGGCGGCGGGGTTGTTCCGGCCGGCCGGCGTGTTCCTCGGGCGCCTCGGCCGCCGCTATCTCCGGCACGACGGTCCGGAGCACGTGATGGCCTTCGCACCGACCCGCAGCGGCAAGGGGGTCGGTCTCGTCGTGCCGACGCTGCTCACCTGGACGGAGAGCGCGGTCATCCACGACATTAAGGGCGAGAACTGGCAGCTCACCGCAGGCTGGCGCTCCCGCTTCTCGCATTGCCTGCTGTTCAATCCGACCGACCCCCGCTCGGCCCGCTACAACCCGCTGCTCGAGGTCCGCCGCGGCCCCGACGAGGTCCGCGACGTGCAGAACATTGCCGATATCCTCGTCGATCCGGAAGGGGCGCTCGAGCGCCGGAACCACTGGGAGAAGACGAGCCACTCGCTCCTGGTCGGCGCGATCCTGCATGTGCTCTACGCCGAGAAGGAGAAGACGCTCGCCCGCGTCGCGACCTTCCTCTCCGACCCCGAGCGCTCCTTCGCCGCGACGCTGAGAGCCATGATGGGGACGAACCATCTCGGGACGAAGGAGGCGCCGGTCGTCCATCCGGTCGTGGCCTCTGCCGCGCGCGAGGTCCTGAACAAATCGGAGAACGAGCGCTCCGGCGTGCTGTCGACCGCGATGTCCTTCCTCGGCCTCTACCGGGATCCGACGGTCGCGGCGACCACGGCGGCGAGCGACTGGCGCATCGCCGACCTGGTCGACGCCGAACGCCCGGTCTCGCTGTTCCTCGTGATCCCGCCGTCCGACATCTCCCGGACCAAGCCGTTGGTGCGCCTGGTCCTCAACCAGGTCGGCCGGCGCCTGACCGAGCGGCTCGAGGGCGATCCGGACAAGCGCCGGCGCCACGCCCTCCTCATGATGCTCGATGAATTCCCGGCGCTGGGGCGGCTCGACTTCTTCGAGACCGCGCTCGCCTTCATGGCCGGCTATGGCATTCGCGCCTATCTGATCGCGCAGTCCCTGAATCAGATCTCCAAGGCTTATGGCGAGACCAACGCCATCCTCGACAACTGCCATGTCCGGATCGCGTTCTCCTCCAACGACGAGCGCACGGCGAAAAGGATCTCCGACGCGCTCGGCACCGCGACCGAGCTCAGGGCCCAGCGCAACTATGCCGGCCATCGCCTGGCGCCCTGGCTCAGCCATGTCATGGTCTCCCGCCAGGAGACGGCCCGCCCGCTCCTGACCCCGGGCGAGGTGATGCAGCTCCCGGCTTCGGACGAGCTCGTGCTGGTCTCGGGTCTGGCGCCGATCCGGGCGAAGAAGCTCCGGTATTTCGAGGACCGGAACTTCGCCGGCCGCGTGCTGCCGGCGCCGGAGCTCGCGACGGACGGCTACCGCGACCGGCCGCCGCCGCGCCCCGACGACTGGAGAGGCCGAAGCCGCGGCCTCGACCACCGCCTCGCCGCGGCCGAAGGCGAGGCCAGCCTCGCCGAGGAGGAGGGCGGTGTCCAGCAACAGCGCCATCCGGGCCTGGCCGAAGAGGGCATCGTCCGGCCCGCCGAGCACGACCATGCGCCCGAGTTCGACCTCTTCGACGACGATGCCGACGCACCGGCCCAGGGCCGGGCCATGGACCGGCTGCGGCAGTCGAACGCGATCGGCCGCGCCCACGCGATGAACCAGGGCGAGGGCGGGGGCCGCGACCCGGACGACGACCTTTTGCCGGCCTTCTGACGGAGCTCGCCATGAAGTCGCGCCACCATCTTTATTTCGACGCCGCGCTCAGCGACCAGCTCGAGGCGCTGGCCTCCCGGTCCGGCGGCTCGAAGTCGGCGATCGTGGCCGACGCGCTGAGAGCCTGGCTCGCCCGTCGCGCCGCCAACGAGATCGATGATCTCCTGCGCGTCCGGCTCGACCGGATCTCGGCGCAGCTCAACCGGATCGAACGCGACCAGCGGATCGTGATGGAGAGCCTCGGCCTCTTCATCCGATACCAGCTGACGGTCACGCCGCCTCTGCCGGACTCCGAGCAGGCCGTGGCGCGCGCCGTCGGACAGGACCGTTTCCAGGCCTTCATCGACCAGGTCGGGCGGCGCATCGCCGGCGGCCGCAGCCTCGCCGAGGACGTCCGGTCGCGCGCCTCGATGCCGGAGGCCGCGTCATGAGCGTGGTGCTTGGCAGCGCGGAGGCCCAGGACCGGCGCCGTACCATGCTTCGCACCGCCATGGGGCCGGCGATCGCCGCCGCGCTCGCCGATCCGGCCGTGGTCGAGGTCATGGTCAATCCGGACGGAGCCCTGCGCCTCGACCGGCTCGGCGACGGGAGGATCGATACAGGAGCTCGGCTCGGCGCGGCCGAGGTCGAGCGCATCATCCGCATCGTCGCGTCATCCGTCCGTGCCGAGGTCCATGCCGGCCGTCCGGTGGTGAGCGCCGAGCTGCCGGAGACGGGCGAGCGCTTCGAGGGCGTCCTGCCGCCGGTGTCGACGGCCCCATGCTTCTCGATCCGCAAGCCGGCGGCGCGGGTGTTCTCGCTCCAGGACTATGTCGCGGACGGCATCCTCTCGCCCCTTCAGGCCGAGGCCCTGCGCCGAGCCGTCGAGAGCCGGCGCAACATCGTCGTCGCCGGCGGCACCAGCTCGGGCAAGACGACGCTCGCCAACGCGCTCCTGGCCGAGCTGGCGCGGCTCGACGAGCGCGTGATCCTGATCGAGGACACGCGTGAGCTCAACTGCCCCGCACCCGATTGCGTGAGGCTGCGCACCCGGCCGGGCGTGGCGAGCTTGAGCGATCTCGTCCGCTCCACGCTTCGGCTCCGGCCCGACCGGATCATCATCGGCGAGGTCCGGGGCGGCGAGGCGCTCGACCTGCTCAAGGCCTGGGGAACCGGCCATCCCGGCGGGATCGCGACGGTGCACGCCAACTCCGCCCGCGGGGCGCTCTACCGGCTCGAACAGCTGATCCAGGAGGCGGTCGTGACCGTGCCGCGGCGCCTTGTCGCCGATGCGGTCGACCTCGTCGTCTTCCTCCGCGGCCGCGGCACCGGCCGGCGGGTCGAGACCATCGCCGAGGTCACGGGCCTCGATGCCGACGGCGACTACGCGATCGCCGATCTCGTCCCCCACCGGCTCCATGCTCTGTGAAAGGAGATACGCCATGTCTCGACGTTTGAAGGCGCGGCTCCTCGGCTCGACTGCTCTCACCACAACGCTGCGGATTGCGGGAGCGGGGCTGGTCCTGCCGGTGCAGGCCCACGCCGCCGGCTCCAACATGCCGTGGGAGGAGCCGCTCCAGAATATCCTCGATTCCGTCCAGGGGCCGGTCGCCAAGATCATCGCCGTGATCATCATCATCACCACCGGCCTGACGCTCGCCTTCGGCGACACGGGCGGCGGCTTCCGCCGCCTCATTCAGATCGTCTTCGGCATCTCGATTGCCTTCGCCGCCTCGAGCTTCTTCCTGTCGTTCTTCTCGTTCAGCGGCGGAGCGCTGGTCGCATGACGGAGCATATCGACGGCCTCGAGGTGCCGCTGCACCGGTCGCTGACCGAGCCGATCCTCTTGGCCGGCGCGCCGCGGGGGATCGCGATCGTCAACGGCACCGTGGCGGCGGCGCTCGGCCTCGGCCTGCAGCTCTGGATCGCCGGGCTGCTCTTATGGGCGCTCGGCCACTCGCTCGCCGTCTTCGCGGCGCGGCGGGACCCTCATTTCGCGGATGTGCTTGCCCGCCATCTGCGCCAGCGGAGCTGGCTCTCATGCTGAACCTCGCAGAGTACCGCCGCAGGTCCGACCGGCTCGCCGACCACCTGCCCTGGGCGGCGCTCGTCGCCCCCGGCGTCGTCCTCAACAAGGACGGCAGCTTCCAACGCACCATCCGCTTCCGGGGCCCCGACCTCGAGAGCGCGACCGAAGCCGAGCTGGTCGCGACCTGCGCCCGCCTCAACAATGTATTGCGCCGCTTCGGCTCCGGCTGGGCGCTCTTCTTCGAGGCCGAGCGCTTCGAGGCCCAGGGATACCCGGCCTCGCTCTTTCCGGACGCGATCTCCTGGCTCGTCGACGAGGAGCGGCGCGCCGCCTTCGAGGAGGGGACGGCGGCCCTCCCGGCGGCGGAGCGGGAAGGGGCATTCCTGCCGCGGCGGGGGCACTTCGAGAGCGTCTGTCACCTGACGCTCGTCTGGCTGCCGCCGGCCGATCCCGCGCGGCGGGCGGAGCGGGCGCTCGTGGAATCCGCCGGGCCGGAGACGGGCCGCGACTGGCGGCGCGAGCTCGCCGCCTTCGTCGCCGAGACCGACCGCGTGATCGACCTCCTGGCCGACCTGATGCCGGAGGTCCGCGCGCTCGACGACGGCGAGACCCTGACCTGGCTGCACGGGCGGGTCTCGACGGCACGCCATCCGATCGCGGTGCCCGAGACGCCGATGCATCTCGACGCGATCCTGGTCGACGAGCCGTTCACCGGAGGGCTCGAGCCGATGCTCGGCGACCGCCATTTGCGCAGCCTGACGGTGCTCGGTTTCCCGAGCCTGACCCGGCCGGGCCTGTTCGACGGCCTCAACCACCTCGACATCCCCTATCGCTGGACGACGCGCTTCATCGCGCTGGCCAAGACGGACGCGGCCCGGGAGCTCACGCGCCTGCGCCGGCAGTGGTTCGCCAAGCGCAAGTCGATCCGGGCGCTCCTGCGCGAGGTGCTCTACCAGGAGCCGGCACAGCTTCTCGATTCCGACGCCGACAACAAGGCGGCCGACGCCGACCAGGGGCTACAGGCGCTCGGCGGCGACCACGTCGCCTTCGGATACCTGACCACAACCGTCACGGTGACCGATGCCGACCGGAGCGCCGTCCAGGAGAAGCGCCGCGCCGTCGAGCGCGTCATCCACGGCGCCGGCTTCGCCACCATCCGCGAGAGCGTCAATGCCGTCGAGGCCTGGCTCGGCAGCCTGCCGGGGCATGTCTACGCGAATGTGCGTCAGCCGCTCGTCCACTCGCTCAACCTCGCCCATCTCCTGCCCCTGTCCTCGGTCTGGGCGGGGCCGGCGCTGAACGAGCATCTCGGTGGGCCGCCGCTGCTTTATGCCGAGACCAGCGGCGCCACGCCGTTCCGGCTGTCCACGCATGTCGGCGATGTCGGCCACATGCTGATCGTCGGGCCCACCGGCGCCGGCAAGTCGGTGCTCCTGGCGTTGATGGCGCTTCAGTTCCGGCGCTATCCGGGCAGCAGGATCATCCTCTTCGACAAGGGCAACTCCGCCCGGGCCGCTGTTCTCGCCATGGGCGGCCTGCACCAGGCGCTCGGAGCGGACGGTTCGCTCGCCTTCCAGCCGCTCGCCGGGATCGACCGGCCGGGCGAGCGGAGCTGGGCCGCGGAGTGGATCGAGATCCTGCTGGCGCGCGACGGTGTCGCGGTCACGCCGGAGGTGAGGGAAGCGGTATGGTCGGCGCTCGGCAGCCTGGCCTCGGCGCCGGCCGGAGAGCGCACGCTGACCGGCCTTGCGATGCTCCTGCAGTCGAACCCGCTCAAGGCGGCGCTTCTGCCCTATACCCTCGACGGTCCCTTCGGCCGGCTCCTCGACGCCGCCGAGGACCGGCTCGAGACCGCCGACGTCCAGTGCTTCGAGACCGAGGCGCTGCTGCACGAGGCGAGCGTCGTGCTGCCGGTCCTCACATATCTCTTCCACCGGCTCGAGGCCCGGTTCGACGGCCGGCCGACGCTGCTGGTCCTCGACGAGGCGTGGGTCTATCTCGACAACGCGCTCTTCGCCGCCCGGATCCGGGAATGGCTGAAGACCCTGCGCAAGAAGAATGTCGCCGTGGTCTTCGCGACTCAGTCGCTCGCCGATATCGCCGGCAGCAGCATCGCGCCCGCGATCATCGAAAGCTGTCCGCAGCGCATCTTCCTGCCCAACGACCGGGCGGTCGAGCCGCAGGCGCGCGAGGCCTATCAACGCTTCGGGCTCAATGAGCGGCAGATCGAGCTGATCGCGCGGGCGACGCCGAAGCGGCACTACTACCTGCAGTCCCGTCGCGGCAACCGGCTCTTCGAGCTGGGCCTCGGACCCTTGGCGCTCGCGTTCTCGGGCGCCTCGACGTCCTCGGACCAGGCGCTCATCGACCGCGTCCTTGCCGAGGCGGGGCCGGAGGGGTTCGGCCGAGGCTTCCTCGCCGCCCGCGGGCTCGGCTGGGCCGCCGAGCTCGTCGACCGCTTTCCTTCGGTGACGATGGAGCAGACCCATGCTGCGTGAGAGCATCGCGGCGACCGCCGCCGTCCTCGTCCTCGCCACGGCGCCCGCCCGCGCAGACTGGCCGGTGTTCGATGCCTCGAACTATGCCGAGAACATTCTGCAGGCGGCCCGCGCGCTCGAGCAGATCGAGAACCAGGTCCGGTCGCTGCAGAATGAAGCCACCATGCTCCAGAACATGGCGCGCAACCTGGAGAGCCTCGATGTCTCCGCGCTGCCGTCGATGCTGTCGGACCTCGAGCGGATCGGCGGGCTGATGGACGAGGCGCGCGGGCTCGCCTTCAGGGTCGAGTCCGTCGAGGCGCTGTTCGACGAGATCTATCCGGGGCGGTACGGGACGGACGCGACCGGGGAGCGGTTCGCCGCCGATGCGAGGCGGCAATGGCAGGAGGCGATGGACGGCTTCCGCCAGGCGATGACCGTGCAGGCGCGCGTGGTCGAGACGGTGCGCGGCGACGCCGGCAGCCTTTCGGATCTCGTCAACGCCTCGCAAGGGGCGGCCGGCGCACTCGAGGCGCAGCAGGCGGCGAACCAGCTGCTCGCGCTCTCGGTCAAGCAGCAGCTGCAGATCCAGGACCTGCTCGCGGCGCAGTTCCGAGCCGATGCCGCCGAGGCGGCGCGCCGCGCCCAGGCGCAGGAGCAGGCGCGCGCAGCCTTCGCCCGGTTCCTCGGGTCCCCGACCGCCTACACCGCGCCGTGAGGGATCGGGCATGGGCGATCTCAATGTCGTCGACCGGTTCCTGGAGACCTTCATCCGCTATATCGACGGTGGGTTCGGCCTCCTCGGCGGCGACGTCGCCTTCCTGACCACGGTGCTCGTCGGGATCGACGTGACGCTGGCCGGCCTCTTCTGGGCGCTCGACGGCGAGCGTGACGTGCTTGCCCGGTTGTGCCGCAAGGTGCTCGCGGTCGGCGCCTTCGCCTTCATCCTGAACGACTTCGCGACGCTTGCCGACATCGTCTTCCGCTCCTTCTCGGCGCTGGGCCTGACGGCCAGCCAGAGCAGCCTCGGCGCCGGGGACCTGCTGCGGCCGGGGCGGCTCGCCGGGATCGGCTTCGAGGCGGCCTGGCCGCTTCTGGAGCAGGCCGGCTCGCTGATCGGTTTCACCACCTTCTTCGACAATGTGGTGACGATCGTGATCCTGCTCTTCGCCTGGTTCGTCGTGATCCTCGCCTTCTTCGTGCTGGCGGTGCAGCTTTTCATCACCATCCTCGAATACCGGCTGACGGCGCTCGCGGGCTTCGTCCTCGTCCCCTTCGCGCTGTGGAATCGGACGGCCTTCCTCGCCGAGCGGGTGCTCGGCGCCATCGTGGCCGCGGGCGTCAAGGTCATGGTGCTGGCCGTCATCGTCGGCATCGGGTCGAACTTCTTCAGTGCGTTCATCGGGGCGCTCCAGGGCCGCGAGCCCGGGCTGGCCGACGCGATGTCGCTGGTCCTCGCATCGCTCGCCCTGCTCGGCCTTGGCATCTTCGGACCCGGGATCGCGACCGGCCTCGTCTCCGGGGCGCCGCAGCTCGGCGCCGGGGCTGCGGCCGGGACGGCGCTCGCCGCGGGCGGCGTCGCCGCCGCCGGCGGCATGGCGGCGACCGGAGCGGTCGCCGCCGCGGCCCGGCTGGGCGCCGCCGGCGGGCGCTTCACCGGCGCGCTCGCCGTGGAACGCCAGGTCGCGCGCCGAGAGGAGCTCGCCCGCGAGATCCGGGCCTTGGGCGGTAATGGAGGAGGAGCGTCCCCGGGGAGCGGCGGCGGGCCGATCGTGCCGCCGCCGCCGCCAGGCCCGCCGTCTCCCAGCGGTCCGTCCGGCGAGGCGCCGGGCTGGGCGCGGCGCCTGAAGCATCGAGAGGCGATCCGGCACGGCATCTCCGCCGCCGTCCACACCATCCGCTCCGGCGATCACGGCGGAGGCTCGCTCTCGGTGCCGCTGTCCGAGGAGGATCGGCGATGACCCCGTTCCGGCGGACCTCGAACCGCTACGGCCGAACGCCCGGGCCGGTCACGCCGTACCAGAAGGCGGCGCAGGCCTGGGACGAGCGGATCGGCTCGGCCCGGGTGCAGGCGCGGAACTGGCGCCTCATGGCGTTCGGCTGCCTCGGCCTCGCGGTCGGGCTCGGAGCGGGCCTCATCTGGCAGGGCATGCAGAGCCGCGTCACGCCCTATGTGGTCGAGGTCGATGCGGCGGGCCAGGGCCGGGCGGTGGGGCCGGCCGTCGAGGGCTACGAGCCGACCGATGCTCAGATCGCCTGGTATCTCGGGCGCTTCGTCACGGATGTGCGCTCGGCGCCGATCGACCCGGTGCTCCTGCGGCGCAACTGGCTCGAGGCCTACGACTTCGCGACCGAGCGCGGCACGGTGTTCCTCAATGACCACGCCCGCGCCAACGATCCGTTCAAGGGCGTGGGCGAGAAGAGCGTCTCGGTCCAGGTGACGAGCGTGATCCGCGTGTCGGACCGCTCCTTCCAGGTCAAATGGACCGAACAGGGCTATGAGCGCGGCAACCTCATGCGCACCGAGCGCTGGACCGCGATCCTCACCGTCGTCCTCGACCCGCCGAGGAGCGCCGAGGTGCTGCGGAAGAACCCGCTCGGCCTCTATGTCGACGGCATCTCCTGGGCGCGCGAGCTCGACCCGAGGGAGACACGCTGAGGGAGGCGTGAGATGACCGCGATCCGACCGACCATCTTCCTGTCCGCGATTGTGCTGCTCGTCGCCTGCGGCGAGGGGACGCCGCCGCCGAAGATCGCCTATGACGATTTCGAGCCGGCGGTCGTGGAGCGGGATCCGCCGAAGCCGGTCGAGATCGTGAAGGTGCCCGAGCCTGTGCCGCTGCCGGGGCAGCTCCTGCCGCAGCCGAAGCCGCCGAAGGGCGACAAACGCCCGCCCGCGGCCCGCGTTGCGGCCGCGAACCAGGCGGCGCTGCAGGAGCCCTCGGCTTCCGGCTACGTCAACGCCGTCCAGGTCTATCCCTACATGGAGGGGGCGCTCTACCGGCTCTACGCGGCGCCGGAGCAGGTGAGCGATATCGCGCTCGAGCCCGGCGAGACGCTCTCCGCCGTCTCGGCCGGGGACACGGTGCGCTGGGTGATCGGCGACACGACGAGCGGGGCAGGGGCTTCGAGGCGGGTACATGTGCTGGTGAAGCCGTTCGCACCGGGATTGCGCACCAACTTGGTCATTCTGACCGATCGGCGAGCTTACCATCTCGCGCTCCAGAGCACAGAGCGGACGGCCATGGCTGCGATCTCATGGACCTATCCTGCGGACGAACTTCTGGTGCTCGAAGCCAGGAACAGCCTCGCCGACGCCGCGGCGCCAGTCGATCTCGGCCTCTCGCTCGAGAACCTCCGCTTTCGCTACGCCATCGGCGGCGACCATCCGCCCTGGCGGCCGGTCCAGGCCTTCGACGACGGTTCGAAGGTCTACATCCAGTTTCCGCGGCGGATCGACCAAGGCGAGATGCCGCCGCTCTTCGTCGTCGGCCCGGATGGCGACAACGCGCTCGTCAACTACCGGGTGCGGGGCGCGTACTACATCGTCGACCGCCTCTTCGCCGCGGCCGAGCTCCGGCTCGGCGAGGACCCGCAGCAGGTGGTCCGCATCAGCCGGACGGATGGGCGATGAGCGAAGCCCCACGCGAGGATGGACGCAAGCTGCCGCCCGAGGCTCTGGTGCTGCGAGGGCGGCCGCGGCGCGTGATCCGGTTCCGGCGGCGCCTCGTGATCGCGCTCTCGGCGCTGTTCTGCGTAGCGATATTCGGGGCGGCCTGGCTCGCGCTCGAGGGCATGCCGCGACGCCGCGGGCCCGAGGCGCCGGTCGAGATCGCTCGCAGGACGACGCCGGACGGGCTCCTGGCGCTGCCCGGGAGCTACGACCAGATCCCGAAACCGGTGCCTGCGCTCGGTCCGCCGCTGCCCGGCGACCTCGGCCTCTCCGTGGTCGAGCGGGAGAAGTCGCTCGGCGTCGCGCCCTCGGGCCCAAGCCTGCGTCCGGATCCGGAGGCGGACGCCTCCCGCGCCGAGCGGCTCCGCCTTGCCCAGCAGGCGCGGCAGGCCCGCGAGGCCGGCGTCTTCTTCCGGATCTCGAACGAGGCTCGGGATGAAGAAAGGCAGAGGGCGAGCGGTGGGGTAGACACTCCACAGACCGGGGCGGAGCGGCTCGGCCTCGATCCCGGGCGCGGTCCGGGTGCGCAGCAGGGCAAGCTCGACTTCCTGGCCCGCCCGGCCGACGACGAGATCTACAACCCGCATGCGATCCAGCGGCCGGCCTCGCCCTATCAGGTGATGGCGGGAACCGTGATCGCGGCGAGCCTCCTCACCGGGCTCAACTCGGACCTGCCGGGACTCGTGACGGCGCAGGTCACGGAGAACGTCTACGACAGCGTCACAGGCCGAGTCCTGCTGATCCCGCAGGGCGCGCGTTTCATCGGACGCTACGACAGCAACATCGCCTTCGGCCAGAGCCGGGCGCTCGTCGTCTGGCAGCGCATCGTCATGCCGAACGGACGCTCGATCGTCCTCGACAATCTTCCGGCGACGGACACCGCCGGCTATGCTGGGCTTGAGGACGAGGTCGACGTCCACGGTTGGGAGCTCCTCAAAGGCGTCGTGCTTTCGACGCTCCTCGGCGTCGGCACCGAGCTTACCTTCGGCGACGACGAAAGCGACCTCGTCCGGGCGTTCCGGCAATCGACGCAGCAGAGCGTGAACCAGGCCGGCCAGCAGATCACTGAGCGGGCGCTCGATATCCAGCCCACGCTCAAGGTCCGGCCCGGCTGGCCGCTCCGCGTCGTCGTCCACAAGGATCTCGTGCTTGAGCCTTATCAGGGATGAGGAGGCAAAAAATGCCCGATCTCAAGCTCCGCCGGCTGCCGGACCGCACGCCGGCCAGAATCTCGTTTCAGGCGGCTCCGGAGCTCGCGCAATCTCTGCGGGCCTACGCCGATCTGTACCGTGAGACCTATGGCAGGGCGGAGTCGGTATCCGATCTGGTCCCCTACATGCTGGAGAGCTTCCTTGCCAGCGACCGCGCCTTCGTCCAGGCCCGGAAGGCGGGGCGCTTTGGTGTCGAGGCCGGTCCCGTCGGCGCGGCGTCGCATTCCGGGGAAGGGCGACACCGGGCTGACCTCTTCGCGCCATCACCCGAGAAGGAGGATTGATGTTCCCGCGTGGCTGCTGACGTTCGGCGAAACGCAGCCGATCGCTGCGGGATTGTCGCGACTGCTTGCGCACTGCCTTGGACCGCGGAGCCGCGCCATCTCAGATGACCTCCTTCAACTGGTGTGCGGTGTCGGTGTCGAGAAATTCAGGTCGCGGGATCGACGTACGCGCGACAAAGCGCCGGATATCCTCGTATCGGACACGAGCATCCTCCATCATTTGATAGTATCCCAGAAGCTCACGCAGCGGTGCCGAGAAATCTTTGTATGCGCCAAGGACTGCAACGAGGGCTCCAAATGAGAGGCGCCCTTCAATCACCAGATATCCTCCGATCGTGTAAAAGAAGAATGGCGTCATTTGCCAGATGAAGTTGTTTACTCCCTTAACGAAGAATTTTCTTCGATAGATCTCAAATCTGATCCGCTGAATTCTCCTGAAGGATCGGTTGATGGACGAGGCAGGGGAAGCGTGTACGGATCCCGTTCCGTTGCCGATCAGGACGCCGAGCCTGCGCATCTCGAGAGCACGCTCTCGTCCCAGGGCATTGATGCGTCGCTGCCACCTGGGAACAAGGGCCAATTGAATGGGCAGCAGGCTGACGGCAGCCGCTCCGAGAACAGGGTCCTGAACGAACATGAAGAGGAAGATCGTCAGAAAGGTGCCGAGCTGAAAAACAGGCAGGACGAAAGCGTCGCCGGAAAATCCGCCGACCGGCTCCACCTCCTGAACGATGACGGGAATGATCTCGGCGCCTTCCATCTCACCGTGGCGCCGCCACTGCGAGTGGATCGCCAGACGGAGGCGGCGAGTCAGGGTTTCCGCCAGCCGTCCCTTGTGCAGGTTGATCTGGTATTTCAGCGAGCCATTGGCGATGACCGCAGCCAAGAAGATCAGGCACAGGATGAACAGATACTCTACCTGCTCGAAGCGCCATCCCCAGTAATCGGCAGGAAAGTGGCCGGAACTGATTGCGGAGTTGATGATGAGCTTCGGCAGCTCCAACGTCGCGTAGAGGATCGGCATCGAGACGGCCGCTCCCAGCAACAGGAGAATCTGTGCTCGCCAGCTCCGTTGCAGAATATACCGAAAGAGGCCCGGCGGCAGGGAGGCGGCACCTGATACCGGCTGTTCCGAAGCGATGGGACGGGGCGAGGACGGAGCGGCGCGCGCCCAGAACCATCGTCGGCTGCACCAGCTCACTGCAAGCACGAGCAGGCCCGCGGGCCCAGCTATGATGACCACATGCGCAAACAGGTGCACCCAGAAGGGCGGATCATCGAAGACGCGAAGGAACAGGGCGTCGCCGAGGAAATGGAAATCGGTGAACGAGAGCATCGCGTCGTCTTTGCCTGTCCTCCCTATCCGCCGGTTCTTTGACGGAGCCGGCGGCATCGGTCGCCGAAGGCGGCTTCCGCAGCCTTTGAGGACCGATGCCTTTCGGGCCGAGTTTCAGCCTGCGATTTGCCCGAGCAGAGCGTTGACGCGCTCCTTGGCCTTGGGCGGCAGCTTCGCGGCCGCGCCTCGCGCCGCCTCCAGATCTCCACCGTCGCCGACCACGATCACCGCGACCATGCCCAGACCGACATGCGGCGTGCACTTGATGCCGTAGATTCCGGGGCGATCGAACGTCACCGTCGCCTGCTTGTTGATGCCGACCTGGATTGCGGATGCGCCGTCCGGGAGCATCCCGTCGATCGAGACGGCATTGTGCCCCTTGTCGGTGGCCAGGAATGTCACGCTGTCTCCCGCTTGGATCCTCAGCAGATCGGGCGCATAGGCGTATGTCCGATCCCCGGATTTGTTCAGCATCTCGACGCTGACTTCCGCACCGGAAGCCGCGGCGGCCGCAAATGCGACGGCCGCTGCGGCGAGTGCGGCCGCGAGCCTACGAAGACCCCACATGTCTCTCTCCTAGAACCAGAATCGAATGCCGCCGACGAAGGAGACGTCACTGACATCCTCTCCTTCGTCTCGGGCGAGATCGGCAGTCCGGCCCAGCTTTCGTTCCCAGTTCACACCGATGTAGGGAGCGAATTCGCGGGCGAACTCGTATCGGAGCCGCAGACCGAGTTCGATGTCGTTGATGCCGGAACCGACACCGCGCTCCTCGACCTCCTGGATGGCCACATTGATCTCCGCGGCGGGCTGAAGGATCAGCCGCTGGGTTACCAGGAGATCGTATTCCGCCTCGAACCTCGCAGAGACTTCGCCCTCGTTGCTGACGAAGGCTGCAGCGCCGACCTCAAAGAAATACGGTGCAAGACCCTGGATGCCGAGCACGGCGAAGCCGCGCTCCGGCTCCGGCCGGATGTCGTAGCGGATGCCGGCCTGGGCGTCGAAGAAATCCGAGATGCGGCGGCTGTAGAGGAGTTGCACCTCGGCCTCTTCCACCGGTCCATCAAGCGGAACCGCTCCCTCGGTCTTCAGCCAGGCCTTCTCGTCATCGCTGCCCACCCATCCCTGCGCCTCCCAGTTGAAGCTGTCCTGGCCGTCATTGAGGCGATATTCGAACTGGTCCGCTTGAAACCATGTGAAGATCGAGTGCTCCGCCATGACTTCGTCCGCCATCGTTCCTGCGGGACCGTCTTCTTCGGCCACGGCTCCCTCGGCGAGGAGGGACGTCACGGCGAGGCCGCAGATCATGACCAGCCACCGCGCCCGGCCCGCGCCGGATCGTCGTTCGTGCGTCATCGGATGTCCTTGCTGATCACGACCGGGCGGCACGCTGCTCGACGATGAAGCGCGTCATCATTCCCGATTCCATGTGGTAGAGGAGGTGGCAGTGAAACGGCCAGTCTCCCGGCTCGTCGGCCGTCAGCAGGGCCGTCACCGTCTGCCCCGGCGGAACCACGACGACATGCTTTCGAGGCGGAGCGTCCGCCTGGCCGTTTTCGAGCTCGACGAACATTCCGTGCAAGTGCATCGGGTGCGCCATCATCGTGGTGTTCACGAAGCGTAGGCGGACACGTTCACCGTAGGGGACCCGGATGCCACCCCCCCGAGCAAACTTCTCTCCGTTCAACGTCCAGATGTAGCGCTCCATGATCCCGGTGAGGCGAAGCTCGATTTCCTGGGTCGGCTCACGCCGGTCCTCGGAGGGGACGGCCGCTCGAAGATCCGCATAGGTAAGGGCCTTCTTGCCCGCGGGCGTGTCGGCATCGGCCCAGCCGAACGGCCGCCGCCTGCTCCCATTGCCGCCGCCTGCGGTCATGCTGCTGTGATCCATTCCGGACATGTCCATGCCGGACATGTCCATCGAGCTGTGATCCATCCCCGACATGTCCATGCCGGACATGTTCATCGAGCTGTGATCCATCCCCGACATGTCCATGCCGGACATATCCATCGAGCTGTGATCCATCCCGGACATGTCCGTGCCGGACATATCCATCGAGCCGTGGTCCATCCCCATGTCGTTCATGCTCAGGATGGTACGGGCACGCCGTTCCGGTATCGGCCCTTCCAAGCCATGGCGGGTGGCCAGGGTCGCACGGGCATAGCCGGTCCGGTCGATCGGTTCGGCGAAGATGGTATACGCAGCATCGTCCGGCGGCGTGACGATCACGTCGTAGGTCTCGCCGACACCGAAGCGGAACTCGTCCGCTGAGACCGGCTCGACGTCCTGCCCGTCGGCCGCGACGACGGTCATCGCAAGGCCGGGGATTCGAACGTCGAAGAAGCTCATGGCGGACGCATTGATGAAGCGCAGCCGGACCCGCTCGCCTGGTCTGAACAGCCCGGTCCAGTTGTCCTGCGGCCCCCGCCCGTTGACCAGAAACGCATAGCCGGTGACGTCGGCAAGATCCGTCGGATCCATGCGCATTTCGCCCCAATCGAGGCGGTCCCGAATGGCGGCGCCGTACCCGTCGCGATTTCCATCCCGAAGGAAATCGATCAGGGTCCTTTGTCTGCGGTTGTAGTAGGCGGCATCGACCTTGAGATTGGCCAGGACGCGCCGCGGGTTCTCCTGGGTATGGTCGGACAGGACGACCACGTAGTCGCGGTCCGCCCGGACCCGATTGGCTGCGGCCGGCTGGATGACGATGGCGCCGTACATTCCGGACTGCTCCTGCCCGGCGGAGTGGCTGTGGTACCAGTAGGTCCCGGCTTGGCGGAGCTTGAAGCGATAGGTGTAGGTTCCGCCAGGCGGGATGGCGACGAACCCGTTGAAGCCCGGCGCCCCGTCCATCACCCCAGCGATCAACAGGCCATGCCAGTGGATCGAACTCGGTTCGTCGAGCCGGTTCGTCGCCTGGACGACGATCTCGTCGCCTTCAGTCCAGTTCATGGTCGGGGCGGGGACCGATCCGCCCATCATCACCGCCCGGCTGCTCACCCCGTCCACGGTGATCCGCGTCTCCCGAATGTCGAGACGGTAGGTCTTTGTGGCCTGGGCGAAGCTGCGGCGGCCAGGGTAGATGGAGACCAAGCCGGCGACCCCCGACGCACCGGCGAGCTTGAGGATGTCTCGTCTGGAGAGATCACCGTCTCGGCCATTAGGCATGGTGCTCTCCGAGGTCAGCTCGAAAACACGATCTTGCCGACCATCCCGGATTCGTAGTGTCCCGGAATGTTACATGCGAATTCAATCGTGCCGCCCGCCGGGAACGTCCAGGACAACTCGGCCGTCTTCCCCGGCTCGATGAAGACCGCATTCGGGTCGTCGTGGCTCATCCCGGGCATCGAGGTCGCGACCACCGCGGTCGGCGTCAGCATTCCGTGCTCGACCATGGTCTGCATCTCATGCTGATGCTCGGCATGCATCTCAGCGGTGCCCAGGTTGAACTCGTGCAGGAGTTCGCCTTCGTTCTTCAGCACGAAGCGCACCGTCTCACCGGCCTTGACCCGGACAGCCTTCGGTTCATAGGCGCTGTCCTTGATCGTGATCTCGACGACGCGAGTCGTCGTCCGCCCTGTCGGCGGCTCCCCGATGCTCTTCGTCCCGGAGTGACCGGCGTCCGCGAATGCGAAGGACGCCGTCATGAAGACCGACGCAGACAGCACGGCGGCCGTCAAACCTTGAGCATGCCCAGACTTGATGATGTTCGTCATATCCTCGGCCCGACATTGTGGAGGGTGGTGAGGGTGCCTCGGCACCGGTGGGCAGCTCGTCGGGTGTTTCTCCCGGGGCGTCATGGCCAACCAGCAGGCAACCTTTGCCGGCACATCCATAGGCGGAACCGGTAACGACGATTTTTCATGGGTGTTACAGAGTGTAACGGGGCGAGGCGGCGGCTATAGAGTTGAGCCGCCCTGTGTTAGACCGCTCCGCATGAAGCTCTCCCCGATCCCCCATCCGCCCCGCCGGGACTTCACTGAGGCCAGTGGTCTCGACGGTGGGGCTCATCTGCTCGTCGTCGACGACGATCCGGAGATTCGGGATCTGCTCGTTCGGCTGCTCCGCAAGCACGGATATCGGGTGACGAGCTCGCGCAATGGCGTCGAAATGCGCGAAATCTTGGCGACGGCCGGGATCGACCTGGTCGTGCTCGATATCATGATGCCCGGCGAGGACGGGCTGACGCTCTGCCGGGAGATTCGCGCCTTCTCGGATATGCCCATCATCATGCTAACGGCGATGGGCGAGGAGATGGATCGGATCGTCGGGCTCGAGATGGGGGCCGACGACTATCTCGCGAAGCCGTTCAGCCCGAGAGAGCTGCTCGCACGGGTCAAGGCCGTCCTGCGGCGGACCTCGTCCTCTTCCCCTTCCCGGGAAAGGAAAGGCGGCCGGATGTTCGCCTTCGCCCGTTGGCGTCTCGACACCCACCGTCGCGAGCTGACGTCCCCGGATGGCGTGGCGATCGATCTGAGCGCGGGCGAGTATGATCTGCTGCTGGCGTTTGTCGAACATCCACAGCGCATCCTGAGCAGAGACCAGCTTCTGGACATGGCCCGGAATCGCATCGGCCAGCCCTACGACCGGAGCATAGACGTCCAGGTGAGCCGGCTGCGCCGGAAACTCGGCGATGCCGATCCGTTAGGGGCCGACCTGATCAAGACGGTGCGCGGAGCGGGCTATCTGTTCCTCCCGACAGTCGAGCGCCCATGAGCCGGCTGTCGAGGCTGCTGCCCGGCACGATTGCCGGACGTGTGATCGTTGTCCTCCTCACCGGGCTCACCGTTTCGCATATCGCGAGCGTGGGGCTCTATCGCAGCGACCTCCGCGAGGAACTCGGCATCTCGACCAGCCGCCTCTTGGCCGAGCGGATCGTTGCGATGCAAAGGGCGATCGCCGCTTCGTCACCAGAGGACCGGGATCGCACGGCTCATGCCTTATCCGGACCGGGCGTCGAGGTCCACTGGGACAACGCTCCATCGGTCGAGGCTATGGCGCCGGATGCCTGGACGACCCAGCTGACCCGGCACATCGCCGAGATCCAAACGGATCTCGAGGCCAACCGGCCATCGTCAATTCCGGCCGACGAACACGCGGAGGGCGATCCTGGCGGAGCCGCTTCCGGGATCCAGATCGCGACAAAGCTGCCGGACGGAACCTGGGCGAATTTCGAGCTTCGCTCCATCGGCGACAGCATATTGCGGTCGCAGCAGGAACACCTCCTGATGTCAACGACGCTCATGGTCGTTGCCATCCTTGGTCTTGCTGTCGTCTCCGTCAGGATTCTGACTCGGCCGTTGCGGGCCTTGGAGCGCGCGGCGAGACGTCTCGGCGTCGACATGGATGCGCCGCCGCTCCCGGAGACCGGCCCCCGAGAGGTCAGGAGCGCGGCACATGCCTTCAACGACATGCAGAACCGCATCCGTCGTCTGGTTCGCGACCGGACTCAGATGTTTGCCGCTATCTCGCACGACCTCAAGACGCCGATCACGCGTGTGCGCCTGCGCGCCGAATTCGTTGACGACACAGACCAGAAGGCGAAGCTGCTGGCCGATCTCGACGAAATGGAGGCCATGGTTTCCTCCGCCTTGGCATTCCTGCGCGAGGACGCAAATACCGAAGAGGCCAAGGTCGTCAACCTGTCCGCCATCTTCGATACGATCTGCAATGCTGCGGCGGATGCCGGGCACAGGGCGGAATATGTCGGGGAGAGCTACTTGCCGTTCCGCGGCCGGCCGCTGGCTCTCAAGCGCGCCCTCACCAATGTGATTCAGAACGCGATCCTCTACGGGAACGGTGCGGTCGTCCGGGCAAGGTCGAGCGACCATGAGATCCGGATCGAGGTCGACGATGAAGGACCAGGCATCCCTCCGGCCGAGCAGGACCGCGTCTTCGAGCCGTTCTATCGCATCGACGGATCCCGCAGCCGCGAGACCGGTGGAACCGGCCTTGGCCTCGCCGTCGCGCGCTCGGTCATCCGGGCCCATGGCGGGGACATCGAACTGAGCAACCGGGAGGCGCGTGGCCTTCGTGTGACAATCACCCTGCCGAGGCTCGGATTGCCGCAGCCGCAATGATGCGGTGCCGTCGCCGGCCGAGCTGCGGCCGGTACAGGCCCCAGCATCGTCGAATGCCGGGGCCGTCGGGACTCTGACGGTCTGGGTCAGGGTGCCGGGCGAAGGGAGTCGATGGCGTACTTGCCGTTCTCCCCCTTGCCCAAGGTGAAGGTCACCTGGCTGCCTTCCCTGATCGATGCGAGATTCACGGACTGCGCCACGGGAAAATTCATTGTCATGGCTGGCCAGCCGAGAGCAGCGACCGGTCCGTGGCTGAGATTGACCATGCGTCGGCCCGCATCGACCGAGTTCACCTTGCCGGTGCCAGTCGGCTTGCCTCCCTGAGCCTGGGCGAGCCGGACGCCGCCAGCGAGGGGACGGGCAGCCGCTTCGGTTTGGCTGCCCACGCCTGCCGCGGCCATATTCGCTGAGATGATGAACGCCATGGAGAGCGCTCCTCCGGCGGTAGCGATGCGGGCCGCCAGCCGTCCAATCCCGGGCGCATCTCCGTTGGATCTAGCCATGAATGAATCTCCTATGTGACAGCGTAGATTTCTACATCCCGCAACGACATGGATGACTGTGGTCGGATACGTTCTCGGCCATAGGGGTTCATCGCAGGTCGTCCCCAGACCGTCTCAGCTCCGGCGGCTCAACTCGATGTCCTCCTCCGAGCGGGCGGACCACCTGGGATAGCGGGAATGCGTAAGCGGAACATGTCTGCCCTGTTACAGAGTGTAACAGGGCCTCCGAAGGCGTCCGGAAGATCGGGCGCCGAGATGTGCCGATACCCGCCGGGAGCCTGCTCACTCAGGTCTGGCAGCGACGTCTTCTCCCATTGTCAGCGCGGCTCCGTCCCGCCCGTAGACCTGCGTCGCCTGGCAGTCAGCGCCGAAGGTGGCGACGATCCTTCCGGGGCTGTCGGAACGCTTGATCCAGAGCTGGGTGGAAGGGCGACGGGCGCTCGCATTGGGTGTGGAGTCGATGTCCGCCAGGGTGTCGGCTGAAATCCCGAGCGACGTCAGCAGCTTTGCGACTTCGGTTGAGCAGCGACTGTCATGCGACAGTACACGAACCTTCTCGACGATGTCGCGCGCGGGCATCTGCGCCGAAGCCGGAGCCGCTGCCATCCCGGCGACAAGAGATACGAACGCGACAAGAGCCGTCTGTGCCTTCATGGGAAGTATTCCTCATCATGCTGGTGGGCAGGACTTGGCTCGATGCTCTCGCACGAACATTCTTCAGATAGCAGAATGCAGTGAGCAGACATCTCTGCCGTGGCTTGTGAGAAAATGCGTAACTGGCGAATGTAATTGCAGAATTTCTTCCCTGTTACGGAATGTAACGGATGTCAAATTCCTTCTGAGATGGGGTTCGTCATCCTGCCTCAACGTAGAATCGACATCGAGACGCGCAATGAGCTCGCCGTTGACGCTCTCGTGTCCTGAACTGCAGGTTCGCTTGTCGAGCGCCAGGGATTGTCGAGGCTCATTCGGCGAAATCGTGCGATCGACCGGATGATGGCATCCGCGGATTCCGGACGAAGAGTCGCGGCATGGCTTGTGCTCGGCGATGAGCCGGTGATCGCCGCTCCGGGTCCTTGACGCTGCGGCAAACGCGATGCCGGATCCGCCATTCGCTCAAGAGGACGCACCAGCGCTCGACCCGGGAGGCGTCGCTCGGCGCGAAGCGCAGGTGACAACGGGCCGCTCCGAGAGCGGAGGGACGCGTCGCGATGTTCAGAAATACGCGGGACCAGCGCAAGTCAGCGCCGCACTATCCAGGTCGGCTGCGAATCATGCCAACGGACATGCTTCGGTTCAGGTTCAGGATCATTAAGATCACATCCCAAGCAGCGAAGGTCTCATGCTTCGGGCGAGGGTAAGCGATCTTATCTCTCGGGCGGTTGCTTACGGCCATCCTGTTCGTGATGATGACCAGCGTCATTTCGTGACGGTACGGCGGGCGCATGTTCATGAAGCTTGTTGCCGGAAGCGCCGACGGATCTGGAAACGCCGACCCCGTGCTGGAAGACCATTTCGCCACCGAGCCAGCCGGTGACGGCAAGCAGGGCAACCGACACCGCGGAGAGCGGCAGGCCGTAAGGTAGCACGGCTCCCGCCATATCTTCCCACCGTAACACCATGTTCGCGAGGGCCAGAAGCAGAACGCCGATGTTCAGCAGACCGTGCATCCAGGCCAATCTCCAGCTGCGCGCGTGCTTGATCGTCAGCAGATCAATGGCGCCTGGGAGCGCTGCGCCCAAACCCATTGCGAGCCCGCCAACAAGCAACCAGAAGGAGGCCCGCGCCCAAAAGGCATCGCCTGCAGCCAGATAGGCAAGGTCGGTCACGAACGCTCCGATGAAGAGCGCTATGGGAAAGCCGACCAGCATCGGGTGCAGCGGATGGCCGTGCAGTGCAGCGGTGCTGCCGGTGCCAGAGGTATGGGTGTGATGGGCGATGACCGATCTCCGCGTGAACTGCCAATCTCGATAGAAACTCCAGCTCGAGCTGCATCGTTCCGTCGGTGCAGAACGCTTGAGACAAGGAGAACGAACCCGCGGTCCAGGCGGCAACAGTGCGAGCCGAAATGCCGCGATCCCAGGCGACCGGCTCTGCAGCGTCCCATGCTACAGTCTCGGAGAATGTCCGGCGGACCCGCTGCCGGCCGTGGCGATCTGGGCAGGCGGCATGTCCTTCCCTGGCGGGCTGACCGGCGTCACCGACGCAGTCATCCTCGCGGTGCCGCCGGTGCCCCTTCGGCCTGCCCGCGGCATGCACTTGGACCCAGGAAGAGAGGTGCCTTGTGAACACGACCGCTGCTCGTCAGTCCGGCCATGGTCCCGGCGAAAATGGGCACCGTTCCGCGGACGCCTCCGACGAGATCCTCCTGGTGTACGACTGGGAGTGTCCAGCCTGCGACACATACTGTCAGTGGGTGCGGATTCAACCGACCGCGGGCAGGCTGCGGCTCGTCAATGCGCGCGACTTGACCCCGGTGATGGAGGAGATCACCAAGGCAGGGCTCGACATCGACCAAGGGATGGTCGTCAGAAAGGGCGGACAGCTCTACTACGGCAGCGAGGCGATCCACACGCTCGCGCTTCTCAGCAATCGATCGGGCTTGTTCAACAAGCTGAGCCACTATGTCTTTCGGTCCAGGGCACTGTCGCATCTCCTCTACCCTGGGTTGCGGGCATGCCGGAACCTGCTCCTGAAGGTCCTGGGCAAAACCAAGATCAACAATCTTCGGATCGAAGGAAACGACCGCTTCTGACAAACCGATCCGCGCCCGATGCGCGCGGGCGGCTGCTCGCGGATCAGGCCGATCACCACCGTCTCATCGCCGGCCGCAGTTCTCGGAGACCGACCGAGACGAGCGCGACGAAGCCGATATCTGGCGCCGCCACCTTTTCCGAATTGATCCCTGCTGCTTGGACGGGTGCGGCTCATGACGGCTCGGAAGCGGGAGGGCGCCGCGGATTGATCAGCGCGATCCGGCACACGCCTCGGCTGGCACCGCTGTCTACGCGAAGAGCCGCGCTGCCGAAGAGATCGTCATTTTGGAGCGCCCGGCAGCCGGTTCGGGCCGAGCCGGCCGTTGCCACAGGTGGGCAGCTCGGCACCCCCGATGCCACCCACGCCTTCAGAAGCCGGTGACGTCGGCCCGCAGTCAGGCCTCGACGTCGAGGATCATCGTCAGCCCGCCGCCGCCTGCCTCCTCGACGTTGTTGTTCGTCGTATGATGGGGGATGTGGCAGTGGATCAGCCATTTGCCCGGCCGACGCGCGGTCCAGATCACGTCGAACCGCTGTCCGGGGCCGACATTTACGGTGTCGGCAAGATAGCGCGCGCTCTCCGTTAGGGTTTCTCCGTCGATGGCGACCACCTCGAAGGGGCCGCCATGGACATGCATCGGGTGCACGAAATTGTTATTGGATCCGATAAAGCGCAGCTTCACGGTCTCGCCGACCTTCATCCGGATCGTGTCGGTCGCGGGATAGGCCTTGCCGTTGATCGTGAAGAAGTTCGGCAGGCCGCCCTCCATGAGCATCGCCGGATAGGTGAGCCATCTCCGCTTCAGCCATTCCTGCAGCAGAATCGTGTACTCACGGTCGGCGCGGGGTTCGGCGGCCGGATCGCGTGGCGCGATCACTAGGGCGCCGTAAAGCCCCAGGGCCTGCTGACGGTCGGCGTGGTCATGGGTGTGGTAGAAATAGGTGCCGGATTGGCCGACCTCGAATTCGTAGGTGTAGCGGCCGCCGGGCGGCACGGGTGCTTGCGTGATCTCTGCCGGCCCGTCCATCTGGTTCGGGACGACCAGCCCATGCCAATGGACCGTCGTCGATTCCGGCAGGCGGTTGGTGAAGTTGATCCGCACCCGGTCGCCCTGCGTGAGGGCGAGGCGAGGGCCAGGAACCTGGCGGTTGTAGGCATAGGCCTCGACCGTCTCGCCGCCCAGGATGTTCCAGCGAATGACGGAGGCCTCAAGGTCGAACACCTTGGCGCCGTTCTCGATGCGGGGCTTGAGCGGCTGGTCGCCGCGGGCCGTGGGCGGGGCCTCATAGCTGACGAGGCCGGGCCGGATTGCAGCCATGTCGCGCATCGTCTCGCCCGGCGTGTTGAAATCCATGATCATGCCCGGCGGCATGATGACGCCGCCCACGTCGCGCGCGCTCAGCCCGAGATTGACGGAGAAGGCCGGGGTGACGAGGCCGGTCAGCAGCATCAGGAAGGTGACGCCGGCCATGGCCGCGACCTGCGGCCCGGTCGGGGCCCTGGCGGGAGGAAGGTCCGATCCATGACGGCGTTCTCCGCCACCGTGCTGAGCCGCTCCATGATGCGCGTGCTGCTCGCCATGAGCCGCGGCCCCACCGCCGTGACGCTCGCGATGGTCTTTGGCACCCGGATTTGCCGGGCGCGCCTGGTGGAACCGGGTGCCCGGCTTGCGGTCGGTCATCAGCCCATGCTTCAGGTCCTTGGCCACCATCCAGACGTTGAACGGATAGGCGAGCGCAAAGCCCGCCATCACGCCGAGCGACATCACCCCCCAGAACAGGAGCTCCGTCGGCTCCATGGCGCGCATGTCCCGGCCCATCATCAGGAAGGCCATGACCGGCCCCATGCCGGCCATCATGGCGTTCATGCTGATGAATTCGGGCAGGAAGGTCTTCCGCACGTTCTCCCAATACGTGCCGCCCATCATCTCCTTCATGAACAGCGACTGGAAGATGAAGAGGCCGAACGCGAAGCCCGCGGCATATTCGATGACGAGATCGATCCCCATCGGCAGGCCGAGGACGGCCGTCACTGCGGCTGCCAGAATGATCCCGGTCGCATCGCCGGCTACGCAGTGGATCGTCGAGCCGATGCCCTGCTTCCAGAGCGGCGCCGTGAACTCCTCATGGGTGCCCGGCCGCGGTTCCTTGTCGGCCAGCACATACAGCAGCAGGCCGAACGGTCCCATGTAGAGGGTGACGAGAATGAAGCCCCAGCGCATGACGACCGGCTCCGGATTGTTCCGGAACTGATCCCAGGCGACATAGGCCGTCGACAGCAGGGCGAGCACGAACCAGGCAATCAGGAAATAGTCGATTGGCTGTTCGATCATGCGATTCCTCGTGTCCGCTGGACGGGCAACCGCACGGAGATCAGCCGAGTTCCGCATCCGGCGATCGCGAGTTCATGCGCGAGGACTGCTTCGGACGGGCATCAGGCATCGGATATGACGGGAACATCGCGCTCCTGTTCCCGACGATCGTCGACGAGCCGCGAAGCACGAAGGAGACATACGGACTTTCGGACGCCGAACGGAACGCGGCGCCGGTGACCGGCGCGATCATGAGAAGCACCTATCCCATAAACGGGGAAGCCCCTCGCCTGATATCGGACGCTCGCAGGTAATGAGGCGCAGCCGCACGGCCTGTGTCAGGGTCAGGAACACTGTGATCAGGTGAAATGTCTCCAGCATGAGCGACGATAGTCCCTTGTCGGCCAAAGGCTCGGGCCGCGGAACGTCAGGTCGACGCCCCTTGTTCTTCTCTCCAAGCGCCCATTCACGCTCACGACATTGTGAGTGCCCTAGCAGGATCCTCATGTCACTTCCGAAGGAGACGGCGGATCTCCTGTGATTGTGGAGGGCGACTGATGAGCAGGGCCGGGCATAGCTGAGCCATGGGTGAAAGGAGCTATGGATGCCGCCCGCCGAAACGGTCATCATCACGGGAAGCAGCGGCTTCATCGGCGCGGCGCTCGTCAACAGGCTTGCCGGACGTTACCGGCTGGTCGGATTCGACAAGATCGCCAATCGGACGCCTCCCCCGGCTGCGGAGTGTGTCTGCATCGATCTGACCAGCGAGGAGGCGATCGAGGCCGCGTTCGAGCGCGTCCGCATCGCCTATGGCGACCGGATCGCTTCGGTGGTTCATCTCGCCGCCTATTACGATCTGTCGGGCGAGCCCAGTCCGCTATACGAGCAAATCACCGTGCGCGGCA